>JBOGRS010000025.1:0-25425 GCA_050749685.1 Thermoplasmata archaeon
ACATCCCCCTTAGGTCGTCCGGGGAGAATGAGCCTACCCCCTTCCACTCGAAAGGGCCACCATCTCAAGTGCGGGAGTAGTACTAGTCCGCAAATAGGTTAATGGCCGGGGTTCGTTCTACCCCCGGGCATGGCCCGCTGGGCTCAGCGCCATCGTGATGCCGCCACCCTCGAGGAACGTCGCCTTTCCGGGTTGAGTTTGCTCCACTCCGGGGTATCCCAAGCCGAGGTCGCTCGCCGACTCGGGGTCAGCCCCGTGGCGGTGTGTCGTTGGAAGAAGAGAGTCGATCGAGGGGGGCCGGGGGCGCTTCGAGCCGTTCCACGCCCCGGCCGTCCCCCTCGGATCCCTCGCGACCGACAGGCGACCCTTCCCTCGATTCTCGCGAAGGGAGCGCTCGCCTACGGGTTCTCCACCGACCTCTGGACCATTCCCCGCATCGGGAATGTCGTCCCGGCCGAGTGGGGCATCCGTTACTCGCACACGGCGATCTGGCGGTTGCTCAAGCGCCACGGACTGTCGTGGCAGAAGCCCCGACGCCGGGCGCGGGAGAAGGACCTCCGCGCCGTGAGGAACTGGACGAAACGCTCCTGGCCACGCTATAAAAAAAGCCGGCCGGAGGCGAGCCGTCGTCGTATTCCTCGACGAGAGCGGCTTCTCCCTGATCCCGTTCGTGGGAAAGACCTGGGCCCCGGTCGGCCAGACCCCGGTGCTCATCCACCAGGGACGGTGGCCCAAGTTCTCGGCGATCAGCGGGGTGCCGCCTCGGGGGAAACTGTTCATTCACGTGCGCGAGAGCACGATCGCCACTCCGCAGGTGATCCAGTTCCTCCGACACCAGCTCCGCCACATCCGTCGGCGGCCAATCATGATCTTCTGGGACGGGGGCCGCCCCCACAAGTCGAACGTCGGCTCGGGCTCCGTGCGGTCCGTGGGCGGGCCAAGCGCAACGTCAACCCCGACCCGTTCGAGGGGAGCGCGACAGAGGTCGCAAAGAGACTGGGGGTCAGCCGGAGGACGGTGTTCAATCGGCGGGCCCGCAAAAGCAAACCAACTACCAACGTCGTCCCCGGCAACCGACCGGATTGAAGATCAGCGTCTTCGCCTCGGCCGGGCCGAACTGTGAGCCTCAGAAGAATCCCCGTGCCCGGTCTTTCGCATCAACGGCATCGTTGCGAGCATGTACTCAGGGGGATCGATCGGCTCGGATATCTCTGTGAAGTTGACGATTCCAGCCCACTTCGGACGGCGGCGAATTATCCAGTAGTCCAAGCTGAGGGAATCAGGGCCGTCAATGGTCTCGACGGAGATCAGAAGGATGAGGCCGATCGTGCAGAGCAATCCCGCCGAGGCGGAAAGGCCCGGGGAGAAATTGAACCCCGACAACCCCTCAGGGACCGCCCATATGAAGAGTCCCACCGCGATCCCGAAGACGTATGTCGGCTTCCGAAGGAACCCGAGCAGAAGCCCAACCGCCAGGATGAATTCGCCCCCCGCGATGCCGTACGTAAAGGCTGAGGCATGAGCCTGCGCAAGTCCTCCCCAAAAAGAGAACCAGGGACCATTTCCTTCGCCCCGGATTTGGGAAGCGTACTGAACTGAAGCCCCTGGCAGGAGCTTATTGAGCGCTGCCACCAGGATAGTGATCCCGAAGCCGATACGGGCGATCAGGGCAATTCGTTGTCGATACTTTGGGAAGAACCCCTTCTTGGCGGCGTCGCTCGGTCTCTCCACACCATCAACTATCTAGACGGAACGAATGCCGGGGGATTATAGTTCTGCCGTAGGAAACTCTTCCACGGCCGGCAACGAGGCGCTCATCCCCCCCTCACCAGCCCCTCGAGTGCCCTAGCTATAGGGAATCCCGACAGGGGAAATCCGACAAATGAACTCCTCCCGTCGGAACAGGGGTAGTGAAAGAATCAGGCAATTGGCGCTACCCCTGTGTCGCCATGGGCCCAGTCGGATTTGAACCGACGACCTCCCGGTTATCAGCCGGGTGCTCCAGCCAAACTAAGCTATGGGCCCACGGCGCCCGGGCGGGCGCCTCGCGGGCGGTCCACAACAGACTGCCTACAAAACCAATTCGCCCAGATTCGGCCCACCTCATCCGATGCCACTTCTAGGGTCATTCACGTGACGAGGAGACCGCCTCGTACACGACTTGCCCGCTGAGTCTCCTTTCCGGTGTGGCCGTCGTCCACGACCGGACGACCCAGCGGGAGGGAAGTCGGAACGGGCGCGGGTGAGATCCCTCGTCCTACGCGATCCACTTGGAGAGCGGTGTTCCATCGCAGGGAGCGCGCTCGTCGAGCGGTGGAGCGGGCCACAAGGAGGACGACTATCCTCCCGAAAACTCACGGGCGAAGGGAGCCAGGTGCCGCACAGGCACACGACCCAGGACGACCTGAGAGAGCGGGCCCTTCTCGACCTCGAGGACGCTCTCCGTCCACGGATGCTGCGTCGGGAGTGTGACGTGAAGAACGTGATCGAAGTCGGAGCGCACCGGGCGCGGGATCTCGGTGGCGCTCACGAGGAAGGTCACCCCGCGGGCCCTCAGCAGGCGGAGGACGCGCCGGACGAACGCGGGCGGGTCCGGATGCCCGGCCCAGAGCCGGCCCAGATTCGCTCCCGCGACTACCCGCGGCCCGCTTCCGGGCCGGATCCGACCGAGAATCTCCTGGAGCGCCTCGGGCAGGTGGCGGGTCTCGGCCAGCCTCTCGGGTTCGCCCTCCCATGCTCCATGTTCCGTAGGGCGGGGCGAGCGAAGGACCTGCGGCGGGCGCAAGGTCTCCGCCACGGTCACCACAAAGTTCCGCGACGACCCGAGCTCGCCCGTCGTCGATGGCTCGCCCGGTTCCGCGACTTCGTCCGGATCACGAATCTCCAGCCAGAGGAAGCCAGGGTCCACGCGACGTGCGAGGGCGACGAGCATCCGATTGAGCGGGTAGCGGTGGGGGCCCCAGACCAGGACGCTCGTCGGGGCACGAAAGGTCCCGACGGGGAAGTCGATCGGAGCGTCCGGCTCGGAAGTCATCGCGTCAACCCCTCCCGACCTCCGAAGGGATATGAGGACTTGTACAACGGAGGCCGGCGATCGTGGCCCCCCGGGTCCTTTGCTCCGCCCGCACGACCGCAGAGGCTCAAGGTTCATTGGGTCGCGGAACGTCCGGCGGGACCATGCGTGAATCGTCCCGGACACCGTCCACCGCTCCTCCCGAGACACGTGCTTCGCACGGCTGGGTGGGGGCGGTCGTTATCGACTGTACCGATCTCCCCCGGATGATCGAGTTCTGGTCGGCGGCGCTGGACTACGTGGCTCGGGACCCTCCCGGACCGGACGGCGTGGTGTTGAAGGATCCCGCGGGGGTGGGCCCCAGTCTCTCGCTCTGTCGCGGATCGGAAGGCCCCCTTGGCGACTATCGCCTGCACCTCGACGTCTACGTGTCCGATCTCGAGAAGGAAGTGACGCGGTTGCTCGGATTGGGAGCGACGCTCATGCACCCGCGAGCCGACGGGGAGGACTTCGTCACCCTCGCCGATCCGGACGGCAATCCGTTCGATGTGATCGACAAGCGAGGCTGGGTGTTCGGCCAGCGCGCGTGATGGCCCAAGAACTTCGGGCCCCCGGGGGTGACGGGCCTTCGGGTGAGGGCTGCGGGTCCGTAGCAGGGATCTCGGGAGGAGGGGGAGACGCCGGCGCCTCGGCGCCGTTCCCACGGCACGCGGGAGGAGAAGCGAGGCCATGGGACGGTCCTCTCCTCCCGGGCCTGGGAACGGGCCGAACTCGGTCTCGCGGGTTCGAGAACCCCGTCGCCCGGGGCCGCGCGAGCCCTAGCTCATCCGGGTGAGGAAATAGGGGCCCTCGCTGGGCTCCACGGCCTGCGGTTGGAGGACGTACGCGCTGGTCCAGGGCCGGACGCCGTAGAGGAAGACACGACCGCGACGCTCGAGCAGGCGGATGTAGGGGTTGGCGAACGTCCGCAGCGGGGCGATGAGCGGGTCGTCGGACCTACCGGACACCATCGCGTGGATGGGATGCCCCTGGACGTCCATGTTGATGAGGGTGGGCAGGTTCTGGGGAGTGTACATCCGCCCCATGGCCACGGCGGAGGACTGAAGGCCCTCGAGATCGATAGTCAATCCCGACGTCCGCCCGGCCTCGCCGCCGTGGAGGAATCGCGTTACCTCCGGGAAGACGCGTTCGTTGGACATTCCGGAAGGTGCGTCGGGCAGCGGCACGAAAGGGACGTCACTCCCGACCTTCGTCGGGAAGAGCGGGATGAGCAAGCGACGGATCTCCTCCGAGAGATCGTCGGTCGACGCGGAGGTGAGGAAACGCACCTGCTTCGCCATCACCCCGGCACCTCCCGCGTCGCGGATGCTCGCGTAGAGCGCGAGCGGAGTCACGTCGTTCGGGAGGATCCCGACCAACCTCCCGCCTCCCTGGACGACATGGCTGGCAAACGGCGCCGTCAGGAGGCGAAGGAACTCGGAGGGGACCCCGGGGTCCCGTTCGAGGAGCGACATCCCGCCGAGCGGAAGTCGTCCGAACGCCTCGTGGAAGGTCGTCGAGCCCGGCCACACCCCGTCGGCCGCCGGATCCGGGTCCCGGGTGGAGCCGACGTAGATCACCTTCGGATTCGGAGGGAGACGGTGAATGTAGGTGAACTGCCCGGTCTCCAGGGTGAACGGGTAGACCGTCTCTTCGACGGGGACCCCCGCGAGCTTGGCGATCATCATGACCCGGACCAGCCGGTCATCGAAGTCGCCGGAAGCCGTCACGAGAATGCCGTCGACGAGGAAGTCGAGGCTGGTCTGTTCCTCGTGCTCCGTGAGCAGGACGAGGCGGTCGACGCGTTCGGCGAGCTGGGCGAGGAGGAAGCGCTCGACCTGCCCGGGCCGGGCCGACGGGCCGCCCTCCGATTGCGGCGCGTCCAGGTAGTGGTCGACCAGGCCCTCCCACGAATCGATCGCGACGGTGATCGACGGCGGTGGCTCCCCGGCGGAAGGGAACGCCTCGCGAAGGATCGGCGGCAGCCAGTCGAGCGGCGCGCTCCCGTCCGCGCCCCCGTCGCGGAGGAGAAGGTTGCGTCGCGCCTCCTCGAAGGCGTGGTCGTCGCCCTGCCGGACCCTCTCCGCGAGCGAAAGGTCGATCCGTCGGACCCCGACGGAGACCCCATCGTCCGCCGTGCGCGGCGTTTCCGACCCGCGAGGGTGGCCGAACCGTGTGCTCACCCATACGGCCGGGTGTCCGGCCGCCTCCACCAAGCGGGCGGCCAACGGCGTCTTGCCCGACCCCGGAGGCCCTCGGATGAGGATCGTGCGGAACCCCTCGGAGGCGAGGAAACGGCGCACCTCGCCCGGTAGGCGCATTCCCGCCTCCTGCGGCGAGACCGGCACCGCCGCGCCGATCGATTCGGGGGGAAGGGGGGTGGTGGACATGGTCGCTAGATGAGTGGGCTACCCGCCTATTTAGGCCGTTCGTCCGCCGTGCTACAAATGCGCATGAATGCGCACGCGACCGCCGGCCTAGAACCGAACGATGCTTCCGGTCGAGCGCGCACGACGCTCGAACGTGCCCCAGAGGCCGATGGCGAGGCCGAAGCTCACGAGCGCGCAGACCCCGACCTTCGCCCACAGGAGGAGAAGGACCGCCATCGGGGCTCCGAGAAGGCCCGCGCGCACCGCCGCGATCGCCCACGTGAGCGGAAGGCACCACCCGAGCCACTGGAGCGGGAGGGGGAGCTGGGTCAACGGGAAGTTCGTCCCCGAGAGAAGGAGACCGAGGAAGAGGAAGATGTTCCCGAGGATGATCGACGTCCTCAGGTAGAGCGCGATCCCGCCGAGCAACAGGCCGAACCCGACCATCGCGAAGGCGCTCAGGACGATCGAGACCGCGAGCTCGGGGAGCGCGCTCGTCACGATCGGCGCGTGGAAGATCACCACCGCGTAGGTGAGCGCGATGCTCACCGTCGCAAGCGAGATCAGGATCGGGACGAGCCCTCGGCCAAAGTAGAGCGCGAAGCGGTTCGCGGGCGAGACGAGGAGGTGCTCGATCGTCCCCTGCTGCTTCTCGCTGTCGGTCGTCTGGCAGACGGAGAAGACCGACGAGTACGTCACCGTCGCGACGGCATTGCCCACGACCACGAACGCGACGTCGGAGCTCGGATTGCTCGACAACTGCGCGACGTACGCGAAGAAGAGCATCTGGAAGAAGGAGATGATGAACACGGTCCCGAGGACGAAGTCGACGCGCATGAAGCCCAAGCTCGTGCGCGGGGCGAAAATGGCGTTCACCCAGAACGTCCTCCAGAACGAGGGGGCGAAGCGCTCCGACACCGGGCCCTCCTAGTAGTCCGAGAGGTTCCCGACCTCGAGGACGTGGCGCTCGACGCGCCGGAAGACCGTGCCGGCGATCGCGAGATAGATCGCCGTCGTCGCCATCGCCCCGAGGAGGTCCCCGGTGAACCCCCACGGGAGGCCCTGGTAGTTCGGGATCGAGTGGATGCGCAGGGCGTCGAGCGCCCATGTCGGTGGGAAGAGGAGGGAGATCGGGGTCGACCAGAATGGGAGCAGGACGATCGGGAACATGCAGCCGGTCCCCACGTAGAACGCGAACTCGCCGATGTTCTGGATGAACCCGGCGTAGCGCGTATAGACGTACGCCGCGGCGAAGACGACGCCCACCGCGGCGAGGGTGAGGATGATGAACACGAAGAGGAGGAGGAAGCCGGCCGGATCCTCGAGGGGGAGGGGCTTGCCGTACGTGATCCCGACGACGACGAGCACGATCGCCCCACCGAGGAGGCCGGCGACGGTGTTCCAGACGATCCGGCCGAAGACGACCCAGAGGTACGGCGTGGGCGCGGAGATGGTCGGCTCGAGCGTGCCGAGTTCACGGTCCTGTCCGGTGGCCCACCCGCTCCCGTAGAGCGTCTGGCCCCACATGCTCATCATCCCGGCGCCCAGGATGGCGTACAGGACGAACTCCGGGCCCGTCGAGAGGAAGAGCTGGTAGCTCACGAGGGCGAAGATGACCGGGGCGATCATGCTCGGGATGAGCCATTGAGGATCGGCCAGGAACTGGAGGACCGAGAGCCGCAGCGACGCGGCGAACGTCCTCCCGCGGGAGACGTCGGCATGGGCGGTCGCCATCAGTTCGCCTCCTCCTCGACGAGGTCGAGGTAGATGTCCTCGAGACTCGTTCGCCGCTCCCGCACGGAAAGCTCGGGGTGCCCGGGAAGGGCGTCCTGGACCATCCTCAGCGAGAGCGCGTCGCTTCGCACCCGCAGCGTCAGGCGGAGTCGGGGACCGAACTCCTCCTGGACGACCCGCGCGACGGCGGGGAGCCGCTTGACGCGCGCCACTTCGGCATCGTCGAACCCGTAGCCCTCGATCTCGAGGGTCCGGTCCCCCCCCACGAGGCGGCGGAGGCCATCGACACTGTCGCGCGCGACGATCCTTCCGCGGGAGAGGACCGCGATCCGCTGGCAGAGCTCCTCCGCCTCGAACATGTAGTGGGTCGTCAGGAAGACCGTCACGCCATCGGCGTTGAGGCTGCGGATGAGCTTGCGCGTCTCGCGCGCACTCTTCGGATCGAGACCGATCGTCGGCTCGTCCAGGAAGAGCATCTCGGGCTCGTGGAGGATGCCGCGGGCGATGTGCAGCTTCTGCTTCATCCCGCGGGAGTACTCCTCGACGCGGCGGTCCGCCGCGCTCGTCAGCCCGACGCGATCGAGGACCGCGGCGATCCGCGCATCCCGTTCCGCGAGCGGGACCCCATAGATGTCGGCGAAGTAGCGCAGGTTCTCCCGGGCGCTCACGCGGTTGTAGAGCCCCCGCTCCCCGCCCAGCACGAGCCCAATGCGGTGGCGCAACTTCGCCGTCTCGCCGACGACGTCCATCCCGAGCACCTTCGCGGTCCCGCTCGTCGGCAGGAGAAGGGTGGAGAGGATCTTCGTGAACGTCGTCTTGCCGGCCCCGTTCGGCCCGAGGAGGCCGAAGATCTCTCCGCGGTCCACGGTCAAGTCGACGCCCTGGAGCGCCTGGGTCTCGACGCGCTCATTGAACAGGAAGCCCTTGCGCGAGGAGAAGACCCGGCGGATGTCGTGAGTCTCGATCGCAGGAGTGGGGGGCATGGTCCACGTCGAAGGGCGCCGAGACCACCACCCCTTAAGGAATCTTCACCGCCGCCCGCGTCGGATCGGTGACCGGTCGCTCCATCCCATCACGGCTCGAACTCGGGTCGATCGGCGCGTCCGCCCCTCGGCTATCGGTCGTCCGTTCGCGGTTCGGTTGTCTCGGTCGTGGGCGGTCGGCTCGCGGTGGATTCGGGCGGTTTTGGGGCCGTCGGTGGGTCAAGGAAAGGCCCGTCCGACGACCCCACGGGAGGTGGCGCCCGTTTCCGGCGACGTAGGAAGAGCACGACGATGACGACCACGACCACCGGCACGAAGAGCGCGATGAGGCCGAAGCTCGCCTCCGACGGGCCGGGGTGGGTCCCATGCTCATCGGACAGGGCGAGGGTGCGGGAGGTCACGGCCGCGCTGACGGCGCTCGCTCCCATCGCGTTCCACGCCTGGACCTCGACCGTCACGTTGGTCCCCTCCGGTAGGGAGCCGAGTTCGAAGTCGAGCGCGGTCCCGAGATTCACGCGCGTCCAGTTGACCGCGGCCGTGGCGTTCCCGGCTCCCACCGCGTAGAGGAGCGTGAAGTTCGTCACGGGCGACCCGCCGTCGCGCACGGGAACCTGCCAGCTCGCGTTCAGGCTGTGGTTCGTCGCCCCGGTGAGCACGAGCCCGACCGGCGGATAGGGGACCCCGGCGGGCGTGGCGCTCACCGGGGTCGATGGTGCCCCCACACCGACCGCGTTCGTCGCCGTGATCACGAGATCGTACGATGTTCCATCGGTGAGACCGCGGAACGTGACGTTCGTCCGGTTCGCGCTTTGGGTCCGGAGCCAGGGACCCGTGGCGTTCGTCCCGATCGACGCATTGTACCCCAGGATGGAAAGCCTTCCCCCACGGGGAGGCGACCATGCCGCGTCGAGGGTGCCGTTCCCGACGGTCAGGACGACGGAGGTCGGCGCCGAGGGTGCGCTCACGGCCGCGAAGTAGGCGAGGGTGCCGCGATACAGCGACGTGGCGACCAGCGTGCGGGTCCCATTATCGAAGGCGAGCCCCACGGCGTCCACGGAGGGGAGCATCGGTCCGAGCACGACCCCCGAGGTCACGTCGATCACATCGAGCGTGGCATCGCGCACCGAACTCGCGAAGAGCAGGTTCGCCGACGGATCGACGGCGAGGCTCGCGACGACGTGGGGTGCCAGGTCGATGGTGGCGCCGGTGGTGTTGGTGGTCGAGTGCAGCGTCTCGATCGAGCTCGAGGTCGCCCCGACGATCACGTCGAGGTCCCCGTTCGGAAGCACGACCCCTCCTCGCGGGGCCGCCAGGTTGGGGAACACGTGTCCCAGGGACGGCGTGCCGCCGATGACCGTGGTGACATTCCCCGAGGGAACGCAGTTGAGGAAGTAGGCCTGCAGACGACCCGCATCGTCCAGTACCGAGCACGGCGCGCGACCGGGGAGCAGGACGTTGCCGACGGCGCTCCCCGAGAGGGTCGAGAAGACCTCCGCGTTCTGCGGTTCGGCGACGTAGAGGAGATGGTGGACCGAGTCAACGGAGATCGCGAGGACCTGCCGGGCCGCGGTCAAGGTGGCTCCGATCCGACCCGACGTGGCGTTCAGGGTGGGGATCTGGGCGGATCCGTTCGCAAGATACACGATCCCGAGGGCGGTATCCACCGCGATCGCGCCGGGGAGGGCGTAGGGAAGGTAGCTCGTCCACAGGGGGGCTCCCGTCGAAAGGGAGCGCGCCGTGATCGCGGTCGGGCGCCACGAGCTCGTGAGGACCTCGTTGAGGCCCGGGTCGACGACACCGCCCACCTGTTCGAAGGGGAAGGTGTCGAACGTGTGGGCGACCGTGAGCGTCGGGAGGTGGAAGGCGACGGTGGAGTTGCCGTACGCGCCCGATCCGATGACCTCGCCGAGGGTGGGGTCCACGGCGATCGAGAAGAACGTGTCGAGGACCGTGGGCAGCGGGGAGCGGTAGTATCCCACGCGCACTCCGGTCGTCGCATTGAACGAGCTGATCTCGGTCGAGGCCGCGGAATCTGCGACCACGACGACGTTGTGGCCGACATCGTACACGGGCTGCGTCACCGAGGACGGTCCGGTCGCCGAGCGACCCTCAAAGGTCCCGTTCGATACATCCCACCGTTGAAGGGAGGTCCCGGGCGCGATGCCCGAACGCGCGAAGTCGATCAACGTCTGGTCCCGAGAATCGTAGACCACCGGACCCGTCGCATTGCCGGCCGGGCCCGTGTAGAGGGAGGCGAACTGGTCGGTGGTCGTATTGAAGATGGCGAGCGACCGGCTTGCGGTCGGCATGACGTAGAGATGCCAGCCCGGCACCACCGTCGGGCGCTCCGCCACGCACGATGCCACGGGGCAGCGGAGGAAGCCCTCGGGGGCGAACGTCGACGCATTGAGGGCGACCGACCGCGCGAAGGACGCGTTCTCGATGAACATCTGGTCCGTGTCCGCATCGAACGACATCGAGACGGGTTCGAAGGGTCCGCCGACGTATCCCGTCACGGAGACGTTCCGTACGACCGCCAGGGTCGACGGATCGAGGATGAGGATCCAACCGGGTGCGGGCGACGGACCGGTGACCACCACACCGGCGTAGAGAAGGTGGTGACGCGTGTCGAGACCGAGCGAACACGTGCACTGACCGAGGGGGAAGTTGGCGACCGTCGCGCGCGCACGGACCGTTCCGTCGGTCACCGCGAACGCCGTGACCTCGCCCGCCGCCGCGCTCGCGACGTACGCGGTGTCGGTCGAGGTATCGACCACCATGGACGTCCCGTAGTTGTCGACACCTTCCGGCCCGACCGTCGTCCCGGCATAGTAGTGCGCGTTGAACGGCCCGTTGACCGTCGTGGGGCCCCCCGTTGCCGGGATCGATCCCGCGGAGGGATCGACCGGTAGCGCCGACGCCCACCCGGGGGTGGGCGCGACCGGCGCCGGGCGTCCCGTCGACCCCGGTGACGGTGGGACGGGTAGGGTGAAGATCAGCGTGGCCGCTACCATGACGAGGAGCACGACCCGGATCGTCTCCGATACCGGGGGCGGGCGACGCATGTCGAGCGTAGAGTTCGCCGGCGAGCTATTTGAACTCGCCCTATGGTGAACGGTGGGTGGGCCCCATCTCGGGGTCGTTCGCCCCGGGCGGAGGGGGTCGGAGGTCGGGCGACGCGGCGCGATTTCGCGCAACGTTATATCGCAAACCTCGCTCGCCTCCTCCGAAGTCACGTGGTCGCCGACGCAACCCCGACGAGCGCACCCGCCGCCGACGCGCCGACGACGGACCTCCCCCCAGGCGACCGGCTCGGGATCTATCGCACGATGGTCATGGCACGCGTCATGGACGAGCGCTGCCTCACCTTGCAGCGCCAGGGGCGCATCGGCTTCTACGTCCCCATGCAGGGGCAGGAAGCGGCCCAAGTCGCCTGCACGTGGGCGCTCAAGCCCGAGGACTGGATCTTCCCGGCGTATCGGGAGCTCGGGGTCGCGCTCACCCGCGGCATCCCGATCTCCCTCCTCCTCGACCAGTTCATCGGCAATTCGGGGGACGTCCTCAAGGGGCGCCAGATGCCGAACCACTACGGCTACCGCAAGTGGCGTTTCGTGACCGCGTCTAGCCCCGTCGGGACCCAGATCACGCACGCGGTGGGCGCGGCGATGGCCGCCCAGCGCAAGAAGGACCCGGTCGTCACGATCTGCTTCTTCGGCGACGGGACGACCAGCTCGAACGACTTCCACGCCGGACTCAACTTCGGGGGCGTCTTCCGCACCCCGACGATCTTCTTCTGCCAGAACAACCAGTGGGCGATCTCGTTACCGCGGGATCGCCAGACGCGCAGCGAGACCCTCGCCCAGAAGGCGGAGGCGTATGGGTTTCCGGGGGTCGTGGTCGACGGGACCGACGTCCACCAGGTCTACCGCGCCGTCAAAGAGGCTCGGGATCGCGCGCTCGCCGGCGAGGGCCCGACGCTCATCGAGGCGCAGGTCTACCGGCTCGGCCCGCACTCGACCTCGGACGATCCCCGCCGCTACCGCACCGACGCCGAGCTCCAGGAGTGGAAGGCGAAGGATCCGCTCGCCCGCCTGAAGGCCGAGCTCGTTCAGGGCGGCGAGCTGACCGAGGACGCGGACCACGCGCTCTGGGAGACCGCGAAGGAGGAGATCTCGAAGGCGGTGAAGGCGGCCGAAGCGACCGCGCCGATCGACCCCCGCTCGCTCCTCGAGGATGTCTACGCCGAGCTCCCGCCGCATCTCGAGGACGAGCGAAGGGAGTTCACGCGGCTCCTCGAGGAGGGCGTGCTGAAACCATGACGGAGCTCACGCTCGTCCAGGCCGTCAATCGGGGCCTCTTCGAAGCGATGCGCAACGACCCGGATGTCCTCGTCCTGGGCGAGGACGTCGGGGTGAACGGGGGGGTCTTCCGCGCGACGGAAGGTCTCCACAAGGAGTTCGGGGCCGAGCGCGTCATCGATACTCCGCTCTCCGAGACCGGGATCGTCGGGGCCGCCATCGGGATGGCGCTCTACGGGCTCAAGCCGGTCGCGGAGATCCAGTTCCTCGACTTCATCTACCCGGCGTTCGACCAGATCGTGAGCGAGATGGCCAAGTTCCGCTACCGCTCGGGGGGACAGTACCCGTGCCACGTCGTGATCCGCACCCCCTACGGCGGGGGCGTCAAGGGCGGGCTCTACCACTCCCAGAGCTCGGAGGCGTACTTCGCGCACACCGCCGGTCTCAAGGTGATCGTCCCGTCGACCCCCGCGGACGCGAAGGGACTTCTCCTCACCGCCATCCATGATCCGGACCCGGTCCTCTTCCTCGAGCCCAAGCGGATATACCGCGCGGTCACCGGCGAGGTGCCCGACGGGGACCACCGGGTGCCCTTCGGCCGCGCTTCGACGGTCCGCGAAGGCGTCGACGTGAGCGTCTTCGCCTATGGAGCGATGATCCCTCCGACGGTCCAGGCGGCCGAAATGCTCCAGAGCGAGGGAATCGGAGTCGAGGTCGTCGACCTTCGCAGCCTGGTCCCGCTCGACGAGGCCGCGGTGATCGCCTCGGTCGAGAAGACCGGACGCGCGGTGATCGTCCATGAGGCGCCCCGGTTCTGCGGCTTCGGCGCGGAGCTCGCCGCGCTCCTGGCCGAGAAGGCGCTCTATTCGCTCAAGGCACCCATCGCCCGCGTCACGGGCTACGACACGCCGTTCCCCTACGCGCTTGAGCACCTCTACCTGCCGAACGCCGAGAGGATCGCCCACGCGATCCGTGCCACCGCACGGGCGGCCTAGGAGTATACGTCGATGACCTACGAGTTCCGGCTCCCCGACATCGGAGAAGGCGTCGCGGAGGGCGAGGTCGTCAAGTGGTTCGTCCAGGAAGGCGAGACCGTCCAGGAGGACGCCCCGCTCGTTTCCGTCCTGACCGACAAGGCGAACGTGGAGATCCCCTCACCGAAGACCGGCAAGGTGCTCCATCTCCACGCCCAGGTCGGCGAGAAGGTCAAGGTGGGAGGCCTCCTCGTCACGCTGGACGCGGAGGGAACGGCACCCGCCTCGGCCCCCCACGTTCCGGTGCCTCCGCCGTCCGCTCCACCGTCCGAAGTGGCCCCGGCCTCGCCGCTGGCCCCCGCCGGCACGAGCGGGGCCGGGCGCATCCTCGCTACGCCGAGCATCCGTCGCCTCGCGGCCGAGAAGGGGATCGACCTCGCGACGATCCGGGGCAGCGGGCCGAACGGGCGCGTGACCGAGGCCGACCTCGGGTCGTCAGCGTCCGGGACCGCCGGCGCCGCCGCGATCCCGGTGGCGCCGGAGGCGAGCACGACCGCGACCACGACCCCCCGGACCGCGCCTCCCCCTTCCACGGCGTCGACCCCGTCCGCACCGCCCGCGCCCCTCGCCTCGACGGAGGAGGTCGAACGCGTCCCGATCCGCGGGGTGCGACGCGTGATCTTCGACCACATGGCCGAAGCGACGCGGCGCGCCGCGCACTTCACCTACGTCGAAGAGATCGACGTAAGCGAGCTCGTGAAGCTCCGCGACAAGATGGCGAAGCACGTCGAGAAGAACGGCGTGAAGCTGAGCTACCTCCCGTTCATCGTCAAAGCGTGCGCCGCCGGTCTGCGCGACTATCCGAGGATGAACGCCCGGATGGACGACGAGCGCAACGAGCTCGTGGTCTACCAGGGCATCCACATCGGGATCGCGACGGCCGCCCCCGACGGGCTCATCGTACCGGTGCTCCGCAACGTCGAGCGGAAGTCGATCGCCCACCTCGCGCGGGAGATCCAGGACCTGGCGTCCCGCGGACGCGACGGAAAGCTCCAACGTGACGAGCTCACGGGCGGGACCTTCACGATCACGAGCCTCGGGGCGTTGGGTGGGGTCCTTGCGACCCCGATCCTCAACTATCCCGAGGTCGCGATCCTGGGCGTGCACAAGATCGTGAAGCGCCCGGTCTACCTCGCCGACGGGTCCATCGGCCCGGCGAGCCTCATGAACCTCTCGGTCTCCCTCGACCACCGGGTGCTCGACGGGATCACGGGCGCGCAATTCCTGAGCGTGGTGAAAGCGCACCTCGAGGACCCCCACCAGCTCTTCGCCGAACTGGCATGATGACGGACGCCCCCGCGACGATCCCGCTCCCCTACGAGCCGGCGGACGTCGCCCGCCTCATCGGGCCGGATTGGCGCGATCGCCTCACCCGCGCCTACCAGTGGATGGTCCTCGCGCGCACGCTCGACGCGAGGATGCTCGCCCTCCAGCGCCAGGGTCGGATCGGGTTCTACGGTCCGGCGACCGGTCAGGAGGCCGTCAGCGTCGCCGCCGGGCTCGTCTCGACGCCCGACGACTGGATCTTCCCCGGGCTGCGGGAGCAGCTGGTCGCCCTCATGCGAGGCCTCGAGATCCCGCGCTACGTCCATCACCTCTTCGCGAACGACCTCGACGCCGCGCGGGGGCGCCAAATGCCCTGCCACCCGACGGCGCGGGAGGTCCACTACGTCTCGATGTCGAGTGTCATCGGTACGCAGATCGCCCACGCGGTCGGGATGGGCTACGCCCTCAAGATGCGCCGCGCTCCCGGGGTCGCCTTCGCGTTCTTCGGGGACGGGGCGACGAGCTCGAACGACTTCCACGCCGGGATGAACTTCGCCTCCGTCTTCCAGCTCCCCGTGGTCTTCTGTTGCACCAACAACCAGTGGGCGATCTCGATGCCGGTCGAGCACCAGACGCGGGTCGCACACCTTGCCGAGAAGGCGAAGGCGTACGGGATGGCGGGCCGGCGCGTCGACGGGACCGATGTCATCGCCATCCACCACCACCTGATGGGCGCCGTCGACGCGGCGCGCCGGGGCGAGGGCCCGAGGCTGCTCGAATTCGTCCTCTTCCGCATGACGCCCCACTCCTCGTCGGACGACCCATCGCGCTACCAGGCGGCGAACTGGATGGCGCGCGCCCGGGCGAAGGACCCCGTCGACCGACTCGAACTCTGGTTGATCGCCCACGCCGTCCTGGACGCGGCCGGGAAAGCGCACATCGCCCGTCAGGCCGAGTCCGCCATCAAGTCCGCGATCGCGCAGGCGGAAGCGGCCGCGCCCCCCGATCCGGCGAGCCTCACGACGGACGTTTATGCCCTCCCGCCTCCCGGCTCGACACCGGAGCGACGATAGGGGAGCCATGGCCGGAACGTACGCGCGCTCGACGCAGGTGCTGGTCATCGGCGGCGGCCCGGGAGGGTACATTGCGGCGATCCGCGCCGGACAGCTCGGCAAGAAGGTCCTGCTCGTCGAAAAGGGCGAACTCGGGGGCGAGTGCCTCAACCGCGGGTGCATCCCCTCGAAGGCGCTCCTGCACGCCTCCCACCTCTATCATACGCTTACGACCCAGGGTACGGACCTCGGTATCGTCGCGCCCCAGCTCACGTTCGACCTTCCCGCGCTGCAAACGTGGAAGGACGCCGTCGTCGCGAAGGAACGCCAGGGCGTCGCCACCCTCCTCAAGGCCGCCGGGGTGACCGTCCTTGCGGGCGAGGCGAGCTTCACCGGCCCCGCGTCCGCCGAGCTCACCGCGCCTGACGGGGGACGCGAACGCATCGACTTCGAGTCCGCGATCGTCGGGACCGGAGCGATCCCGACGGTCCTTCCCGGTTTCGAGCCGGACGGCGCGACGGTCCTCACCGCGACGGACATCCTCGGGCTACGTCGCCTCCCGGCGTCGATCCTCGTCCTCGGTGGAGGGGTGAGCGGGTGCGAGCTGGGCCAATTCCTCGCGCGCGTCGGCGTGAAGGTCACGATCGTCGAGCTGATGCCCCAGATCCTCCCCGGCCTCGACGCCGACCTCGCCCGGGAGCTCACCCACCAGCTCACGAAGATGGGCGTCGAGGTGAAGGTCGCGACGAAGGCGGTGGGGCTCGAACGCGGATCCTCGGGGGTGACCCTTCAGGTCGAGGGCGCTGGAGGGCCGGAACCGCTCGCGGCCGAGGCGCTCTTCCTCACGATCGGAAAGCGCCCGGACACCGAGCATCTCGGCCTTGCCGAGGCGGGGGTGGAGCGCCATCCGAGGACCGGGTTCATCACCGTCGACGACCGGCAGCGCACGAACGTTCCCACGATCTACGCCGTCGGCGACTGCTGCCGCCCGCCGATGCTCGCGCATAAGGCCTACCGCGAGGGGACCGTCGCGGCGGAGGTGATCGCGGGCCGTCCGTCCCGCTACCTCTTCCAGACGATGCCGTCCGTCGTCTTCACGACGCCCGAGCTCGCGAGCGTGGGGCTCTCGGCGGCCGAGGCGACGACCCAGGGCCATGTGGCGCGGGAGGCGAAGTTCCCCTACGCCGCGCTCGGGCGGGCGCACGCGAACCACACGACCCAGGGCTGGCTCAAGGTGGTCGGGGACGACGCGAACGGTCTCCTCCTGGGCGTCCAGATCGCGGGCGAGGGCGCGGGCGACTTCATCACGGAGGCGGGTCTCGCGCTCGAGCTGGGGGCGACCATCCGCGACGTGGCCATGACCATCCACCCGCATCCGACCTTCTCCGAGATGCTCCAGGAGGCCACCCTCCTGTGGCTCGGCGAACCGCTCCACGTCGCGCGCCGGGGGGTCGGTGCTCGGCCTGATTGAGTGGGGGCGGCTCGACTACGGGATCGCCCTCGAGCGGATGCGGGCGCTGCGCAGCGGCCGTCGGCGCGGGGAGATCCCGGACACGCTCATCCTGGTCGAGCACCCGCCGGTGATCACGGTCGGGGTGCAGGGGAACGACGGGGAGAACCTGCCGGAGGACCTTCCCGTCTACCACGTCGAGCGCGGGGGCAAGAGCACCTACCACGGCCCCGGCCAGATCGTGGGCTACCCGATCGTCGACCTCGACCGACGGGGGCGGGACGTCCGGCGCTTCGTCCACGACGTCGAGGAGATGGTGGTGCGCGCCGTCCACGAGTTCGGGATCGTCGCGACCCGCGTCCCCGGCCGCCGCGGCGTCTGGGTGGATGCCGAGCGAAAGATCGCGAGCGTCGGCGTCGCGGTCGAGGAGTGGGTCACGTTCCACGGGTTCGCGCTCAACGTCGGGACCGACCTCACGCGCTTCCGCCAGTTCCACCCGTGCGGGTTCGACGGCGCGGTGATGACGTCCGTGACGCAGGAGCTCGGCCTCAGCGTCGACGTTTCCGCGTTGCGGACGCCGTTGATCCGCGCGTGGGAGAGGGTCTTCGCCGACGAGATCGCCCGCGCGTCCGGCGCCCTCGTGATCGACCCCGTGCCGAGCGGCCCGGGACCATGATCGGGACCGACCGCGTCCCGCGGCTCCTCCTGGTCGGCGGGGGCGGCGGGTTGGTCGGCCGCAACATCCTCCAGGAGTTCCTCCCGACGTGGCGGATCCGGTCCGTGCACCGCCACGCGGCCCACCTCGAGGCGGGCAGCCCCGTCGAGTGGATCCCGACGGACGTCGCCGCCCTGCGGGACTGGGACCCGCTCCTCGATGACATCGACGCGATCGTCAACGTGGCGTGGTACCGCGCGGGCCCCCCGACGCTCTTCCGCAACCTGCACGACGGCCTCCTGCGCCTGCTCGACGCCGCGCGACGTCGCGGGGTCCGACGCTTCATCCACGTGAGCGTCCCCTTGGCACCTCTCCCCCTCGAGGAGGGGTTCCCCTACCTCGCCTACAAGCGGCGGTTCGACCGCGCGCTCGCCGAGAGCGGCCTCTCCTACCGGATCGTCCGGCCGACGATGCTCTTCGCGCCGCACGACGTCCTCATCACGGTCATGCTCCGCACGATGCATCGGTACCGCGCCTTCCCGATGTTCGGCGACGGCGCCTACCACGTGAGCCCGATCGCGGCGACCGACCTCGCCTATGTCCTGCGCTGCTCCGCCGAGGGCTCGGCGGTCGGAACGGTCGACCTCGGAGGTCCGGAGCGGATGACTTACCTCGAGCTCACCGACCGCCTCTTCGCCTCGCTCGGGCAGCCCGCGCGCTACTGGCGGATGTCCGAGCGCAACGGGGTCCGCCTCGCGCGCCTCCTCGAGCGGTTCGGTTCCCACCTGCTGTACGCCTACGAGGTCGAGTGGCTCGTGAGCGACATGCTGGGGCTCCCGCCCGCCGAAGGGCTCGGCCGACCGCTCACTCCCGTCGGACCGTTCATCGAGGCGGAATCTCGCCGCCTACGCTCCCCGGCGCCGACGGGCGCGCGGGCACGCGCCCCGGGCAGGTAGGTTTATCGGGCCCGCGTGCCCATTCCCACACCGATGGAAGCGTCCGACCTCAGCCGCCGCTTGGGAGACTTTTACCTCGTCGCGAGCGAAGTCCTTCGCGACGTGAACGACATCACCCCGCAGCAGATCAAGCACTGGATCGTCAATCCGTTCCTCGTGACCCTAGGGTGGGACCCGCACGACAAGCACCAGGTCTATCTCGACTACCCGGTGAAGCCGGACGGACACGCCGACTACGCGCTCTTCGACGTCAACGGAGAGCCGAAGCTCGTCATCGAGGTCCGCAAGCCGGCCGATGGCACTACCGACGCCGAGGGGTCCGCGAAGAAGGCCCAGAGCGTGGGGGCGCCGCTCCTCCTCCTCACGACCGGCCAGGAGTTCTCGCTCTGGTTCATCAACAAGAAGGAACCGCCGACCCCCCTCTTCGGGCTCGGCCTCAAGGAACTCGCCGACAACCCGGATGCGCTGCTCGGCCTCACCGTCGAGTACCGCCTCTCCGACACCGGCGTCCACCAGCTACGGAAGTCGGCGATCAAGCTCGCGGTCCTCCAGATGCTCGAGGAGAACTCGGAGAAGACGTTCGACGCGATGGTCACCTGGGTTTCCTCCCAGGTCGCTCCCGGAGCGCTCGACGAGACCACCGATGCGGCGATCCGCGAGGCGACGATGATCTGGCTCACCGAGGAGCACCTCACCCTGCCGGCGTTCGCCCCGTCGCCGGACGGGAAGCGGCCGCACGAGCTCCGCCCGACGACCGCGCGCGACTGGGAGTCGTTCCCCCGCGGCCCTTCCGGGACGTTCCAGTACCGCTACGACACGACGAAGACCCTCGACCTCCGCCAAACGCCCAAGGAGGTCAAGTCGGCGCTCAAGCAGCAGGGGCTGCGCACCCCGACGGCGACGAGCTTCGGCGGGTTCTACTACGCCTTACGCCAACGCGCGGGGCTGGGAAACGCAAAGTAGGTCAAGCTCGCCCCCCGGGAGGGGCGGCCACCGGTCCGTCGTGGCGATCCGCATCCCCGGCCGACCGGACCGGTCGCGGGACGATGGGGCGGCCCACATCACGGGACGCTCCGCCCCCGAAGCGGACCGCAAGAGAATCGTGAGCGGTAAGGTGCGTCCGGCTTCTGGAGGCTCCCGATCGCTTCCGCCTCGCCGGCGGGGAGGCCGAGCTGTCGGGAGTGCGGAGAGCCCACGAGCTCGCGCGGGGGTCGACCGCGCCAACGTATCGTTCGCAACGGTGATGCGGAGGTCCGGGCCGACGATGACCACCGCGAACGGACCGGCATCGATCGTCCGAAGCGGGGTCGCATCGGTCACGCTCTCGCTGGCGGCTCCTCGGGGGTGCTCGGCCCGACGCTCAGCGATCCCTGGGGTCCGGTGATTCGGATCCGACGTTCGCGCCGGATCGGAGGAGGCTCCGCGCAGGCGGCGGGAGCCGGTCCGGGGGATCGGCGGCCGGCCCGAAGGGCAGGTTCGGGGTGTCCGCACGACGTCCCGCGGGGATCGACGCCAACCCCCCCACGAGCGTCGGATCGCGGTCACCGATCGTCGCCCTCGGTTCCGCGGGCGCCACCCACCGGATCAAGGGGCGGGCGAACGCCATCCACCGGGGAAGGATGCTCTCCACGAACTCCCGTACCTCGAGCGGGACCGCGTGCGTGACGCGGAGAAGGACGAGCAGGACGCCCACCGCCACGAGGACGAGAGGCGGGGCAAGGAGCATCGGTTCGCCGAGGAGGTAGAGCGGAAGGCCGGCGACCGCGGCCATCGCGATGGAGCACGCCCAGATCCGCCCGACCGAGCGCCCGTCGAACGCGAGCAGTCCCGTGTCGTAGAGGGCCGCGACGAGGACCACGAGGACCCCCCAGGTCATCGTGGAATTGCCCACGGCGGCCCCGGTCATGCCCCAGCGGGGGACGAGCAGGAAGGAGAGGCCCGCGTTCGTCCCCACCGCGAACGCGGACGCGAGCACGAGCAGGCGCGTCCGACGGATCCCGGCCGCGAGGCTCGTCAGGACCGAGTAGGGGACCGCGACCGCTGTGAGGCAGAGCAGAACGGCCATCGGCCCGGCGGCGCTCACGTAGTCGCTTCCCACGAGGACGCGCAGCAGGACGGGACCGATGGAGGCGAGACCGAGCGCGATCGGGACGTAGACGAGCACGATGAGCGTGGACGAGGTCCGTACCATGCCGCGTATCGCCGCCGGACGTCCCTGACCGAACCTTTCGCTGATCTTGGGCAGGAGGATCGTGGAAAACGGGGCCACGGCGAAAAGGCTGCCCGAGCCCACGAGGATCGCATAGTTGTACACGCCGACGCTGCTGAGGCTCGCGAGGGAGGCGAGGACGAGGCGGTCGATGTAGATCGCTCCGGTCGACACGATCGAGTAGACGAACATCGGGAGCGAGTAGAGGAGGAGGGAACGGTAGAGGTCCCGTCCTCCGACCGACGGGCGCACCCCGTCGCGCGCGTTCGGAAGGTCGGGCTGCCGAAGGATGGCGAGGAAGGTGAGCGCGCAGCCGAGTCCCGCGCCGATGCTCCAGCCGAGGATGATCGAGCGGACCCCGGGCCAGACCGCAAATACGGCGACCGGGCTGCCGTAGACGGCGGCGTACCCCGCGACGGTGATCGCGGAGTAGGCGACGAACCTCTGGAGTCCGATGAGGACGGACTGCAGGAGGGTGAAGGCGGTCGATAGGCCGACGTAGACCGCGACCAGGGCGATGAGGCCCGTGTAGTCGGACGAGTGGAAGAACCATCCGCTGAGGAGGCTCGCTCCCGCCGCCGTGGTCGACGCGGCGGCGATGCCGAGGAGCGACGCCGCGAGGAGCGAGCTCCGGGTGAGACGGCGCAGGGTTTCCGGTTCGCCCCGACCGATGTGGTAGGAGAGATAGTGCTGGAACCCGGGGCCGAGACCGAGCGAGAAGGACGTGCTCACGAGGGCGGTGATGGCGAGGAGGACCACCACGATCCCGAGCTCGGCCGGGGGGAGGAGATGCGCGAGATAGAGGTAGAAGACAGCTCCCGACAGCGAGAACGAGAGCATGCCCAGGTAGACCCAAGGCACGTTGCGTCGGGTGGTTTCGCGACTCGTGTCGGTCAATGCAGACCCTGTTCGTGGGAGGAGGACCCGGTGGTGGGCGTAGGGGAGCGAGAGGAACAGCACCCGCGGGAGAACATCAAGCTAGGTATGGATGTCGGCGGGCGCGCGTCGGGGATCGGCGCGATGACCGCCCCCCACCCGATCCGGTCGCGCGGCAGGGCCGGCCCGGGCCAAGGGATCCGCGACCGGTGCACGGACCTTAACCGAGCTCCGCACGTTCGGAGGTGGCGTCCTCGCACCCGTCGGAGGATGCGCTCGTACGGGCGGGATCCGCGTCATCGACCCCCTCCGGCGGGTGGGAGGGAGGGGACGACGCCACCGATCCGGTTCGTTCCGCGCGCGCATGCTCGATGAGGAGGACGATCACCCCTCCCGCAAGAAGATAGAAGACGAAGATCGCGAGCGTGTTGGCCGCCGAAAGGTTCCCTGCCGCATCCGCCACGGCCGACGCCACGAGCAGGATCAGGGCGAGGACGATCGGGTAACGACCATCTTGACGCGTCCATACGATGTAGGCGAGGTAGGCGACAATGACGGGGAGGACCAACTCGTCCCAGGGAGGAAGCACGACGGACCCCATCGACGCGGCGGATTAACTCATGCGCCAGTGCCGACCCACGGTCGCCACGCCGCCCCGCGCCCCGGGTTCCGCATCGGGGAGAAGATGGCTACGAGATTATATATCGGGTCTCCTGATGCCCTGATATCTCCCGAGCGCGCAGAATGTCGAAAATGAGAATCGGGACCCTCGTGACCGTCGCCGTACTCGCATCCGTCGTGGCGCTCCAGATGATGAGCCCGATCCACGCGGGCGCCTCGACCGCGTCGTCCGGATCCGGCCTCGTTCAGGTCGCCGGGATCCCGACCGCGAGCGCCCCTGTGGCGCACGCGTCGACCCTGGCCGCGGCGAGCTCGGCCTCGGGCTACGCCCGGACGGTCTTGGTCGAGACCTTCACCGGACAGTGGTGCCAGTATTGCGAGATGGAGTCGCAGGCCCTCTACGCAATCGAGCACCAGACGACCACGAACGCCATCGCCGTCGCCGAGCTTCATGAATGCTACTCGACGGCCACCTGCGGGGACAACTACATCACCGCCGACAACACCTCGATGGTCCGCCAGACCTACTACGGTGTCTACGCGTATCCCACGGTCACCTTCGATGGCGGGCACACGATCGTGGGCGCGGGCAGCACCCTCGCCTCCCTCGAGAGCACCTACAACGCCCAGATCAGCGCCGCCTCCCAGGTCCCCGGCAACGTCTCGATCGTCCAATCCGGGATCCTCTCGTCGCCCCGCAACGTGACGACCCATGCCACGATCACCTCGGCGATCGACGGGACCTTCAAGGCGATCACCTATCTCGCCGAGTTCATCGGGACCAACGACAGCACCGGACATGACATCGAGTGGGTCGTCCGCAGCAGCGTGGTCGACCAGACCGTCACCTTGACCGCGGGCGGTAGCGTCGACGTCGGCAGTACGATCACCCTCGGGAGCGGATGGAACGACCACCACCTCGCCGTCATCACCTTCGTCCAGAACTACACCTCGAAGGTCGTGGAGAACGCGAACTTCGCCACCGTGACCACCCTCACCACGGGCATCACCGCGAGCCCGACGACGATCTACATGGAGCATAACTCGACCGTGACCGTCCAGGTCGCGAACAGCAGCACGTCGACGTCCCTCGCGGGCGCCGAGGTGGGGCTGACGACCCCCGCGGGGGGCCAGTTCACCCCCGCGATCGGGTTCACCGACGCGAACGGCGTCTTCACCTCCGTTTACACGTCGCCCTTCGTCACGGACCTCACGACCGTGACCGTGACGGCCACCGTAAACGCCGCCGGCTACACCGCGGGTTCGGCGAGCGTGGATATCGTGGTGAATCCCGTCGCTTCCCCCACCGCACCGTTGGGGCTCACCATCGCCCCGGACAACGGCGGGGTCATGGTGAGCTGGACCGCGCCGAACTCCGGCGGCAGTGGCGTCACCTACCACGTGTACCGCTCGATCCTCCCGACGTCGGGCTTCTCGGAGATCGGGGTCTCGACGACCACGAGCTACCTCGACGCGGCGGTCACCGCCGACCAGTCCTATTGGTACGAGGTCAGCGCGGCGAACCTCGCCGGGTTCTCGGGCAACTCGACCACACTTTCCGCCTCGGCGGTGCTCGCGTCGTCCCAGGGCCTTCCCTCCAACGTGGGATGGTGGCTCTCGATCGATAACCTCCAATTCACGTCCCAGACGAACGCATCGATCGCCCTCCACCTCCCGGTCGCGAGCTACATCTACACCTACGGCCCGGGATCCTACGCCTACGTTGCGGGGAGCCAAAGCGGCGATGTCGCGGTCGCGGCCGGAGGTCAGACGTTGATCTCGGCGGCCTTCACGCCGCGCTACGCCCTGTTTCAAGGAACGGTCCTCCCGGGCGACGCGAACGTCACCCTCGGCGGGACCCCGATCGCCGTATCGGGCGGGGTCTTCTCCCAGCTCATGGCCGCCGGCACCTACACGCTGGTGGTGTCGAGCGCGGACTATGAGACGAACACGTCCACCGTGACGCTCACGCCCGCGAACACCACCACGCGCAACGTGGAACTCACGCCGACCGCCCCCTCGGGATCGCAGCCGGCGACCTCGGGAGGGCTCACCAGCGTCCAGGCGGGGCTCATCATCGGTGGGGTCCTCGTAGGTGCGATCGCGCTCGTGGTGGTGGCCTTGAAGCTGCCGCGCAAGGGCCAGGGAACGCGGCGCGCCCCCACTCGCCCTCCCCGCATGCCCTGAGGTCCGACCCGCCGGTCATGCCGGAGCGTTCGACGTACCGGGGCATCCGACGCCGTCCCGGGACCGAGTCGTCGTGGATCGCGGCGGCGGCCGTTCTTGCGGTCTTGGTGATCCCCGGGGGCGTGGCCCTCGCCCATAGCCCGCGGCCCGCGGCCTCCGCGGCCCAGGTGCTGATGATCTACCAGTCCCCGCAGAACATCACCGAACACGACGCACTCACCGTCTCGATGCACCTCGCCAGCTCGTCGAGCGTCCAGCAGGTCTACTTCACGTTCTGCCAGCTGACGAGCGCCCTCTGCTACCTTCCCGTCCCGATGGATGCCATCGGGTCGAACTGGTATCGGGGGACGACGGGGCCGATGTCCGGTTATCACGGCATGGACCCCGGAGTCGTCGGCGGGTACAACATCACGATCGTCTACTCCGACAACTCCACGTCGGCGGCTCCGATCCTCCCGAACCCGTTCTCCAACCTGACCGTGGTCCAGTCCGTGACGGGGGAGAACATGTATCGGATGGCGGTCATGAGCCTCGTCTACGACGTGAGCGGCCACGTTGTGGAACGCGCGTCCGGGGCCCCGGTCGTGGGGGCCGATGTGACGCTCTCCGCGGGGAACGTCTCCTCGACGACCACCAATTCGCTCGGGGTCTACACGTTCACGAACGTGACGGCGGGCAACTAT
>JBOGRS010000026.1:0-24730 GCA_050749685.1 Thermoplasmata archaeon
GTGTTCGCCGGGAAGAACATCCCCCCACCGATCCCCAGCACCGCCTCGTAGACCGCGACCGTCCAGAGCGGCGTCGCCGCCGTGATCGTCGCGAAGAAGAACATGACCGTCCCCTGGATGACGAGGCCGGTCGTCGACAGGACGCGTGCGCCGTAGCGGTCCGACAACCGTCCGCCGATCGGCCCCACGATGCCGAGGCTCACCGAAAGGGGCACCAGAAGGTAGGCCGCGGTCAGGACAGAGACCCCGCGGATGCCCTGGAAGTAGACCATCAGCAGGAAGTTCGTCGCGAAGATCGCGACCCCCTGGAGGACGGAGGCCGCGAGCGAAGCGCTGAACATCCAGCGGCGGAAGAGCGCGAACGGCAGGATCGGGTCCCGACTGACCTTCCCCTCCCACAAACCGAAGAGGAGGAGCAGCGGAACCGCCGCCAGGAGCGGAACGAGTGCCGGTGCGCTCGTCCACTGGTTGAGAATACCCTCGGTGATCCCGAGGAGGAACACCGCGAGCCCGGCCGTGAACAGGAAGGCGGCCGGGAAGTCGAAGGTGTCCTTGGGGTTCGGCGTCACCGATTCGCGGAGGACGACGAACGCGAGTAAGGTCGCGACGATCCCGATGGGCACGTTGATCCAGAAGATCCATCTCCAGCTCGCGACGGTGAGGATGAACCCGCCCAGGACGATCCCGAAGATCGATCCGGAGCCCCAGACGACCGAGTTGATCCCGAAAGCACGCCCTCGCTCGGTGGCCGGGAAGGCGTCCGAGAGGATCGCGAACGAATTGGCGAGCAGCATGGCTCCCCCGATCCCCTGGAGGCCGCGGAAGGCGACCAGCTCGAGCCCGGACTGAGCGAGGCCGCAGAGGAAGCTACCGATGACGAAGACGACGAAACCGGCGTTGTAGAGGCGCTTACGCCCCTTCATGTCGGCGACCCGGCCGAGCGAAAGGATGAGCGCGGTGCCCATCAGGATGTAGATCATGATGACCCACACCATCGAGACGAGGTTCGCGGCGAGGTCGCGAGCGATCTCGGGGAAGGCGATGATGAGGACCGTGCTGTCGATCGCCCCCATCAGGCTCCCGATGCTCACGACGCTGAGCGCCTTCCACTTGTAGTGCATCGCGACCCCACCGTCGACCGGTCGGGTTCCATAATCCTTGCTCCCGCCCCGCGCTCCGCCGCCCTCAACCCTACGGGGCCGCCCGGTCCGGGCCGCTCCCGGCGATGCGGCACCCGGTCCCGGCATGGCCGGCGGCGTCGTGGGGGCGTCGTCGCGGTCTAGAGATCGGCGTCGTCCGATTCTTCGTCGTGCCGACGCGAGGCGTGGCGTCCGTGCCCCTTCTTCACGACCGGTCGCGGACGGCCACCTCGGCGAGGCAGGAGCGAGGTGAGACGGGGGTGCGAACGGCGTGGGTGGCCTGCCGGTCGCTCCTCCGCCTCGGCTTCCTCGTCCTCCTCCTCGTCCGTCGGTTTCGGCCGCCAGAGCCGCAGGCCGCGATGTCGAGGATGGTCCTCCTCGTCGTCGTCCACCTCGGGTCCGATGCCGCCCTCCTCATCCTCGTGGTCGGCCCGAAGGGCGTAGTGGACGAGGAATCCGCCGCCGAGGAGGGCGATGATCGTGATCCCCATGAACTGCCAGGACTGCGACGGCACCTCCGACGCCTGGCCTTCGAGCAGGAGCTTGATGGCGCCGAACCACGGGAGCATGCCGCGCGCCACGCCTTCGATCCAGGACGGCTCGACGAGCGACGTCAGGGACGGCTCGTCGGGCACGCCTTGCGTCGGGCCGCCCGCATTGAGGTTGTTATCGCCCATCGTGAGGAAGCCGGAGTGGCTTCCCATCGCGCTCAGGTCGACGCTCACGTTGACGAACCGCCAGCCGATGTGGTGGAGGGTGAGCGTGCCGGTCACGTGGCTGTAACCGCATCCGTTCGCGGTCGACGAGACCGTATAGACCGAGTTCGGCTGGTTCCCGCATGCCGCGGCCGATAGCGAGGGGAACGAGTAGGTGGTGTCGGCGTTGTAGGTGAGGTAGAGGATCGCTCGATGTATGATCGGCGTGCTCCCCGCCACCCCCTTCGCATGGTAGAGCAGGACGTCGCCGTATTCGCCATACGTCTGATACCCGGTCTGTATCCCGACCGCGTAGGTGATGATCTGGTCGGTGGGCACCTTCTGGGCGAGGACGAGGTCGCCCGTATTGATGAGACCTAACTGGTCGACGCTGCCATGCTGCATGCTGTCCGACTCCACGACGTACATCGGCGGCCAGTTCTGGGTGTACGCCCAGAGTGCGACCAGGAGGAGGAGGATGATGGCGAGGGCCACCAGAGGCTCGAAGTATAGGCTGTCGCGCGCTCGGAAGAACACGGGCCGGCGGGGTCGTCGGAACAGTCGCGGACGCTCCTCGTCGTCCTCGTCGGCGTCGTCCTCCATATCGCCGTCGGACGCCCCTCCGCGCAACGACCACGCTCGGACCGGTGGGGCAGGCGCATGACGGCCGCGGCGCGGTCGGGGCGGGCCGGAGGGCTCCTCGTCCACCTCGACGTCGGTGTCGTCGTCCGGCTCCGTGGAGCGGTGGGACCCACGGCGCCTCGCCATGTCCTCTCTGGCCCCGGTGAAGTCCTTAACCCTTCGCGTCCACGGGAGGGACGGGAACGAGTGCCCGGATCGAGCCACGGACGATCAGGACGGCGACGACGAACAGCGGGATCAGGGCAAGATCCGTGCCGGGCCATGGGTAGCCGTACGCCTCGCCGGCCCAGAAGGTGGCGAACGCGAAGAGGAGCGCCGTGGCCCCGAGCTTGAGCCACGGGACCTTGATCCGCCGGATGCGCTCGTGCAGGACGGCGGCGAGGCCCACCAGGAGGATGCCGCCCGCAAGGGCCCCAATGAGGGCCGACGTGCCATGCCCCGCGGCCGCCAGGGCGAGCAGGACGATCACGGTCTCGAGGGCCTCGATCGCCCCGACGGAGAAGCCTCCCCCGAACTGGGCGGCGTGGGCGGTCTTGGTCGGCACGCCCGGTGGGGTGGTGCCCGCGCGCACGGCCGCGGCGCGACGGTAGGCGCGAAGCGTGCTTCGGTAGAGGAACATGCCGAAGGCGACGAGGACGACCGACGAGCTCCACAGGAGGAGGCCGCGCGGTAGCGCGATCAGGAGCGCCCCGAGCCCGAGCGCAACGAGGCTCACCGTCGTGGTGCCGGCCACGGCGCCGAGCGCTCCCGTTCGGACCGTGGTGTGGTCCGAACTCAGCGCGAAGACCAGGGCGACGACCTCGGTCATCTCGACGAGCGTAATCGTGAACGCCGCGATTACCGCAGGGAGGTAGACGTCCAGCACGCCGGTCCATGAAACGCGAACGCTTTAACATCTCAGCTTCCTGACCGCGTTCGGGCGACGTTCGTCCCGAGGTGGTCGGCGGTGCGCGTCATTGACATCTCCATGCCGGTCTATCCGGGGATGCCCTGCTTCCCGGGCGATCCTGCGGTGACCGTCCAGCGAACCCACTCGATCGACCGCGGCGACGCGTACAACGTATCGACGGTAAACCTCGGAACCCACACGGGAACCCACGTCGATCCCCCGATCCACTTTCTGAACGACGGAGTCGGCATCGATGCCGTGGACCTTGGCCGGCTCAACGGCCCGTGCTGGGTCCACGCCGTTCCGAGCTCGGCCCGCCTCATCGACGCGGCCGCGCTCCGGGACGTCCCTGCCGGGACCTCACGCCTCCTTCTCAAGACCCGCAATTCCGCGCGATGGGTCTCGGAGGACCGGTTCTTCCCGGATTACGTCGCCCTCTCTCCCGACGGCGCTCGCGAGGCACTTCATCGTGGGGTCCGCCTAGTGGGCATCGATGCGTTGTCGATCGAATCCGACACGTCCGGTACCTTCCCGGTCCACCACGCGCTCCTGGGCGAGGGAGCCCTGATCCTCGAGGGTCTGCGCCTCGCCGAGGTCGCGCCGGGGCCGTATCAGCTGGCCTGCCTCCCGCTCCGCCTCCGGGGCGGAGATGGCGGTCCGGCCCGAGCGATGCTGTCGACGGAGTAGGCGCGGCGATGGGCTGGCCTCCGTCCCCCGGCCCGGGGCCGTACACGATCACCCTGGTCGATCCCGCCTTCATCCTCCTCGTGACGGTCCTCGGCGTCTTCGTCGCGATGCTGTGGGTGCTCGCCTACGGGTATCCCCGGCGCAAACGAGGTCTCGAGGGCTACCTGGAGGCGGCCGGGGTCGACCTCACCTTCCTGGTCGCCGGCACGCTCCTCGTGATCGGCCTCGCGCTCCACGACCCGAACGGCAACCGGACGTCGCTCGCGCTCTACCGCGTCGTCCTGAGCGGTTACTGGCTCGCGTTTTCCATCCCGATCGTCACCGTGGGGAGCTCCGTCCACTCCCGGACGCGGGGGGGCATCCCGTGGCTGTACCCGTCCATCGTCGTCGCGGCGCTCCTGTTCGTGGTCTTCTTCGCCTACTTCTACGGTGTCCCGTAGGGCTCCGCCGCTCACCGTGCGCCCCGCGCGACGTCGTCGGCGCGTTTCCCCGCACGAACCTCCCGTCGAGGGAAGCCATGCGTCACCGGACAATCCCCACCCCGGACCGCCGCCGTCGGCTCCGGCGGGCCGTCTCCACGCGACCACCCGGCGGCGCTCGGGATACGCGGGAGCCGGGGACGCCGGAGACCGCTCACTTCCGAGACGAGAGGTCCGGGACCCCTCCACGGTTGTCACTCCGCTCGGCCGCGAGGGGACTCGGAGGCATGAGGCCAGATGCGCGACGACACCCGCCATCAGGACGGATGGCGGCCCCGATCGAGAGTGCTAGCGGTTCAAGAACCCGGGATCGTCGGTGAGGCCCACGCGGTTCTCGTGCGACGGCGGCGAACGCTTCAGTCGCGTTCGTCGGGGGGAAGGAGGTTCGGGATACCGTCCTGGATCGGATAGGTCACCGCGCACTTGGCGCAGGTGAGCGTCCCGTCCACGATCTCGGTCCCGTCCTTCCGCTGGGCGTTGAGCGTGAGTTCGCCCTTGCACACCGGGCAGCAGAGGATCTCCATCAGGTCCGGTCTCATTTTGCACCGCCTTCGACGATCCCGTATCCGATGAGCCTCCAGGCGTTAAGCTTTCGCGAGATGGCGACGCGGCTTCCGGGGAAGACCGTGACCGCCCGTCCGAGGTGGAGCTCGATCTCGTCGCCTCGCGCGCTCGTGACCTTGCCTGGTGCCACCGTCGTTCCCACCGTGACCGAGAGGATCTCGCTGGTGTGGATCTTGTCGACCTTGAGGTCGCGCGCCGCGCCGAGGACGCGATCGAGGAGGGTCACCTTGAGGCGGATCTTCTGGCTCACGGGCGGCAGGGTGCCCGCCGCGCCGACCAGACGTCCGGTGAGGCCGTCACCCTTCGCGAGCGACGGGTCGAGCGTCGTCCCTACGGCCGCGAGCCCGCCCGGCTTGAGTTCGTCGAGGTCGTTCCCTCCGGACACGAGCGACATGACCGTGGTGTGGAGGGCCTCGGACCGCCCCTCGGTGAGACCCGCGATGCCCGGCCGGATCTCGATCTGCTCGCCGACCTTGAGGTGGCCCTGGAGGAGCGAGCCACCGAGGACCGCCCCCCGAAGGTCGGGGGGGCGGGTGCCCGGGCGGTTCACGTCGAACGACCGCGCGACGTACATGAGGGGGGGCTTTGCCGGATCGCGGCGCGGCGTGGGGATCGTCTCCTCGATCGCGCCGATCAGCGCGTCGATGTTGACCTTATGATTCGCGGAAATGGGAACGATGGGGGCGCCCGCGATCGGAGAGCCGCGTAGGAACTCGGTGATCTCGCGGTAGTTCTGCTGGGCCTGCTCGTCCGTCAGCAGGTCGATCTTGTTCTGGACCACGACGACCTTCTTCACGCCGATGATGTCGAGCGCGTAGAGGTGTTCGCGCGTCTGCGGCTGGGGCGCCTTCTCGTTACCGGCGACCAAGAGGAGCGCTCCGTCCATGATCGCGGCCCCGCTCAACATTGTCGCCATCAGCGTCTCGTGACCGGGAGCGTCCACGAAGGAAACCGCGCGCAAGAACTTCGCCTTCCCCCCGCACGTCGGGCACTTCGGCTCGACGGAGTAGCCGGTGGGTTTGGGGCAATTCGGGCATTCGTAGAACGCGGCGTCGGCGTACCCCAATTTGATCGAGATGCCGCGCCGAAGCTCCTCGGAATGGCGGTCGGTCCACTCCCCGGTGAGCGCCTGCGTGAGGGTGGTCTTCCCGTGGTCGACGTGGCCCACGAGGCCGATGTTCACTTCGGATTGACACGGGGACTTCATGTCGCCGCGAGCAGCTCCGCTAGCGGCTTCGACCCCTTCTGTTCGACCTTGAGGTTGATCTGGACGGTGTCCTCGCTGATCGCGTTCCCCCGGAACGTGCGACGCTTGCGCTGGCCCCGTCGCGGGGCATCGAACCCGAAACCCTGACCGACGAAGATCCGCGTCTGGCGCGCGCCGGGGACGTCCGGTCGCATGGGGAAGCCGCTCTTGTCCGTGCCCCCCATGATCTTGAGCGTATAGCCGGTCAAACCGAGGAGCTCGCCGCCGACGGACTCCCCGATGCGCTTCCCCAGGAATCCGGCAGATTGCGGGTCGCTCACCGTACGGGCGAACGACTTCGCGGCCTCGGAGATGACCAGCTTGAACTCGACCATTGCTCTCAGGTGGGCGCGCCAGTTTCAAACGGTTTAAATAGCTAGCGGAGCCGTCGGCCGAGGCGCCGAGGGTCGGGTGGGTCGCACGGGGTCGTCCGAGGTGCTCTTCGGGGTGGCGGCCGCGACCGTCGTGATCGGGCTCGGGTACGGTGCCGTCTCGGACTGGCGCACGCGCGAGGTCTCCGACCACCTCTGGCTCGTCCTCGCCCTGGTCGGGAGCGCCCTTGCCGTCGCCGGGGCGTGGGGGTCCGGGGTCCTTCCCACGCTCCTGTACCTCGCCATGGCGCTGTTGGTCCTCGAGCACCTCCTGCCCTGGGACGTCGCCGTCGAGCGGATCCACCCCCAACTTCCGGGCGCCCTCGAGGCCATCGCCTACGTCGGCGTGCTCGCGTGGCTCACCTGGGTCGGCCTGACGTACGGCGTCGGGGCGTCCGGCCTGCCGATCGGCGTGATCGCGGTGTACGCGAGCGTCCTGCTCGCCCGCACCCTGTTCGAGCTCGGGCTCCTCTACGGGGGCGCCGACGCGAAGGCCCTCATGGTCACGGGACTCCTCGTGCCGGTCGCCGCCACGCCTCTCCTCCCGATCCCGATGGCCGCGCAGCTCCCCCTCGCCGTCTTCCCGTTCGCCCTGACGCTCCTCATGAACGCGGCCGTGCTGTCGATCCTCGTTCCGCTCGGCCTCGGGGTGCGGAACCTCGCGCGAGGCGACTTCGAATTCCCCCGGGGGTTCACGGGCTACCGCCTCGATGTCCGCGAACTACCCCGACACTTTGTTTGGTTGAAGGACCCGACCTTCGCGAGGGACCGGACGGACGAAGAGCGGGAGGTGGAGACGACGGCGGAGGACGTCGCGCTGCGTCGCCGCCAACGCGACCAGTTGCTCGCGAAGGGGGTGGCGCGCGTTTGGGTGACGCCCCAGCTCCCGTTCATCATCCTCCTCGCCGCCGGGGCGGTCTCGGGCCTGCTCGCGGGCAACCTCCTCTACGACGTCCTGAGCCTCCTGTAGCCGTCCTCCCTCCCCTCGACGCTCCCGGCAAAGCTTTTTGGCGGAACCCGGGTGGTCCCGGCCGCCATGGCAAAGGCGGCGAGGACGGTCCCCGTCCGTGTGCTGATCGCCAAACCCGGCCTCGATGGCCACGACCGTGGGGCGAAGGTCGTGGCTCGGGCGCTGCGCGACGCGGGCATGGAGGTCATCTACGCGGGGCTCCGCCAGACGCCCGAGGACATCGTCGAGTCGGCGATCGAGGAGGACGTCGACCTGATCGGCCTATCGTGCCTGTCCGGGGCGCACATGGCGCTCTTTCCGAAGGTACTGAAGATTCTCAAGGAACGCAAGGTCCGCGACGTCCCGGTCTTCGCCGGCGGGATCATCCCGGACGAGGATGTCCGCAAACTCAAGAAGGCCGGGGTGCGGGCCGTCTTCGGCCCGGGGACCTCCCTCGAAGAGATCGTCACCACCGCGCGGAGCATTGCGCGCCGGGCGGCATGAGCCCGACGGCCGTTCCGGCGGAGGCGAAGGCCGTTCTCGCCGGGGATCGGCGGCGGCTCGCTCGTCTCATCTCGGGCGTCGAGAACGGCGATCCATCGACGGTCCCGGTGCTCCGCGCGCTCTACCCGCACACCGGGCGGGCGCGCATCGTCGGGATCACCGGCCCACTTGGGGTGGGGAAGTCGTCGCTCCTCAACGTGCTCATCCAGCACCTTCGCGCGAAGCGGCTCAAGGTGGGAGTGGTCGCGGTCGACCCCTCCTCGCCGTTTTCGGGCGGTTCCGTCCTCGGGGACCGGATCCGCCTCGACCGTACGCCGGGGGACGAAGGGGTCTTCGTCCGCTCGATGGCGAGCCGCGGCCATTCCGGGGGTGTCGCGGCGACGACGCGCGAGATCGCTCGACTCCTCGACGCCTTCGGGATGGACGTCGTTCTGGTCGAGACGGTCGGGTCCGGCCAGGTCGACGTCGAGATCCGCGACGTGGCGACGACCGCGATCGTCGTGCTCGTGCCGCATCTCGGGGACGATGTGCAAACGCTCAAGGCGGGACTCTTCGAGATCGCCGACGTCTTCTGCGTCAACAAGGGCGACCTGCCCGGGGCCGATGCGGCGGCGCGCTCGCTCAACGAGCTCGCGTCGCTCGGGACGGCGCGCGACGGGTGGCGGCCGAAGGTGGTGATCACCTCGACCGTGGCGTTGACGGGCGTCGACGCGCTTTGGCAGGCGGTCGACGAGCACGAGGCGTTCCTGGACCGCACGGGGGCGCGCGCGGCCGCCCAGCGACGGCGGCTGTCGGAGGAGATCGTCGAGCTCGTCGAGACGCGCATCGGTCGCGACCTTGCGGAGCGTCTCGAGACGGACCCCGAGCTCGCACGCCTCCTCGACCTGGTTCTCACGCGTCGCCTCGATCCGCGCACCGCCGCCGACCGGCTCTACACCGCCCTACGGCGCGCCCCGTAGCCTCGCGATGGCCGCGACGCTCCTCCTCGTGGTCCTTCTGATGGGCCTCGCGATCGCGGGCTACTTCGTCTTCGCGTCGTTCGCCTTCGGGGCCGGTTACCAGCCGACCCCCCGGGACGTCGTGACCCGGATGCTCGACCTCGCCGAGGTCGGACCCTCCGACACCCTCTACGACTTGGGCGCGGGGACCGGCGCGATCGTGTTCCGAGCGGCACGGGAGCGCGGGGCGCGCGTCGTGGGCGTCGAGGTCGAGCCGGTCCGCGTCCTCATCCTCCGGCTCCGCCGTCTCATCGGGGGACCGCGCGACCGCGTGCGGATCGTCTGGGGGAACCTGCGCCGCTTCGACCTCTCGGGCGCCACGGTCGTCGCCGTCTTCCTCTGGCCCCCGATGATGGAAGTGCTCAAGACCCGCTTTGTCGAAGATCTCCCTGCCGGGACCCGAATCGTCAGCTACTGGCACCCGATCGAAGGGTGGACGCCGAGCGTCGTGGACGGCCGGCGCCGCGTCTACCTCTACCGCCGGCCGGACCCGCGGGGCGACGCGCTCCCGGCTCACCCGTGATAATGGATCCAGACCAGCGTCGCGACGAGGAGCACCGCGGCGATCACCCCGGCACCGGCGATCCACCCGACGTACGGGTTCGAGGTATCCGGAGGCGCGGGGTGGCCCATCACGGCCGGGGGACGCCGCGGACGTTTAAGTGGGTTCGGCCCGGACCGAGGACCCGCGGCGATCTTCGGTGGGCGAGGGGCCGGTGGCGTGGAGGCGAGGCTTGCGTTAAGGCGGACGAACCAGAAGCCGTGGACGAGGGTCGATGCCCTCGACGGTGGCGAGCCTTGGGTCTCGCTCGCGCCTGCGCGCGAGCTCCCCGAGCGCGCGCCCGAGGCACCGCTCCACGAACTTCGAGAGCTCCGGGATGATGCGTCGACACTACCGAAGGATCGTCGTCCCTACGAGGCCCACACGCGCCTCATCCCAGGTCGTCGGCTCGGCGAGTCGTCGGGAGATGCGCGTGCCGAACGTGAGGGTGACGGGAGAGTACTTGCGCTCGCGCCGGACGCGCGCTGGATGTCGGCCGAACGCCTCGATCGTGTCCGAGGGAAGGAGGCGGGTGAGCGCCCCCTTCACATGGCCCGACTCGAAAGGAACGGATGGTCGTGAGAGGGAGGGAAACCACCGCACCGCGTCGAAGTCCCCGAAGCCGGAGGTAGAGTGGGGGCCCAGCGGAAGGGACTGCCGGTCGACGGGCCACGACCGAGTCACCGAAGGTCGAAGCGGTCCGCGTTCATCACCTTGGTCCACGCCGCCACGAAGTCGGCCACGAACTTCGCTGGGGCATCGGCGGCGCCATAGACTTCGGCAAGGGCCCGCAGTTCGGAGTTCGAACCGAAGATGAGGTCGACGCGCGTGCCGGTCCACTTCAATTCGCCGTTCGTTCGGTCGTGTCCTTCGAACACATTGTCGTCCGACGTCGCTCTCCACTCGATGCGCATGTCCAGCAGGTTCACGAAGAAGTCGTTGGTCAGCGTCCCGGGCCGCTTCGTAAACACGCCGTGCTGGGATTGTCCGAAGTTCACGTTGAGGGCCCGCAAGCCGCCGACCAGGACCGTCATCTCGGGCGGGGTCAACGTCAGCAGTTGCGCCTTGTCGATCAGAAGCTCCTCGGTCGGCACGGTGACCTTGGTCTTGAGGTAGTTGCGGAAGCCATCCGCCACCGGCTCGAGATAGCTGAACGATTCCACATCGGTCTGCTTTTGCGATGCATCCGTTCGGCCGGGCGTGAAGGGAACGGTCACGTCGTGGCCGGCCCTTTTCGCCGCCTGTTCGAGGCCCGCGCAACCGCCGAGGACGATCAGGTCGGCAAGCGACACCCTCTTTCCGTCGGACGGCCCTCGGTCGAACGCTTCTCGGACGCCGTCGAGGGTCCTCACCACCGGGGCCAGTTGGGCGGGTTGATTGACCTCCCAGTCCTTCTGGGGCGCAAGGCGGATGCGCGCCCCGTTCGCCCCGCCCCGCTTGTCGGAGCCACGGAACGTGGCGGCGGACGCCCACGCGGTCGAGACCAGTTGCGGGATGGAGAGGCCCGACGCCAGGATCTTCGCCTTGAGGTTCGTGATGTCCTTGGCGTCGACGAGCGGGTGATCGACGGGCGGAACCGGGTCTTGCCAGATCAGCTCCTCCGTGGGGACCTCGGGTCCGAGGTAGCGTGCGCGCGGACCCATGTCACGGTGCGTGAGCTTGAACCACGCTCGGGCGAAGGCATCCGTGAATTCCTCCGGGTGCTCGTAGTAACGCCGTGAGATCTTCTCGTAGACCGGATCGAACCGCAGCGCGAGGTCCGTCACCAACATCGTGGGCGGGTGGCGCTGGGAGGGGTCGAAGGCATCCGGGATCGTCCTCGCGTCGCCTTTCGCCCGGAATTGATACGCGCCGGCCGGGCTCTTCGTCAGCTCCCATTCGTAGCCGAAGAGATTCTCGAAGAACCCGTTGCTCCACTTCGTCGGTGTCGTGGTCCAGGTGACTTCGGGGCCGCCCCCGATGGCGTCCTTGCCCTTGCCGGTACCGAACCTACTCTTCCAGCCCAGGCCCATCTCCTCGATGGGCGCCGCCTCGGGCTCCGGACCGACCAGCCTCGGATCGCCTGCGCCATGGGTCTTGCCGAACGAGTGCCCGCCGGCGATGAGCGCGACGGTCTCGGCATCGTTCATGGCCATGCGCTTGAAGGTCTCTCGAATGTCCCGGGCCGCGGCGAGCGGATCCGGCTTGCCGTTCGGCCCTTCGGGATTCACGTAGATGAGGCCCATCTGCACGGCGGCCAGAGGGTTCTCGAGCTCCCGGTCAGCCCGGTGACGTTGGTCGCCGAGCCAGGTCGCTTCCCTGCCCCAGTAGACGGATTCGTCCGGCTCCCAGACATCCGGTCGACCGCCGCCGAAGCCGAAGGTCTTGAATCCAAAGGACTCGAGCGCGACGTTACCGGCGAGGATCATCAGGTCGGCCCAGGAGATCTGTCGGCCGTACTTCTGCTTGATCGGCCAGAGGAGCCGGCGCGCCTTGTCGAGGAGGACATTGTCCGGCCAGGAGTTGAGCGGTGGAAAGCGCTGTTGACCGGTGCCCGCCCCGCCGCGACCATCGCCGATGCGGTAGGTACCCGCCGCGTGCCACGCCATGCGGATGAAGAGCCCCCCGTAGTTCCCGAAATCCGCCGGCCACCAGTCCTGGCTGTCCGTCAATCGCGCGGCGAGGTCCTTCTTCAGAGCTGCGAAGTCGAGCCGGTCGAACTCTTGGGCGTAGTCGAACGACGCGCCCATCGGATCGGACAGGGAGGAGTTCTGGCGTAGGATCCGGAGGTTCAGCCGGCTCGGCCACCAATCGCTGTTCGACCGCATCCCGACGTTCGTCGTGCCGTGCACGACCGGGCACTTGCCCTCGCCCTCGTTCTCCGGCTCGCTCATGATCGCCTCCGACCCCCCGGTGAGCCTTTTCGCGACTTAAGGAGTAAGGCTCACGAGAGTCCCGTGGGAGCGGCATGTCAGGTCCGTGTGGCGAGCCGTGCACGTCCCAGTCCTACGACCCCCATCGATCGCGCCGCCGACGAGCGGAGTCCTCCGGCAACGGTAGATCCGCGGCGCTCCGGTCCGCGCCGCTCCGCCCAACGGGCCCATCGCGTGCCGGCTTTCGCGGTCATCCCCAACGAGTACCCGGCGGCCGATCTCTGGCCGAGACCGCACGGGATCGAGGGCTACGATCGACAGGGTCGGGAACCGCCGCACGAGTCGAGGACGGACCCATGTCCGTCCCACGGCTCACGCCGTCCCGAGGCCCTGACCCGAGGTCGTTGGGCGGGCGCGCGTCACTCGGTCTTCGCCGCCGGGGCGGCGCCGGCCGGCTTCGTCGAGTGAGCGTGACCATGGGACGGCGCCCCGGAGGCGGGAGTCGCCGTGGGTGCGTCCGCCGCCGCATCCGCCGTCCCCTTGGCGGTCCCCTCCTTCTTTTCCTTCGGGGCCTCCTTCTCCTTGGCGGGCGGCGTGACGTACTCTTCGACCACGTGGATCGCCTTCGGTTTCACGTGCGTGCGGATGCGGTCGATGACCCTCGGCTTGGAGGCCATCCAGCCGAAGTCGAATTTCGAGCGTTCGGGCACCTTGAGCGTCACGACGTCGTTGTGGACTTCGACGCCGAACTCCGTTGAGCGTCCGTACGTAAGCTCGACCAGTGCGCGGACCTGCTCGGTAGTCTCGACGATCCGGCCCTCGAGCTTGAACTTCCCGGAGACCTTGCGACCAGCGAAGGGAGGGTTGAAGTCCACCCGCACGCGGGCGGCGGTCAGGGTCACGACGCGGCCCCGACGGCCCTTGATCGTGAGGATCGTGCCGACGTCCAGGTCCGCGTCCTCGCGGCGCATCTCCGGCAGCCGTGAGATCTCGTGCATCGAGAACAGTTCGATGAGCTTCGGGTCGCGCTCGCCGAACGCGTCGGCGGGAGCGAACTCTTTCGAGAACTCCTCGCCGAACTTCGCGCCGATGAGCGCATTCTCCACGCCGGGAGGGAAGTAGTCACCGCCGATGAGGTGAGGATGGGCCCCGAACGTGTGGCCTTCCGGGACCTTGAGATCAGCGTGCTGGGCCACCTCCTCGCGGGTCGTGTCGATGAGCTCGGTCTTGCCCCCGCTCTCGGCCCAGAGTTCGTAGTCCAGCTGGACAAGGTCCCCGCTCTTCGCGGGCGATGGATCGGCGGCGGCGTGGGGCGACATGGCGGCGCCGAACCCGGGCGCGGTTTAAGGGTTTCCCCCCGATCGCGAGGACGGGGAACGTGGCGCACGGCGGCCGGACCATCCGAACGCGAGAAAGCCCCGGAACGCCCCGTAGATCGTCGCCCACCGACGCGGGATCTCGAGCGCGCGGAAGCGCAGGCCGGGGTACCGTCGATCGTCCCGTAAGCCGGTCCACGTGAGCACGAGGGCGAGCCCCGCAAGGCCCAGGGCCGCGGCCAGAATCATGACGGCGCCGACGATCCGGGTCACGGGGGGCGCGAGGAGGATCGCGCCGACCACCGCAAGACCCGGTAGAAGGACGTACGGGAGAATCCGACCCACGCTCGCCTCGTACGTCGTGTGACGACGCCGCCAGACGACGAACCCTCCTTCCGCGTAGACTCGCTGCTTCTTCAGTAGTCCCCACGTCGTGATGTCGGAGAAGTCGTGGTCCACGGCGGCCTCGGGGACGTAGATGCCCCGGAACCCCGCCTCCATCGCGCGGACGGCGATCTCCTGGTCCTCGCTCGCCGCACGCCGGTAGAGGGTCGTATCGAGGAGGCCGGTCGCGCGAAAGACTGCGGCCCTCCACGCCGAGTTCCCCATCGGGAGAGCGTGCGGCCGCTCGCGGGCAACGGTCTCGTAGAAGCGTCGGAGGTAGCCGTCGTAGTAGCGCGCGCCGACGCTGTGCGCGGTACCTTCGAGCGCGGGGGTGGGGCCGCCCGTGAACCCGACCGTCGGGTCGGCGAACGGAACGAGGAGTTGGGCGAGCCAGGCGGGCCGGGCGATCTCATCGGCGTCCAGGAACGCGACGAACTCCCCCCGAGCGGCCTGCAGGGCGACGTTGCGGCTCTCCGGGATGTTGCCCGGAGCATCGAGGTGGCGGATCCGCGGGTCGCGACGGGCGAACTCCTCCGTGATGCGGGCAACGCGATCGTCGCCGCCGCCGTCGTCCACGAGGATCTCGTCCGGAATGCGTGTCTGGGCGAGAAGGCTCTCGAGGGTCCGCGCGACTCTCGGGTCCTTGAGGACGGTGACGATCACCGTCACGGTTCCGGGGACGACCGTGGCCCACGTCCCCTTCGGGGGCTCGGTCATCACGGCCTAGAGGCCCCGCGCCGCCGCCAGCTCGTGGACCGTGAGGTCGACGGCCTCCGCGCTCGAGTGGGTCGGGCTCCAACCGAGCCGGCGGATCCTCTCCACCGAAAGAAGCTGCTGAGGAACATCCCCGACCCACCCACGCTCGCCCCCCGTGTACTCGATCCGGGCGCGTCCGCCGTGGGCCGCGACGACCTTCTCGGCGATCTCCCGAACGCTCGTGCGGTCGCTCGTCCCGAGGTTGAACACGTTCACCGGTTCGGTCGCGTGCGCGTCCGCGAAGAGCATCGCGGACACGCATTCGTCGGTGCGCAGGTAGCTCTTGGCCTGGCGACCGTCGCCCAGGACCTCGAGTCGGGTGGGGTCGGCGCGCAGCTTCTCGAAGAAGTCGAAGATGACCCCGTGGGTCATGCCGGGACCGATGATGTTGGCGAACCGGAAGATGAAGCCGGTGAGACCGAAGCACGAGCAGAACCCCGCGATCTGCGCCTCGCCGGCGAGCTTCGAGGCGCCGTAGAGGGATTGGGGGAGGAGCGGTCCGTACTCCTCCGGCGTCGGGAAGACCTTGGGAAGTCCGTAGACGACGCTGGACGAGGAGAAGAAGATCCGTCGGAGGTCCGCCCGACGCGCCGCTTCGAGCACGTTGAACGTCGCGAGCGTTCCGTGCTCGAAGTCGATGCGCGGGTCGCGCGTCCCGAGCCGGATGTCCGGATTCGCCGCGAGGTGCCAGATGTCCTCGGCCCCCTGGCACGCCGCCTGGACCGCCGACGCATCGCGTAGGTCCGCGACCGTGAGGTGGAGGGTCGGTCGGTCCGCGTACGGGGCGAGATGCTCTCGGCGGCCGGACGAGAGGTTGTCGAGCACGCGAACTTCGCGTCCCGCATTTAGGAGCTGGCCGACGAGGACCGCCCCGATCGCGCCCGCTCCGCCGGTGACGACGGCCGGTCCTCGCGCCCGAGTCGCGGACATGCAGGATTCTCGCCGAGCCTAGGAAGCATATATAATGGGAGGGCCACCTTAAACTCCACGTCCGCGTCCCTCGAGAGGCCATGCGCACCTACGTACGTATGATGTTCCACTCGGAGGGCGCGCCTCCTCAGACGGTCCTCGGGCTCATGCGGGACCTCGGATTTGAGGAGTCGATGGGCATGCACGATTTCGTGTTCAAGTGGAAGGACAAGGCGACCTTCGACGACGTCATCCGTCTGGTCGGCGACATGCACTCCCGCATGAAGGGCCTCGACGTGAACTACGAGATCACGACGATCACCTGATCCCCCTTTAGGGAATGGAATGGAAGGCGAAGGGCCGACGCCGCTTGGACGCTTGCTCCTCTTGCACCTTCTCGCCCACCGCGGCCATCAGGTCCGTTTCGAGGCCGATCAATGGACGACCGAATTCGGCATCGTCCGCGCCTTCCCCAACGAGGACCAGGGCGTCCTCAAGGTCTCCCTGCGCGCCCTCGAGATGTCGCGTCTCATCTACCGACGCATCCAGTACGTCATCGGCTACAGCGAGCCGAAGCTCGTCTACTCGCTCACGCCGAGCGGCCACCGTAAGGCGCTCGACCTCAAGCGCGAGGAAGAAGGCGACGGCGTCGCCGACTCGATGATCGCGTCCCACCCCCCGGGGGGAACGGGGCAGGACTTCTCGCACTCCTCCGCCCCCCACCACCCCAGCGGAGCATGAGCGCGGTGGCGACGGCCGCCCCGACCGTGCGCCTCCGTCCCCCCCGCCCCGACGATCTCCCCGAGATCTTCCCCTGGTACAACGATCCCGAGATCGTCGCGCCGTTCGACCGGTTCAACCTCGACACCTTCGAAGGGTTCCGCCGGTCCGTCGCCGAGGCGCCTTTGGACGAAGCGTCGACGGCCCCGCGCTTTATCGTCGAGCGGATCGCCGACGGCCGTCGGCTCGGTTTCGTGGGCTACTACCGGTCCCACCCGGTCCTCGCGCTGACCGACATATGGTACGTCCTCGGGGACCCGCACGAACGCGGGAAGGGGTACGGACGCGAAGCGGTGGGCCAGCTCATCGACCACCTGTTTGCCACGACCGACGTGGCGCGCGTCGGGGCCACGTGCGACGTCGAGAACGTTCCCTCCTATCGCCTCCTCGAACGGCTCGGGTTCCGGCGCGAGGGAACCCTGCGCGACGCGCTCTTCCACCACGGTCGCTGGCACGACGTGGCGCTCTACGGTATCACGCGCTCGGAATGGCCCCGTCGCCCGTCAACGTGAAGGGGATGCGGCTCGCGCCCTCCGGGATCGGGACCGGGTCGGAGAGACGGACTCGGCCGACCTCGGCCGTCGAACGGACGTGGGTGCCGCCGCACGGGCAGCGATCCACGCCATCGATTTCGATGACGCGCACGGGGTCGACGTGGGGCGCCAACGGGACCAAACCGGAGCGGCCCGCTGCGGCCCCTTCCCATTGCGCGCGGGGGACCAAGGCGATGCGGACCTCGAGCGACCGGGCGAAGAGGTCGTTGAGGTCGTCCTCGAGGGCCCCCACGCGCTCCAACGCCGGCCATGCGGATTCCAGGTCGATGGTCCCCCCCGCGCCGGCCATCGACGCGCGCCGGGTCCGTAGCCCGAACCGGGCGAACGCGCGGGCGCTCAACAGGTGCTGGGCCGTATGGAGGCGCATGTGCTGGTAGCGCCGGGCCCAATCGATCTGACCCTCGACCTCCGCCCCGACGGGCAACGCCGGGGGTCGACCCGCACGGGCGAGCCGATGGAGGACCCCGGGTCCGCTCTTCGTCACGTCGGTCACCTCGAGGGGGGTCCCGGTCACGGGTCGCAGCGTGCCGCGGTCCGAGGGCTGGCCTCCGCCCGAGGGGTAGAAGTAGGTCCGGTCGAGGACCACGCCCCCCGGAGGCAGGGCGGTCACCCGCGCGCGGAAGCTCCGGACGTAGGCCGACGGCATGTCGGCCAGGTAGGCGAGGTCGGTCATGCCGCCCACCAACCGTCGCCGCCGAAAAGCCGTGCGCTTCGACCGCCGGGCCCCATAACCTATTTGAAGGGGACCGATGTAGACGCGGCCCGAGGTTTCACATGTTCAAAGCCCGCATCAAGATGGAGGTCCTCCGCGAGCTCGTGGAGGTCATCTCCACCTTGGTTTCCGAGGTCAAGCTCGGAATCTCCAAGGATGGCATCGAGGTCAAGGCCGTCGACCCATCTCACGTGGCGATGCTGGTCCTCAAGATCAACAAGTCCGCGTTCGAGGAGTTCACGGGAGAACCGACCGAGATCGGGGTGGACGTCGAGAAGTTCAAGGAGGTCCTGCGCCTCTCCAAGCCCGGGGATGTCATCGACCTCCAGTACGACGGCGGGAAGAATCGCCTCGTGATCCACGTCGGGAAGGTTACGCGGCACATGTCGGTCGTCGACCCGGCGGGGATCACCGATCCGAAGGTGCCCAACGTCAATCCGCCGGGCCTCGTCGTGGTGAAGATGGATGAGCTGCGGCAGGGCATTCGCGGCAGCGAGAGCATCTCGGACCACGTGACGCTCTCCCTCGACCTGGAGGGATTCACGATGCATTCGGAAGGAGAGACCGACCGCGTCGACATGCACCTACCGAAGGAGGGCCTGTCCAAGCTCGAAGTGAAGGAGGCGGTCAAGAGCATGTATCCGCTCGACTTCTTCTCGAGCATGGTCAAGTCGATCACGACGAGCGACGAGGTGACGTTGCACGTGGGGAACGAGTATCCCCTCAAGATCGAGTTCGGCGTCGCCGCAGGCAAGGGCGAAGCCCGATTTCTCCTGGCCCCGCGGGTCGAGGAAGACTAGCCTCCCGCCCCGGCCCCCCGCCGTCGCGCCGGTGCGGCCTTTCCCCGAACGCCCTACCGCCGTCGACGGTCTCGCGGGGGCCTCGGGGGCCCGCCTTCCGGTGCCAGGGGTCGCGCCCGGGCCCCGACCATCCTCGTGCGGACCGGTCAACCTCATAATCGCCCCGCCGGTCCGTCCGGCATGACCGTCGCCCCCCGTCGAGTCGCCATCCTGAGCGCCGTTCGCAGCCCGATCGGGAAGTTCGGGGGGACGCTCCGGTTCACTCCGGCCATCGAACTCGGAGCCCTCGTGGCGCGCGCGAGCCTCGAGCGGGCGGGCATTCCGGCGTCCGAGATCCCCGAGGTGGTCTTCGGGCACTGCATCCAGGCCGGAAACGGGCAGAACCCGGCCCGGCAGGTCCTGCGGGGTGCGGGGATCCCGGACATGAGCGGTGCGGTAACGGTCAACATGGTCTGCGGTTCGGGGATGCGAGCGCTTCAGCTGGCGAGCGCGCTCATCCGTGCCGGCGACGCGCCCCTCGTCCTCGCGGGTGGCATGGAGAGCATGTCCTCCGGTCCGTTCCTGGTCCCCGGCCGGGCCCGTTGGGGTCTCAAATACGGGGCGACGACGCTCGAGGACGCGGTCCAGCGGGACGCGCTCGTCGACGCGTACGGGGAGCACGAGCGCATGGGACTCACCGGCGAGCGGATCGCCCGCAAGTTCGGTCTCACGCGCGCCGACGTGGATGGGTTCGCGGTGCATAGCCATCGGGCCGCCGCGCGCGCGAGCGCCGACGGGACGTTCGCCCAGGAGATCGTCGCGGTCCCCGCGGAGCTCACCCCGGGGGCGTCCGGCCTCGAGCGGGACGAGGGGCCGCGCGGCGAGAGCACCGTCGAGAGCCTCGCCCGCCTGCGTCCCTCCTTCGCGCCGGACGGGATCCTCACGGCCGGCAACTCCTCGCAGCTTTCGGACGGCGCGGCGTCCCTCCTCCTCGCGAGCGAGGAGGAGGTCGAGCGACGTCACGCCCGCCCGATCGCGTGGATCCACAGCGGCGAGGTGGGCGGCGTCGCCCCGGGCGACGTGATGGAATCCCCGATCCCCACCGTTCGCCGGCACCTCGAGCGCACCGGGATCGCGCCGAGCCAGTTCGACCGTGTCGAACACAACGAGGCCTTCTCCTCCGCGTCGATCGCCGTGCAGCGTAGCTTCGAGTTCACCGACCGCCAGTTCAACGTCCACGGGGGGGCCATCGCCCTCGGCCACCCGATCGGGGCGAGCGGCGCGCGGATCGTCGTCACTCTCCTGCACGAGCTCATGCGCTCGGGGGGAAAGCTCGGACTCGCGACCCTGTGCATGGGCGGGGGCAACGGTCTCAGCCTGATCGTCGAACGGCCGTCGGGGTAGGACGACCCGTTCGGGGTCTACGCGGCGATGAGCTCGAGCCCGAGCAGGCGTTCAAGTCGGCGGTAGAGGTCCCGCGCGGCGGACCGGTCGCCTCGGGGGAATCGTCCGTTCGGTGTGCGCCCCACGAGCTCCCCCCACCGCACGAGCGTACCGAGCGCGGACTCCGCCCGAAGTCCGTCGCCGAGCTCGCGGGAGATCCGGTCGACGGTCTCCCGAAGCTCGGCAGTCGCCAGTCCGCCCCCCGCGCCGGGGGCGAGCGACTCCCGAAGGCGCGTGCGTACGTTGGTGTACGTGCTCCCGGCGCGTGTGGGCCCTCGATCGTCCCACTCCAGCCGGAGATGGAGCGGCTGGCTGAGGAGGTACCAGCGCACCGAGTCCGCCCCGTGCTCGTCGAGCGCGGCCCGCAGCGGGACGAGGTTCCCGAGCGACTTCGACATCTTCGTTCGATCCTCCGTCACGAAGGCGGTGTGCAGGAAGTGACGGCTGAAGAGCGAATCGCGCAGCGCGAGGGCGATCTCGTTCTCGGCGTAGTGGTGGGGGAAGACGAGGTCGGCCCCTCCGCCGTGGAGGTCGACCGGGATGCCGAGATGGCGCTCCGCCATCGCGAAGCATTCGAGGTGCCAGCCCGGCGCCCCCGCGCCCCACGGGCTCGGCCACGATGCGGCCGGCGCCTCCTGGCGGCGCCAGACCAGGAAGTCGATCGCCTGGCGGTCGAGGGCGTCCAGCGACTGTCCCGGCTCCGGGACGGCGTGGGCGGCAAGGTCGCGGCCCACCGGGAAGTTGCGGGGGTCACGGGTGGGTGGGGTGTAGTACCACGAATCGCCCTCGCGGTGGACGCCGCCGTGCTTCTCGAGGCGGCGGACGAGCCGGATCATGTCCGGCACGAACTGGCTCGCCCACGGGGTGCGGTGGGGCGGGAGAAGACGGAGCGCCGACAGGTCGGCTCGGAAGCGCCGCGCCTCGCGTCGGGCGAGCTCCCGCCAGGACAGTCCGAGCGAGATCGCCCGGGCGGTGATCTTGTCCTCGAAGTCGGTGATGTTCATCACGTGGCGGACCGGCACGCCCTGGTCGCGGAGGACCCGACGAACGAGGTCGAAGTAGAGGTAGGTGCGTCCATGACCCACGTGGGCGACGTCGTTCACCGTCGGGCCGCACACGTAGAGCGTAAGGGGCTTGTCCGGCCGCGGAGCGACCGCGTGCACCTCCCCGGAGAGCGAATCCCGGAGCGCGAGCGTCGTCGACCCCCTCCCGCCCGCCGGTCGGCGACCGGGCCCGCTTAAGCCTTGTCCCCGCGCGGGTCGACCCGCCCGTTTCGTTACCTTCAAGAGCCCCGAGCTTCCTCGCCCGGCCGCCCGTTGGGGTGGACCGCCGGATGGAAACCCTCTACCTGCTCGTGGAGACCGAGGTCGGTCGACTCGACGATGTGATCCGTCGGATGCGCGCCGTTCCGAGCGTCGTCGAGGTCGAGGCGGTCACGGGCCCGTTCGATCTCATCGTGAAGCTCCAGGCCGAGCACATCAACGAGGCCCTCGACACGGTGGTCCACCGCATTCGACGGATCCCGGGGATCAAGGGTATCGAGACGCTCGTGACGGTCAGCGGGGCATAGTCCCCGACGGGGGCGCAAAAAGGGGTCCGTCGAGGAACAGCGCGGGGGTCGCGCCCGGGTCGTCCACCAGGAGGATGGAGGCCGCGGGGATGACCACATGGTCCGGCACGCCGCGGGTCGCATTCGCGGGCGCGGCGGCCGAGCTATTCCACGGGAGGAGGAACGCCTCCGGCGACCAGCGCAGCCCCGGGACCACGAGCGATAGGTCGAGGGCGCTCGAGGCGTTCGCGTTCACGATGAGCACGGCGACTCCGCCGCCGGTCGGCGTGGAGAGGGCGGCGGCATACACTCCCCCGAGGTCGCCCGTAAAGTGGGTGGGATAGACCCCCGTGCCCAACGCCCCGAGCACGCCCGTGTAGAGCGAACCCACCGGGCGAGGGCTTCCCGTCGCGTCGAACCACGAGCTCCAGGTGGCCGACGCGAGCGCGAACTCGTCCACCTGAGGAACGCCCAGTTCCACGGCCTGGACGATCTCGGCGGCGATGTAGACCGCCTGGACGCTCCCGTTGAGCAGGCCCGGCGCAAAAGGGGCGCTCGCGTTCGCGCTGCCGAGCTCGGTGACCCAGAGGCTCAAGTTCGAGCAGGCGGGGCAGGCGCTTTGGACCGCGCGCTGGTCGGCCACGAAGCGGGCCGGGAGCGAGGCGCCCCCCTCCAACGTACCGAGGAAGTCCGCGAGGCCGCCCGTGCCGGTCGTGGCCCCCGTCGACGCGGGGTAGACATGGATCGCGAGCCCGCTCAATTCGGCGCCATCGGCCCCGGCCACGGCGCGTAGCCACGCGAGCTCGTTCGAAGCCCCCGTACCCACTCCGCCGAGGCCGATGAGCCGCGCGGCGGGATCGATCGCGTGGACGGCGCGGGCATACGCCCCGACCAGCGTCGCGAACTCCCCCGGGGTCGCGTTGAGGTGCTGGGAGGCGTTCCACCGCGACCACGGGATCCCGAAGTGGTTCCAGGTCGCCGGCTCGTTGCCGATCTCCCAGAAATCGGGTCGGAATCCGAGCACGCTCTCGGTGTAATGTACCTGGAACGCCGCGCTCGCGGGATCATCGATCTCCGCCGGAAGCTCGAGGACCGCCCGGCAGTGGATCGACCGGCACCACGGGACGAACTCCGCGAGCCCAAAGGGCGGCGTGTAGCCGCTCCCCACGTCGTTGACGAGTACGTTCGACGAGAGGTTGAGCCGCTCTCCGACGAGGCCCCCGGGGTAGCGGACGAAGGCTACCGGCGAGCTCTCGACCGCCCGCGTCATCGACGTCGACGGGGCCGACTGCGGCACGACGTTGATTCCCCAGAACGTCGGGGCGAGGGTCGCGAACGGGCCGGTCACGTTGATCTCGAGCGCACCGTGTCCCGCCGGGCCCGAGGGCGGCGGAGAGGAGGTCCGCCCTAGAAGGGCCGTTCCCACGCCGACCGCCACCACGAGCGCCACCACGAGAACCGCGACGAGGCGGCGGCGTCCCGTCGTCCAAGCGTTCATCGCGTGTTCCGGCTCCCGAGTCACCGCAAGCCGATAGTCTTTGGTCTCGTGAGCGCTCCCCTCCCCCCTCGCATCGCCGGCGCGGTCGAATGCACCGCTCCCGCAGCGGGGGTTCGGGGCACCCCGATGGGTTAATTCGGGGTGGCGTCCTGCGCTCCGCGATGATCGCGGTCGGAGAGACGGCGCCGGACTTTGAAGCCCCCACCGCCCATGGAGAGAAGCTCCAGCTCGCGCGCCTTCGGGGCCACCCCGTGATCCTCTACTTCTATCCCAAGGCCGACACGCCGGGATGCACCGTGGAAGCGAAAGGTTTTCGCGATGAGTACGAACGCTACCGGGCGAAGGGCGTCGAGGTGGTCGGGGTGAGCGTCGACCCCGTGGAGGACCAGTGCGCCTTCCAGGAGAAGTACACCCTCCCCTTCCCGCTCATCGCCGACGCGTCCAAGCAGGTCGCCCGACGTTACGGAGTCCTCTCGGACGGCGGGAGTGCGCGACGCGTCACCTTCCTCCTCGACGCGAGCGGTTCGGTCGTGGAGGTCGTCGATGACCGTCGGGCCGAGACCCATCTCGAACGGGCGCGCGCCCGTTTCCTGTCGGCGTAGCCGGCGACCATCGAACGAGCGACTCAGCCACGGCGTCGGCCGAACAGCCTCCACACCCTCTCCCCCAAGAGGTGGAGCGTCGCGGGGACGAGGTAGGTCCGCACGACCATGGCGTCGAGCACGATCGCCGTCGCGACGGCGAAGCCGAGGACCTGGAGGAGGATGAAGCTCCCGGTGAGGAGGATCGCGAACGCGCTCGCGAGGATGACCGCGGCCGCGCTGATGATCCCGCCCGTGCTCGCGACGGCCTGGACGATGGCCTCGCCGGACGGGCGGCCGCGCAGGCGCTCCTCGCGCACGCGGGTGAGCAGGAAGATGTTGTAGTCGATCCCGAGTCCCAGGATGAGGATGAAGAGGATCGTGGGGACGAAGAAGAAGATGGGGTCGCCCACGAGCATGCGCATGACGAGGTCGTTGATCCCCCACGCCCAGGCGATCGAGACCCCGATCGTGACGACGGCGAGGAGGGGGATGAGCCACGAACGGAGCACGACGAGCAGGACGAGAATGAGGCCGATCGACACCGCGATCGCCATGCGCTCGGTGGCGAGCGCGGTCTGCTGCTGGAGGTCCCGCGTCACCGACGCTCCCCCTCCGTAGGCTACGCCGACGATCCCCGGGTGGCTCGTTCGGAACGCGCCGACCTCGTTCTCGATGGACGTGAGGAGGGTGACGGCACCGAGGGAGAGTCCGCTCGCCTGCGCTGTGACCTGGAGGTTCACGGTGCGACCGTCGATCCCCACGTATTCTCCGAGCACGCCCCCGAGCTGCGCCTGGACGCCCGGGGTGCTGTTCGCATACCCTAGCCAGGCCGAGAGCGACGCGCCCTGCGACGAGACGGGCGAGGCGACTTCCTCGACCCCCGAGGTGTTGGCGATGATACCGGTGATCT
>JBOGRS010000027.1:0-24408 GCA_050749685.1 Thermoplasmata archaeon
ATCCCGAGGGGGGCGCCGGCGAGCACCGCGCTGAAGGCATAGATCGTCCCGGTCATCGGGAGGTCGATCCATTCGAGGACCTCCGCGTGGCAGGTCGGACAGACGACGCGCGGCGGCCACGTGAGGGTGCCGTCCTTCGAGCATCGGGTCGTCGTCAGGCGACCCGACCGAAGGTGGTCGAAGAAGGCCGAGAGCCGGGTGTGGCTCGGCCCCTCGAGCGGATAGAAGTCGAGGAGGAACGGCGGGCGCTCCGGCGGCTCGCGTCCGGGTTCGCCCTTGTCGGCGAGCGCGGGGCGTTGGGCATCGGCCGACGCGCCGCTCACGCTGCCCCCCCCCCGTAGATCATGATCGAGTGGACGTTGGCGCTCCCGCTCAGGTTGTGGACGAGGGCAAAGCGGGGGTCCGGCACCTGCCGCGCGGCCGGGACGGTGCCGGCGAACTGCCGGTAGACCTCCACCGCCTGGGCGATCCCGGTCGCGCCGAGGGGGTGCCCGCATCCGAGCAAGCCCCCGCGCGGGTTGACGACGATGTCCCCGCCCATGTCGCTGCGTCCATCGAGGGCGAACGGGCCCCCGGCGCCGCGCGAGCACAGCCCGAGCGCCTCGTACTCGACGATCTCGGAGATCGAGAAGCAGTCGTGCAGCTCGCAGAAGTCGAGGTCCGCGGGGCCGATCCCGGCGCTCGCGAAGGCCTCGCGCGCCGCGTTCCGCATCCCGACCCAGTCGGTGAGCGACCCGGCGTTCGCGAGGTTGTGGGAGTCGGCGTACTGCCCCGTCCCGCGGACCCAGACCGGGGTGTCGGTGAACCGGCGCGCCGCCTCCTCGGCGACCAGGAGGACGGCCGCCGCTCCGTCGGTCATCGACGAGCAGTCGCCCAGCCGAAGCGGGGGCGCGACCATCGGAAGTCGCAGGAGCTTCTCTCGACCGAACGTCTTCTCGTAGAACTGGGCGCTCGGGTTGGTGTTCGCGAATCGGTGGTTCTTCTCGGAGACGGCCGCGAGGGCGTCGGCGCTCGTGCCGTACTCGCGCATGTGCCGCTGCGCGACCATCGCGAAGAACGGCGGCGCGGTTGCGCCGTGGGCTCCGTCCCACGCCCGGTCCATCACGCACGCCATGGACGTGTTCGCCTCGGCCATCGACGGGAGGTTCATCTTCTCGACCCCGACCGCGACGGCGACATCCGAGAGCCCGGCGGCGATCGCCGCGTAGGCGGATCGGATCGCGGACTGGCCGGACGCGCACGCGAGCTCGGTGCGCTGGAGGATCTTGCGCGGGGCGAGCCCCATCTGCTCGGCCGCGAGGGGCGCGACATGGGACTGGAACGCGAAACGCTCGGGTTCCGCGGCCCCGACGAATAGGGAGTCGACGTCGGCCGACGTGAGCGACGGGATCGCGCCAAAGAGCGCCGCCCCGGCCTCCTGCGCGAGCTCGGGCCAGGTCGCCGCACGGATCCCGAACTTGGTGGTCGCCCCGCCCACGAGGGCGACGCGACGCCGCTCGGTCACCGGGCCTCCGCACGCACGGCGTTGGCGACGAGCGTGCCGGCATCGCTCGTGCTGCAGCTGCCGCCCTGGTCGTAGGTTCGTGCGGACCCCTCGGTAAGGACGCGGGCGATCGCCCGCTCGAGACGGTCCGCCGAGCGCGTCATTCGGGGGTCGTGGTGGCGTTCGCCCAGCCAACGGAGCATCATCTCGACCGCGGAGAACGTCGCGAAGGGGTTGACCTGGTTCTTGCCCGCGTACTTGGGGGCGCTCCCGTGGACGGGCTCGAACATCGCATGCTCGTCGCCGATGTTCCCGCCGGCGGCGAATCCCATCCCGCCCTGGAGGACGCTCGCGAGGTCGGTGATGATGTCGCCCATCATGTTCGTGGCCACGACGACGTTGTAGTGCTCGGGGTTGCGCACGATCCATTGCGTGAAGGCGTCCACATACGCGTAGTCCCGTTCGATGTCGGGGAAATCGCGGCCGACGCGGTCGAACGTCTCGCGAAAGAAGCGGCACCCTTCGAGGACGTTCGACTTATCGACGCACGTCACCCGCTTCACCCCGTCCTCGGGGGCGCCCCGTGGTCGCTGGTTGGCGATCTCGAACGCACGTCGAATGATCCGCTCGGACCCCTTCGCGGTGATGATCCGGGTGTCGATCGCGACCTCGGTCGACCCGGCACGCCGCAGCCTCCCCCGCGCCGGCGTGTAGAGGCCCTCGGTGTTCTCCCGCAGAATGACCATGTCGACCATCTCGGGCGACCAGACCTGGCGGAACTCCCCGCTGATGCGATGCTGCACCCCGGGGTAGAGCCGGCACGGCCGTAGGTTCGCGTAGAGGTCGAGGGCCGAGCGCAGCCCGAGGACGAGGGCGCCTCCGGCGAGGTCGCCGTTGGGCATCGTCGCCCCGGGCCATCCGACGGCGCCGAGGAGGATCGCGTCCGCGGCATGCGCGGCCGCCTCGGCCTCGAGGTCCCACTCCCGTCCGGTCTTGAGGTAGTAGAGGGCTCCGCCGGGATATTCTTCGAGGTCCCAGGGATGCGCGTCCCCTTCGGCCAGGGCGTCGAGGACCTTGCGTCCCTCGCGGACGACCTCGGGTCCCGTCCCGTCCCCCGGCAGTAGGACGATGCGGTAGCGGCCCGAGGTCATGGAGCCGCCCGCGCCGGGGCGACGGTGCCGGATCCGGCGAGCTCGCGGCGCACCTTCTCGACGAGACCCCCCGCCTCGAGGAGGTCGAGCAGATGGTGGGGGAGCGGCGGAAATCGAACGACGGCGCCGGTGCGATCGTTCGTGACGCGCCCCTCGCGCATCTCGATGCAGGCGGGGTCGCCGTTCTCGAAGATCGCGCGCACCCCGCGCGCCTCGATCGTCGGGATCCCCAGGTTGATCGAATTGCGGAAGAAGATCCGGGCGAACGAGTCGGCGGCGATCGCCCCCACGCCGATCGCCCGGAGCGCCTGCGGGGCGTGCTCCCGGCTCGAGCCGCACCCGAAGTTCTCGTCGGCCACGAGGATGTCCCCGGCGCGGGCGTTCTGAGCGAACCCCGGCAGGGCGATCTCGAAGACGTGCTTCTTGAGCTCGTTGGGGTCGATGACGGTAAGGTACTTGCCGCTGATGATCCCGTCGGTGTCGACGTCCTTGCCGAGCGTCCAGACGCGACCGCGGATGACGTCCTGCATGCGTGACCTTCCTTCCTTTCGCGCCCTCGTCGCGACTAGGCGAGCTCCCGGGGGTCCGTGAGGACCCCGCGGATCGCCGACGCGACCACCGCCGCCGGGGAGACGAGGTAGATCCGCGCCTCCTTCGGCCCCATCCGCCCGGGGAAGTTGCGGTTCGAGGAGGACACGCAGACCTCGTCGGGGGCGAGGATCCCCATGTTCCCGCCGAAGCACGCCGAGCAGCTCGAGTTGGTGAAGACCGCTCCGGCCTCGGTGAAGATCTCGACGATCCCCTCCTTGAGACACTGCTGGTAGATCGACGTGGACGCCGGGGAGACGATGAAGCGGACGCCCGCGTGGACCTTGTGGCCCTTCATCAGCGCGGCACCCTCGCGCATGTCCTCGATGCGCGCGTTCGTGCACGACCCCAGGAACGCCTGGTCGACGGGGATCGCCTGCTTCGCGACGTCCGGGAGGGGGCGCACGTTGTCCGGCGAGAACGGCTCGGCCACCATCGGGGGCATCCCCTCGACGTCCACGTCGACCGTGCGCTCGTAGGCGGCGTCGGCGTCGGGGTGCAACGGGTGGCTCGCGTGTTTCGCGATCTTCTCGAGGTACCCGAAGGTCGTCGCGTCGGGAGCGACCATGCCGCACTTCGCGCCCATCTCCGTCGTCATGTTGCAGATCGTGAACCGCTCGGGCATGGACAGCCGTTCGATGGTCGGTCCCGAGAACTCGACGGACTTGTAGGTGGCTCCGGTGGTCTTCACCTCGCCGAGGATGCGCAGGATGAGGTCCTTCGCGGTCACGCCGCGTCCCAGCTGGCCGCGGACGCGCACGCGCAGGGTCGGGGGTGCCTTCAACCAGAGCTTGCCCAGGGCGAGCACCGCGGCCATCTCCGTCGGACCGATGCCGGCCGAGACCGAGCCCACCGCACCCAGCATGTTGGTGTGCGAATCCGTCCCGACGGCGAGATCGCCCGGGACGACCCATCCGTTCTCCGCGAGGATCTGGTGGCAGATCCCGTGGTTGCCGACGTCGTAGAAGTGGGGCAGCCCCTGCTCCTGCGCGAACTTGCGCAGGATTCGATGGAGGACGGCCGCGCCCTCGGTCGACGCCGGGACCCAGTGGTCGATCGCGATCACAACGCGTTCGGGGTCCCACACCTTGGTCGCGCCCATCGCGTGGAACGGTCCGACGGTCTGCGCGCCCTGCTCGTGCATCATCGCGAGGTCGACGCGACCCTCGACGATCTGTCCCGGCACGACGTGGTCGACGCCGGAGGCTCGGGCCAGGATCTTCTCGGCCAGCGTCATGCCGTGGCCCCGGTCCGCGCTCACGACCCCTCGATCTCGATCCCGACGTGGCGGACGATCTCCCAGAATTCGGTGTCCGAGATGCCCGGCTGTTCGTACATTCCCCGATACCTCTCCAGGAAGGCGTCGTGCTCCGACTTCGTGTGGGCCTCGGCCCGCAGCTTCACGCGGCGCAGCAATTCCGCGACCTGAGGGTCCGTCGGACGCGCATGGCGTTCCTTCAGTTTCTCGAGGAGGGCGGCCTTTCCGGTGTGCTTCCCGAGGATCATCCTCCGCTGGCGTCCGAGGACCTCGGGCTGGAGCGGCTCGTAGGTGAGCGTGTGCTGGAGGATCCCGTGGGTGTGGATGCCGGCCTCGTGCGAGAAGGAATTGTAGCCGACGAGCGCCTTGTTGGCGGCGATGGGCACCCCCGAGATCTCCTCGACGAGCTGGGAGAGCGCGTAGAGCTTCTCGGTCTTGAGCCCAGTCGAGATTCCGTAGAGCGACTCGACGCCCATCACGACCTCCTCGAGCGACGCGTTCCCGGCCCGTTCTCCGAGACCGTTCACACAGACGTGCGGGCTCGTCACCCCCTCCTCCAGCGCGGTCAGCGTGTTCGCCGTCGCGAGCCCGAAGTCGTTGTGGCAGTGGACCGACCAGTCCTTCGGATGGACCCGACGCCGGAACTCGCGCAGGAACCAGCGGAACGTGAGCGGGGTCATGATCCCGACGGTGTCGGAGACGACGAGGCGGTCGGCGCCCGCGTCCACGACCGCGCGGTAGAGACGCTCCACGAACTCCATCGGCGCGCGGACCGTGTCCTCGGTGACGAAGGCGACGTGGAGCCCGGCGGCCTTCGCCTGCTCGACCGAGGCGACCGATGCCTTCAGTACCTCGTCCGGGGACATCTTGAGCTTGAAGCGCAGGTGGACCTGGCTCGCCGCGACGAAGATGGCGATGTGGGTCGCCCCCGATCGCGCCACGGCATCGACGTCCCCCGGAACCGTCCGGGCCGCGGCGAGTACCCGGGAGTGCAGTCCCGCGTCCGCGAGGAGGCGGACGGCGCGTGCCTCCTCCTCGGAGACGACCGGGATCCCGGCGTTGAGGAGGGGGACGCCGACGTCCGACAGGGCCTCCGCGATACGGAGCTTCTCCTCCGGGGAGAAGTGGACGCCGGGCATCTGCTCCCCGTCCCGCAGCGTCTCGTCCCAGACGACGATTGGGTCGGCGAAATGACGCTCGCCCGCCGTCTCGCGGTGGTAGTCTTCCACGAGGGGGAGTTCGGCCATTCCCTCGGACAGAGCGGAAGAAGCGACATAACCTTTGAGGCGGGCCGACCGCCGGAGGTACGCTAACGTACCTCCGGGCGTGCGACGTTCCCGGGGTGGGTCCGCCCGGTCGCCCGTGACCTCGCGCCGGTGCGGCCGCCGCTGCGTTCCTCCGTTTTTCTCTCGGGGAGTCCCGCGGGTGAGTCGTGCGGGTCCCCACCCTTAAATATCCTCAGCGAATCGATTGCGTCGGACGGACCGGTCGAGGCCGGTCCGCATGATCCACATGACCACCCCAGCTACGCATGCCCCCACCTACGCGGCGGAACCGGGACCCTCGGCCCACCCGGCGCCGAAGGAGCTCGCCGATCTGGCGGTCCTCATCGGCGGGCAAGGGGGGGACGGGACGCTCACGGTATCCGACCTGTTGGGTCGCTATTTCCGACGCCAGGGCCTTCACATTTACACCTCGAGGAACGTCCTCTCCCGCATCCGCGGGGGCCACGCGGACGCGTCGATCCGCGCCTCCCGCGAACCCATCGCGGCGATGAAGCCCCAGGTCGACCTGCTGCTCGCCTTCGATAAGGAAGCGGTCGACGTCGGGGCCGCCGAACTCGCCGGCGACGGGCTCATCCTCTACGACTCCTCCTCCTACACGCTCGAGCAGCCGAACGCGCTCGGATTCCCGTTCGCGACGCTCGCGGGAAGCCAGATCGGCCAGCCGATCTACAAGAACACCGCGGCGTACGGCGCCATCTCGATCCTGATGGGCTTCGATCCCCCGACGACGCGCGAGGTCATCGAGGAGCGCTTCAAACGTCGCAGCCCCGAGGCGCTCGAGAAGAACCTGAAGGCGCTCGAGCTCGGGCGCAAGGCTGCGGTCGAATCCGTCGGGAGCGCCCCCCGGTGGCACGTCGCCGTCGGGGCGGCCCGCACCCAGGTGCTCACGACCGGGAACCAGGCGGTCGCGTTCGGGTTCGTCGTGGGCGGCGGCCGGTTCTTCGCCGGCTACCCGATCACGCCGGCCACCGAGATCATGGAGTACCTGATGCGCTACCTTCCGCACTTCCATGGGGTGGTGCGCCAGGCCGAGGACGAACTGGCAGCGATCAACATGGTGATCGGCGCAGGCTATGCGGGCGCGCGGTCGATGACGAGCACGAGCGGACCCGGACTTTCGCTGATGACCGAGGGGATCGGGCATGCCGCCACGGCCGAGGTACCGATCGTCGTCGTGGACTGCCAAAGGGTAGGCCCGTCGACCGGCGAGCCCACACGGCACGAGCAGTCCGACCTCTCGCACCTCGCCAACCTGGGCCACGGCGAGTACCCGCGGTTCATCCTGGCGCCCGGGACCGTCGACGATTGCTTCTACATGACGGTCGATGCGCTCAATCTCGCCGAGAAGTGGCGGGTGCCGGTGATCCTCCTCCTCGACCAGGCCCTGAGCCAGAACACGATCACGACGGTTCCGTTCGACCTTGACCGCGTCCACGTGGAGCGCCACCAGATCTTGACCGCGGAGGATGTGGCCAAGCTCGCGACCTACAAGCTCTACGGCTTCACCCCGGACGGGATCTCGCCGCACGTGCCCCCCGGGGTCCCCGGCGTGTTCGGCCAGGTCACCGGAAACGAGCACAACGAGTTCGGCCACGTCTCCGTCAATCCCGAGAACCGGGTGAAGATGATGCATAAGCGCATGGACAAGATGGTCCACGCGCGGGGCGACCTTCCCGCCGGACGCGTCTACGGTGAGGCGACGTCCCGCATCGGCATCCTCGGCTTCGGGTCGACGTGGGGTCCGATCCGCGAGGCCCAGGGACTTCTCGCGCGCCGAGGCGTGACGACGCGATTCTTCCAGCCCCGGACGCTCTACCCGGTGCCCACCCACGAGATCGGCCCGTTCCTCGAGTCCGTCGACGTCGCCTACGTGGTCGAGAACAACTTCACGGGGCAGTTCGCCCGGCTCCTGCGCGAAACGATGCCGCAGCACCACGCGAAGCTCCGCTCGCTCGTGCGCTTTGACGGCCATTCCTTCCGCGCTCCGGAGATCGCGGCGAAGATCACGGAGGCGACGTGACCATGGTCGAATCCTCCAAGCCCGTCGCGTCGACGTGGTGCCCGGGGTGCGGCGACTTCGGCGTGCTCGCGGCGGTCAAGAAGGCGGCCGCCGAAGCGGGGATCCCGCCGCACGAGGAGGTCCTGGTGGGCGGCATCGGATGCTCGGGGGGCATCCACAACTTCATCGCGGTCAACGGGATCCATGCGCTGCACGGACGCCTCCTCGCCCAGGCCGTCGGCATCAAGCTCTCGAACCCGAAGCTCACCGTGATCGCGGCCGGGGGCGACGGCGACGGCTACGCGATCGGGATGGGGCACTTCATGCACGCGTTCAAGAAGAACGTCTCGATCCTCTACATCGTCATGATGAACGAGACCTACGGCCTCACGAAGGGTCAGGCGTCCCCGACGGCCCCGATCGGGTACGAGGGGAACGTCGAGCCGCCGTTCGACGCGATGCTGACCGCACTTTCGATCCCGGCCCACAACTTCCTCGCGCGGACGTTCTCGGGCGACCCGAAGACGATGACCGCCGTCCTGGTCGAAGCGCTCAAGTTCACGCGCGCCGGTCACGGCTACGCGTTCGTCGAGGACCTCTCCCCCTGCGTCACGTATAACGACACGTTCAAGGACTGGCGGGCCCGGGTCCTCGACGTGAGCACGCTCCCCGGCTACGACCCGACGGACCGCAAGGCGATGTTCCGTCTCTGCCTCGAGACGATGCAGGGCGGAAAGATCCCGATCGGGGTCATGCATCGGCCCTCCGACGGGCCGGCCGCCCCGACGGGAACCGCCCCGGAGTCGCTCGAGCTGAAGCTCCTGCCGGATGGGGTCGGCCCGGCGGTGGCCGACATCGACCTCGCCCGCAACCGGACGCAGTACGAGAAACTGATCCAGAGCGTCACGTGACCGGGTCGGCGCCGTCGATCGCACCATGAGCGCACGGACCGCCCGAAGAAGCTCCGCGATCGCACGCATCGTCCTGGGGGCGGTGCTGGTGGTCGCGATCGCGGCGCCGCTCGCGACCGCCGCCTCGACCGGCGCGGGCGTGACCCTGACGCTGGGGTCGAACGGCAGCGTCACCGCGACGTTGAGGCTCGACGATCCCAACGGCTCGGCCTTACGCTATGCGATGGACGGGAACTTCAGCCCGCTCATCGAGGCGCTGCCGATCAACACCAGCCAGAAGGCGACCTACCTCACGGAGATCGGGTTCGCCGAGTCGTCCCCCCTGCTCTCGAGTTACTTCGGGAACCACGACGGGCAGGTCTCCTCCGGTGAGGTCGCCCTCCTCGAGACCCTCGTCATGAACGAGGCCTCGCTCCTCCCGTCGGGGACGTTCACCGGGACCGGGACGGTCGTGCTCCGTCTCAACGGTGCCGCCGCGACGAACGGGCACCTCGCCTCGGTCGTCTTCGACCACGCGGAGGGCGCGGACGCGTCCCCGGCGCCCGTGACGGTCGTGACCACCCTCACCTACGAGCTTCCCTACGGGAGCGGCGACCAGAACCTCACCTTCGGCATCCACCTCCCGGGGCCCCTCGTGGGTCTCCCCACCCCGGGCCTCGCGCCCGAGGTCAACGTCAGCCTCACTACCCCCGCACCGACGACGATCGGGGCGACCTCGGGCCTCACGGGGGTCGCGGTGACGAACGATGTCTGGGGATGGGGCGGGGCGAGCGTGGCAGGGACCTACGATCCGGTCTCCAACGGCACCGTGACGGTCCTCTTCCACCCGTCCTTCCCGACCGGCGACGTCGCCCTGGGCGCGGGTGCGGCCGTCGCGATCGGCGCGGTCGGTCTCCTCCTCCTGCGTCGCCGCCGGCGCTCGCGCATCCCCCGCATCCCTCCCGGGGCGTTGTCGTCCTCCTCGGGCGCGACGGACGAGAAGGTGGGACCATCTGGGTCGGAGTAGACGACACCGATAGCCCCGTCGGCGGGTGCACGACCTTCACCCTCACCGAGCTGGTCCGCACGGCCCGGTCCGAGGGGTTCGACCTCATCGGCGAGCCACGTCTCGTGCGGCTCAACCCCAACGTCCCGTGGAAGACGCGGGGAAACGCCGCGCTCTCCGCGTGCTTCGGCCGGGGCCACGGGCGCCGTCGCGACGTCGGGGTCGTGGGCGGTCGGTCCGTCGTCGCCTTCGATGCCGGGCGCGCGGCGTCGGAGGCGTTGGAACGACGCCTCGCGGACCGCCTGTGGGAGAGCGTCCTCGCGACCTCCCAACGCGGGGTGGAGGGGACGGATCCTACGTTGGTCGTCGTGCCGCGGAGGCTCCCGGCCGCGCTCTACTGGGCGGCGGTACGGCGGATCGTCGATCGTTCCGAAGCTCGGCGGGAGATCGACCGGGTCGGCGGAACCATCCGGCACGATGGCTCCGACCGCGGGATCGTCGGCGCGGCGGCATCCTTGGCGTGGCCCGGCCACCACCCGACCTGGGAGCTCATCGCCTACCGCTCCCCGACGCGCGTCGGCCTGCGCCGATCGGTCGACGCGGACCGGATCCGCGCCCTCGAGTCCGAGCACCCGGGCCTCTTCCTGTGCACCGACCCGCGGACCCGCCGTCTCCTTGTCGCGCCCCACACCGCCTGCCCGATCCTCTTCGGTCTGAGGTCGACCGACCGGGTCGGCCTGCCCGGACTCCTCGGTCAGGTCCGTTCCGAACCGGTCGAGCGTTGGATGGTGTTCGTCACGAACCAGGGGACCGGGGACCATCTTGCGCGACGCGACCTGGACGCGGTGGGGCCGTACGACTCCGCCTGGGTCCGGGGGCGGGTGCGAGATCCTCCCGTCACGCTGCGGGGGGGCCACGTTCAGCTGGTCGTCGAGGACGCGGCCGGCCACCAACTCTCCTGCCTCGCGTTCGAACCGACCAAGACCCTTCCCGCGGTGGCGCGGTCGCTCGTCCCCGGGGACCGGGTCGCGATCTGGGGGGGACGCGCCGATGACCCCACCTTCCGGGTGGAAGGGATCGTGCTCGAGCATCTTCGCCCGCGCTTCGCCCCCGCCCGGCCCCCTCGCTGCCCCTCCTGCCACGCCACCACCGGTTCGATGGGGACGGGCCGAGGGTATCGATGCCGGGGCTGCCGCCGACGTTTCCCCCCCGAGTCCGGCCGCGGAGCGCGGCGACCGCCGGAGTTCCCCACGGGGGTCTATCACCCGACGCCCTCGGCCCGGCGTCACCTGGCGCCGAGGGGGCCCGGGGCGCCTCGCCCCGTCCGTGTCATGGATTTATAGGCCGACCGTCTCCACGCCGACCGGAGGCAGTGGACGGCATGGTCGGTCCCCGCGCCCGGACGCTCGCCCTCTTCGCCGCGATCATCGCCCTCTTCGTCGTCGTCGGCTCCCTCCTCGGCGCCTACCTCTTCGGGAGCTTCCTCGCCGGGCTCATCATCGCCTTCGGCCTCTCCCTCGTCCTCAACCTCGCGTCCTACTTCTTCTGCGACCGATTCGTCCTGTGGGCGAACCACGCTCAGGTCGTCACGGCCGCCCAGGCCCCCCGTCTCGCGCGTCTCGTCGACGAGCTCGCACCGAAGTTCGGCCTCATCGCCCCGCGTCTCGCGATCATCCCCACCCAGACGCCGAACGCCTTCGCGACCGGACGCGATGAGCGGCACGCCGTCGTCGCCGCGACCGAGGGAATCCTGCGCCTGTGCAACGATCGCGAGCTCACGGGCGTGCTCGCGCACGAGCTCGCCCACGTGAAGGACCACGACATCCTCCTCATGACCTTCGCCGCGACCCTCGCGGGTGCGATCTCGTACGTATCCGAGTTCGTTCTGTTCAGCAGCCTGTTCGGCGGGAACGCTAGCCGCGGGAACAACAACGGCCTCCTCGTGCTCGCCGCCGCGGTGACCGCCCCGATCGCGGCGATGTTGCTCCAGCTCGCGATCTCGCGCTCGCGGGAGTCGCGCGCGGACGAGGTGGGCGCGAGGACGATCCGCGACCCCGAGGCGCTCGCGAGCGCCCTCGAGAAGCTCGAGCGCGGCAACTCCGCGCGGCCCCTCACGTCGGGTTCCCCCGCCTCGTCGAGCCTCTATATCGTGAACCCGTTCCGCGGCGGAGGGTTCACGACGCTCTTCTCCACCCACCCTCCCACCGCGGAGCGGGTGCGCCGCCTCCGCGCGATGCACCTCGACTACCAGTACGCTCCCCGCATCCAGAGCCCGCGGGCCCCGAGCGACTTCCGATCGCGGACGGCCCGGACGTAGCCGACGGGAGCGCGTCGTGCGGAGCTGTCCGGCCTGCGGATTCGAGACCCCCGACGGCGCGAGCCAGTGCGGGCGATGCCATCTGGCCGCGGGCCTGTTCGACGCGGTCCGCGAGGCGGTCGGCGTTCCCGAGACCGACCCTCAGTACATGGAGGGGGTGGCCGAGGTCCTGCGGGCGGTCGGGGGGTCGGACGCGGCGCCGACCGAACGCGCGGGCACCTTGGGACGGATCGCCCGGCCCGCACGCTTCCTCAGCCTTCCATCCTCGGTCGAGCGGACGCTCCCGCCAGGACCCGGGACGATCCCCCAACTTCCCGTGCTCCCCCATGGCGACGAGGTCACGGCGCTCCGGCGCCAGATCGACGAGCTCCTTCAGCTCGGCCGTCGCATGGGGGTCGAGCTCACCGACCTCAACGAGCGAGCGAAGGCGTCGGTCCTGACGGGCGGCCGGGACGACCTCGAAGCGCTCCACCGCAACCTGTTCGTCGTGCTGGCGGCGTCCCTCACCGACGAGGTCGCCCGCGTGGCCGCGAAGCGGGATGAGATCGCGGAGCTCGTGCCGACCCCCTCCGCCGACGTCGAGCTCGAGGCGGGGCGTACCGCCCTCGCGAACGGGGACCTCGTCGGGGCCCAGCGACGGCTTCGCCACATCGCCGACGCCCTCTCGGACCTCGAGGATCAGTGGGCAACGGTCCAGATCCTGACGGCCGAGGCCGAGCTCCTCGCCGAGACGATCCGCGAGCTGGGCGGGGATCCGGGGCCGGCCTTGGGCCCGCTCGACGAGGGACGGCGACGCGCCCGGCAGGGCCAGCGGGCGGACGCGGAGCCGATTCTCGCGCGGTCGACCTTCGCGCTCTGGTCGATCTTGAGCCCGCTCCTCACGAAGGACCTCGCCCGCGTCAAGGACCGCGTCCTGGCGCGCCGCGAGGCGGGGGCGGACGTGGGCCCGGCCGTCGCCGACCTGCGGGAGCTCACCGTCAACCTGCGGCACCGCAACTTCGGCGCGGCGATCGGCGCGTACCGTCGACTGCGCGCGTTCGCGGAGGTGCCCGACCGGCCGCCCGAGGCCGCCGTGACGCCCGACGGCCCCGTCGCGCCGTGACGCGAGGATAAATACGCGGCCCTCGGTGGGCCGCTCGTGACGTTCGCGCCGCTGCGCGGCATGCGCGATTATCCCCCGCCGGAGGCGGGCGCCCGATCCGCGCTGCGCGCCCGGATGCGCGCGGCCGCGCGCCGGTGCGGATTCGTCGAGCTGGAGGCACCGTGCATCGAGAGCCTCGAGCTCTACCGCGTCAAGAGCGGCGAGGAGATCGCCCAACAGGTCTGGGCGTTCCGCGACAAGGGCGGACGGGACGTCGCCCTGGCCCCGGAATCGACCCCGTCGCTCGTGCGCGTGTTCATCGACCGGGCCAAGGCGGAGCCGCTGCCGGTGAAGTGGTTCACCGTGGGGAAGCTGTGGCGCTACGAGGAGCCCCAGGCGGGGCGCACGCGCGAATTCCTCCAGGTCAACCTCGACATCCTGGGCGTCGAGGGGATCGCCGCCGAGGGCGAGATCCTCGCGAGCGCGGCCCACCTCCTCGATGAGGTGGGAGCGAAGGGCCTCTACGCCTTCCGCGTGAACGACCGCGCGCTCGCGCAAGGGCTGGGCGCGCACTGGGGCGTGAAGGACACCGCCCGCTTCCTCCGTGCCCTCGACCGATTCCTCAAATCCACCCCCGACGCCTTCGCCCGCGAGCTCGACGCGGCCGGGGTCACGCCCGAGGGACGCGCGGAGCTCCGCGACCTTCTGACGCGCGTCGGAGTGGGGGTCGCCGGGAGCGCGGCGACCGCGTTCCTGAAGGACCTCGAAGCGCTCGACCTTCCCGCCCCGGGCCCGGAGGGGATCGCCCGGCTCCGTTCCCTCCTCGACCTCATCCCGCGGCTCGGTCTCGCCGACCGCGTCGTCCTCGACCCGACGGTGGTGCGGGGGCTCGCCTACTACACCTCGACCGTGTTCGAGGCGTACGACCTCTCGGGCGACCACCGCGCCCTCTTCGGAGGGGGACGCTACGACCATCTCATCGAGCTCTTCGGGGGACCGCCCACGCCGGCGTGCGGCCTCGCCCTGGGCGACCAGACTCTCGAGCTCCTGCTGAAGGCGCACGGGCGCTGGCCCGAGGGCGAGCCTCCCCTCGACACGTACGTGATCGCGGTCACGCCCGCGGACGTGGGCGACGCCGTCGAGCTGGTCCAGGCGCTACGGAGCGCGGGCGTGGGCGCCGACTACGACCTCATGACCCGCTCCCTCTCGCGCCAGCTCAAGGAGGCGGCGCGTCGACGGGCCCGTCGCGCGATCTTGATCGGGCCCGCGGAGCGTGCGAAAGGGGTTGTCGTCGAGCGCGATCTCACGACGGGGACCCAGACGGAGCGGACCCGGGCGCAGGTCCTAGGACCGGCGTGATCGCCTCGATCGTCGGCCCGTCCCACAGGAGGATCCCCGGCGGAGATTCCGCCCCGTCCACGAACCCGTGCCAGTAGACCACCGCGCCTTCGCCGAAGATCTCGGTGTAGGGCGCGAGCTGCTTGCGAAGGTTGCGGCGGAGTTCGACGTCGTCGCCGAAGTTGGCCTTCGACTCGATCCAGGTGATCTTCAGCCCGCCGTGCAGGATCGGCTGGTCGAGGAGCGCGTCGGGGGTCTTCGTGTACTTGCCGCGGAGGTCCTTCTCGGTGCGGTAGCCGATCCCGTGGCGCTGGAGCCACGTGTAGAGCCGTTCCTCGCCGACGCGCCCGCGCTCCCGCTGGAGCTCCATCCCTCGGGGGGAGTAGATGAGGTCGTTCGCGAGCAGCTCCTCGACCTCGCGGCGGAGCCGGGCGTCCGGGGCGGTCTCGGGGTGCAGGAACGTCTGCCAGACGCGCTTACGCGGCAGCTTGAGCTCCTGGAGCATCATCTGGCCCAGGAGGACGGGGGGGAACGACCATTCGTGCGCGATGTCGAGCATCGTGCGGCCGTGCCGCCACTGCTGAGCGAGCCGGCCGATCTGACGCTTCAGGACGTAGAACCGCCGGGTCGCGTCGCGCGTGACCCGATGGGTGTGGATGACGAAGAGGAGCTCCTCGTCGAAGTGTTCGGCGCGGGCGATGCGCTGCACGTCCTCGAGGGTGACGAGGGCGTCGTAAAGTCTACGGTAGGTTGCTCGGTCCATGGGTCGGTGTGGAATCTGATGGGAGGACGCCGGGCGGTCGAGGGAGTCGTCCGCGGGACGACGAGCCTCCGCCCACTAAAAGGTTTGGTCAGACCACGGGTCAATCCCGCCAGTCGATGCCGATCGTGCGCCGGCCGACCTTCGGGATGGGAGGCGGCCGGCGCTTGTGCCGGTGGCGGTCGACGCGCTCTCGGACCCCCCGGACCACGTCGGGGGCGAGCCCCGTGATCTGGGCGATCTCCGCCTCGCAGCGGAGCTCCTCGAGGCCGAACAGGATCCGGTCGAGGTCGGCGTAGGGAAGTCCCAGCTCGCCCTCGTCGGTCTGCCCCTCCCAGAGCCCGGCCGTCGGCGGGCGTTGCCGGATCGTGTCGGGGAGGCCGAGAGCCTTCGCGAGCTCGCGGACCTGGGTCTTATAGAGGTCCCCGAGCGGAAGGAGGTCGACCCCGCCATCCCCGTACTTCGTAAAGTAGCCGAGCAGGAGCTCCGACTTGTTCCCCGTGCCGAGCACGAGGGCGCGGCGCTCGCGGGCGGTCGCGTAGAGGAGGAGCATGCGCAGGCGCGCCTTCGCATTCCCCCAGGCCACGCGGTCCTGCACGTCCGGGAGTGCCGCCCGGGCGGCGCGCTCGAGCCCGGAGATGGCGATCGTGCGTTCCTCGATCCCGAGACCGTGCGCGTAGGACCGGGTCTCGTCGAGGAGGACGGTCGGGAACGCGTCGTCCGGGAGCTGGACCCCGAGCACCTTCTCCCCGCCCACGGCGTCCGCGGCGAGTCGCGCCGCGAGGGCGGAGTCGATCCCCCCGCTCAGCCCGAGGACGATGCCCGCGGCGTCCGCCGTGCGCACCTGGTGGCGGAGGAACTGATCGATCGTGGCCCGAGCATGTACGGGAAGGTGGGGGACGAGATCGATCGACGTGCTCACGCCTCCCCCCCGAGCGCTTCGAGCTCGGAGCGGGAGCGCCACGTGCCGCGGCACGCGCACGTGAGGTCATCGAGGGCCCGGAAATCCTGGCTCAGGGATGCCTCCTCGAGCCCCGCCAGGACCCGCGCGTCGCACTGTCCGCAGTTGTGCGGACCGCGGGCCACGCCCCCCGCGGTGGGGAACGTCACGAGGCGGGCCGCGCCGCGGATCGCAGCGCCGCGTCGCATCGCCTCGACCAGGCTCCACAGCCAGGGCGGCCGGTAGCGTCCCCGGCGGTACAGCCACTCGACGACGGTGCCGTTCTGGATGTGCACCGGATTGACCGAGATCGCGTCGAACCGCGTCCCGGCGATCGCGATGGAGGTGACGACGTCCTCGACCGCCTCGTCTTCGGTGAGGTAGGGCGGCTTCAGCAGGAGGTACGCCTTCGCGCGCACGCGCATCGCCCTCAGGCGGTCGGCCGCCGCAAGGTACTCCGACGGGGGCGAGCCCTTGTTGACGAAGCGCTGGAGGATCTCGGGCTGGGTCGATTCGAGGCCCTGCGCGACCTCGATCTCGCCCGGAAAGGCATCGCGCAGCGGGCCGACGGACTCCTCCTGGACGAACTCGGGGAGCGTCTCGATGAGGAGCCGTCGGGCCGTCGGCGCGAACGCGCGCACGAGGGCGAGCCGGGAGGCGGGGTCGACCTCGCGGTCGTCGAGGAAGCTCCCGGACGTGTAGACCTTGACGTAGGGCTCGCCGCGGTATCGGGCCATCGCGCTCGTGAGCTGCGCGGCGAGCTCGCCCGGCGTCGCGGAACGGCCCAAGGTGTCCTTCGCATAGCCGCACATCGAACACCCCTTGACGTCGGCCCAGTAGCATCCGCGGGTCCTCAAGATGAGGACGAAGGCGCGCAGGCGCTCCGTCCCGATCGCCTCGTCCTCGACCCACTGATGGACGAAGCGACGGGCGGCGTCCGGGGGCGCCGGCGGAGGGCGGCGCTCCTGGGCGACCGAGCGCGCGAGCGACCCGCTCACCGGCGATCAGGCCTCCTCGACCTCGACGCTCACGGAGTCCTCGTCCTTCAGCCCCATGGCATCGCGCAGGCACTCCGCCGCCACGAACTCGACAACGTCCTGATAGTGGGTCCGGTCCGGCACGATGAGGTGCGCGGGGCGTCCGCTGAGACGGCCAGCGTAGCACATCGCCCCGCCGAACGTCCGCCCGCTCGCCGTGAACCCGTCGATGCGGATCCCGTTCCAGTGCTTCATCCCTCCGACGCGCAGGAGGTCGGACGCCTCCACGCGCACGTTGAGGGTCCCCGGGTACGGCGTGTAGCCGAGTCGCTCGTTGAACTGGACGACATAGCCCGGTTGGCTGAGGTAGTAGCGCCCTTCGCCGAGGCCCGACACGACGTGGCCGGTGAAGCTGAGCCGACCGGGTCCCTCAAAGATGCGCCGGTAGCCGTGGTACTCCCTTCGGAGGAGGTCGACGGCGGCCGGGCTTAAGACCAAACGCTGGCGGCGCGCGGCGAGGGTGCGTTCGAGCAACCCGCGCTCCGCCAGGGTGACCAGATGGCGATCGGCCGCCTGCTGGCTCACGCCGATCATGCCGCCCACCTCGCGGGAGGTGATCACGACGGGGGTGCGGATCCCCCCGGCCGCCGCGAGCATCTTGAGGATCTGCAGCTCTTCGCCTTTCAGGCGGTCGCGTCGGGCGACGGGAGCCATCGGACGCCGACCTCCCCTCTACGCCGACTTTGCCCCGGGTCCGCTCGGCGCGTTCAGGCTCACGACGTTCGAACCGCGCAGCACGACGCGCCCGAGGCGCCGCGTGAGCTTCGCGGTCGTCTCCTCGGTCTCGTCGAGGACGAGGTTCATGTGCTCGTCGATGCCGAGGAGGCGACCGGAGAGCGCCCGTCCGTCCTTAAGAAGCAGCGCGACGCGTTGCTGGAGAACCCGCTCGAGGATCTGCGTCGGGATCTCGGCCATCGCCGGCGACCGACCCGAGGGGGTCGCTTAAGCCTTTCCCGGCGAGATCCCCGCATCGCGCAGGCTAAGAACCGACGCGCGCGTGGGGCGGGTCGGTTCCCGCTTCCCGATGACGCATCCTGCGCCCTCGATCACCGTGTCGAAGGGGCTCGAGCACGTCGTGTTCGGCGACTCGGCGATCTCGCTCGTCGCCGGCGAAACGGGCGGCCTCGCGTATCGCGGCTACGACATCGGTGACGTCGTGGAGCACGCTACGTACGAGGAGGTCGTCCACCTCTTGATCCTCGGGACCGTCCCGGATCCGGTGGCCGCCCGCGCGTTCGCGGCCCGCTTGCGAGGGCGTCGCGCCCTTCCCCGGGCTCTCGAGGCCGTGGTCGACCATCTTCCGACGCACCTGCCCGCGCTGGACGCGATGCGCACGCTCCTCTCCGCGCTCGGCGAAGGCGAGTTCCCGTATCCCCCGACGGTGGACCAGGGGGTCGAGCTCGTCGCCAAAGCTCCCACCCTGCTCGCGCGCTACGTGCGGCGCTCCCACGGCCTACGGCCGGTCGCTCCCCATCGGGCCCTCGGTCACGCGGCCAACTATCTCTACATGCTTGACGGGACGCCCCCGGCCCCGGCGCGCGCCCGCGCGCTCGAGCAGTACCTCATCCTGCTCGCCGACCACGGCATGAACGCCTCGACCTTCGCCCTGCGCGTCGTCCTCTCCACGAATTCGGACCTGGTCTCGGGCGCGACCGCCGCCCTGGGAGCCCTCAAGGGTCCGGTGCACGGAGGAGCGCCGTCCCGCGTCGTCGACATGCTCGACGCGATCGGGACCCCGGAGAAGGCTCCCCCGTGGATCGACGCCGCCTTGGCCCGGGGGGAACGGCTCTACGGGTTCGGCCACCGCGCCTACAAGGTCGAGGACCCGCGCGCGGTCGAGCTGAAACGCATCGCGCGCGCGATCGCCTCGCCCGAGCGGATGCGACTTGCGGAGACGGTCGAGAGGACCGCCTTGGCCGCGCTCCAGCGGGAGAAGCCCGGGCGCCGACTCTTCACGAACGTCGAGTTCTACGGCGCCGTCGTGCTCGAGGCGGTCGGACTCCCGCGGGAGCTGTTCACCCCGACCTTCGCGATCGGACGGACCGCCGGGTGGGCCGCCCACGCGCTCGAGCAGGCGGGGGACAACCGCCTCATCCGCCCCGACGTGAACTATACCGGTCCATCGGTCGGGGCGATGTGGCCCACCGGGCCCTCGCCCCCGGCGGGCGACCCGTAGGGACGGCCCGGCCGCGGGGACGGTCCTACGACTGGCCCTTCTCCTCGCCTTTGTCCTTGTCGACGACCTTGAAGTCGGCGTCCACGGGAGCGCTCGCCCCGCCGCTCGGCGGCGACACGTCCTCGTGGGGGCTTGCCCCCGAGGACGCGGCCCCTCCCGCGTCGGTGCCGGAGCCGGTGCTGGTGCTGGCGCTCTGGTAGAGACGTTGCGCGATCGCGTGGAGCGCGCGCGTGAGCTCGTCGGACTTCGACCGTACGTCCTCGACGTTCTTCGAGTCGAGGACGGCGCGCAGCGCGGCGACCTTCTCGCGAACGTCCTTCGCTTCCCCCTCGGGGATCTTGGCCGAGTTCTCCGTGAGAACGCGCTCGGCCTCGTAGGTGAGCGACTCCGCCTTGTTGCGCACGTCGGCGGCCTCGGCCCGCTCGCGATCCTTCTCGGCGAACTCCTCGGCCTGCCGCAGCATCTTGCTCACCTCGTCCTTCGTGAGCTTGTTGGACGCGGTGATCGTGATCCCCTGCTTCTTGCCCGTGGCGAGGTCCTTCGCCGAGACGTTGAGGATCCCGTTCGCGTCGATGTCGAACGTCACCTCGATCTGCGGCGTGCCGCGCGGGGCCGGCGGGATGCCGGTGAGCATGAAGTCGCCGAGCGCGACGTTGTCGGCCGCGATCGGGCGCTCCCCCTGGTAGACCTTGATCTCCACGGAGCTCTGGCTCTCGCTCGCCGTCGTGAAGATCTGGCTCTTGCGCGTCGGGATCGTCGTGTTCCGCTCGATCAGCTTCGTGAAGACCCCTCCGAGGGTCTCCACCCCGAGCGAGAGCGGCGTGACGTCCAGCAGGAGCACGTCCTTGACCTCCCCCGCGAGCACGCCGCCCTGGATCGCGGCACCCATCGCGACGCATTCCATCGGGTCGACCCCGCGCTCGATGGGCCGTCCGATCGCCTGCTCGACCAGCTTCTGGACGATCGGCATGCGCGTCGGACCGCCGACGAGCACGATCCGGTCGATCTGGTCCTTCGCGAGCTTCGCGTCCCCGATCGCACGCTCGATCGGGGTGCGGCATCGGTCGATGATCGGGCGCACCAGGTCCTCGAGCTTGGCGCGGGTGAGGGGGAGGGCGAGGTGCTTCGGGCCGTCCTGGGTCGCCGTGAGGAACGGGAGGTTGATCTGGGTCTCGACCGTCGACGAGAGCTCGATCTTCGCCTTCTCGGCGGCGTCGCGGACGCGCTGCATCGCCATCTTGTCCTTGCGGATGTCGATGCCGCTCTCCTTCTGGAACTCGCTCGCGATGAATTCGGTGAGCGCGTTGTCCATGTCCGTCCCACCGAGCTGCGTGTCGCCGCTCGTCGACAGGACCTCGAAGACGCCTTCGCCGAAGTCCATGATCGTCACATCGAGCGTCCCTCCGCCCAGGTCGAAGACGAGGATCTTCTGCTGCTTCCCCGCCTTGTCGAGACCGTAGGCGAGCGAGGCGGCCGTCGGCTCGTTGATGATCCGGACGACCTCGAGGCCGGCGATCGCTCCCGCGTCCTTCGTCGCTTGGCGTTGGTTGTCGTTGAAGTAGGCCGGGACGGTGATGACGGCCTTCTCCACCTTCTCGCCGAGGAACGCCTCGGCGTCGCGCTTGATCTTCTGGAGGAGGAACGCCGAGAGCTGCTGCGGGGTGTACTCCTTTCCGTAGAGATGGTACTTGAAGTCGGTCCCCATCTTCCGCTTGAACGCGGTCACGGTCCCTTCGGGGTTGGAAATGGCTTGGCGGCGCGCCGGCTCCCCGACGACGAGCGTCCCGTCCTTCGTGAAGGCGACGTACGACGGGAACGCCTTCCCGCCGCCGACCGTCGTTCCCTCGGCGCTCGGGATGATCACCGGCCGACCTCCTTCGAGGACGGAGGCCGCGGAGTTGCTCGTTCCTAGGTCGATCCCTATGATTTTCGACATATCCCATCCGACTCCGGACCGGCCGGCGTGGCGCGCGGTCGGTCGAGATTCCTACAACACTATACGAGCGCTACTATAATAATGTTTGCCAATGTCGTACCGCGCCCCCATCGGTCGTCCCAAGGAGGCGGCCGTCCCACGACACCCCCCAGCGCAGGCCGTCAAATAGGGTTGTGGGTCTCGCCCGCGCTCGGATGGGGGCGCGCGCCGGGCCGTGGACGAAGGAGGCCCGCCGGTTGCTTCCGGCGATGCGGGCGTGGCGGGCCGATTTCCACCGCGAACCCGAGCTCGCCTTCGAGGAGACCCGGACGCGCGCGAGGATCGTCCGCGCGCTCGACGCCCTCGGCATCCCGTCGCGGACCTATCCCGACTTCACGGGAGTGCGTGCGGTCCTCGCCCCGGAGGCGCCGGGCGCGGCGGTCGCGCTGCGGTCGGACATGGATGGCCTCCCGGTCACCGAGGCGACGGGCCTCGCGTACCGATCGCGGGCCCACGGGAAGATGCACGCCTGCGGGCATGATGTGCACATGAGCGCCCTCCTCGGCGCCGCGGCGATCCTGAAGCGGCGGGAGTCGAGGCTCCGCGGCCCGGTCACGCTCCTCTTCCAACCCGCCGAGGAGGACGGAAAGGTCGGCGGCGCCGGCCCGTTCCTCGATCGAGGGTGCCTCGACCACCCCACGTGCGACTTCGTCGTCGGTCAGCATGTCGCCCCCGAGATCCCGCTCGGTACGATCGGGTGGCGGAAGGGTCCGATGATGGCCGCCGCGGACCATTTCACGATCCGCGTGCGGGGCGCGGCGGGCCACGCCGCCTACCCGCACCGCGGACCGGACAGCGTCCTCGCGGCCGCCGAGATCGTGACCGGGCTCCAATCCCTCGTGAGCCGGATGCGCGACCCGCTCGACCCGGTCGTCGTGAGCGTGGGGACGATCCACGGCGGCACGCGTCACAACGTCCTCCCGGAGGAGGTCGTCCTCGAGGGGACCGTGCGCACGCTCCGCGCCGAGACGCGCCGCCAGGTCGAACGCCAGCTCGTTCAACGTGTCCGCGGGCTCGCCGGGAGCGGCGGAGCGAGCGTGCACATCCGCTACGAGCACGGGTATCCGGTGACGGTCAATTCCCCCGCGGCGACGGAGATGATCGTGCAGGCGCTCATCGGGGAGTTCGGCGACGCCGCCCTCCTTGAGCTCGAGGGTCCGGTGATGGGCGCCGAGGACTTCTCGCGCTACCTCGAGCGCGTGCCGGGGACCTTCTGGTTCCTGGGCGTCGGGACTCCGGGCCCGACGGCGAGCCTGCACAGCCCGACCTTCGCCCCGACGGACCCGGCACTCGTTATCGGGGCGGCCGCCCTCACCGCCGCCGTGGAGGGGCTCCAGCGGACGTGACCGCGCTCGATCCCCGCGCGCTCCGCACAAAGTTCCCGGCGCTTCGACCGCGGCGCGGGCGCAAGGTCCCGTCGTACCTCGACTCCGCCTGCATGACGCTGACCCCGCAACCGGTGCTCGACGCGATGATCGAGTACTATCGCGACTTCCCCGGGTGCGCCGGTCGTAGTCTCCACCGCAATGCGGAGGAGGTGGCCCATCGCTTCGCCGCCGCGCGCGAAGGGTTCGCCCGATTTCTGGGGGCGGCCGGCCCCGAGAACGTCGTCTTCCTGAGGAACGCGACCGAAGCGATCAACCTGGTCGGCCAGGGGATCGCCTGGAAGAAGGGGGACCGCGTGCTCATCACGGACCAGGAGCACAACTCGAACCTCGTTCTCTGGCAGCGCCTGCGGGACACGAGGGGGATCCGGCTCGACGTCCTCCCGCTCCCGGACCACGGAGGGTTCGACGCCGACGCCCTCGAACGGGCGCTCGCCCCCGGGGTTCGCCTCGTCAGCATGGTGCACACCTCGAACCTCGATGGACGTTCCCTTCCGGCGGGCGAGATTGTCGAGCGGGCCCACGCCCACGGGGCGCTCGTCCTGTTCGATGGGTGCCAGGCCGCCCCTCACCAACGGGTCGACCTGGGCCGACTCGGCGCGGACTTCTACGCGGTCTCCGCCCACAAGATGCTCGGACCGACGGGAACGGGCGTCCTTCTGGGTGCGCCCGACCCGCTCGCGGAGCTCGAGCCCCTGGTCGTCGGCGGCGAGACCGTCGAGTGGACGACGCTCGAGTCCCACCAGCTTCGCCCTCCCCCGCACCGGTTCGAGGCCGGGCTGCAGAACTACGCCGGGGTGCTCGGGGCGCACGCCGGGATCCGCTTCCTCGAGTCGGTCGGGGTGGACGAGGCGCGGGAGCACGACCTCGAGCTCAACGAGCGCGTCACGCGCGCCCTTTCGGACGAGCCGCGCGTCCATCTCCTTGGACCGAAGGAGGCTCGCGAACGGCCCAGCATCTTCGCCTTCCACCTCGACGGGATCGACCCGCACGACGCGGCGCTCTTCCTCGATGAGGGATGGAACGTCCTCCTGCGCTCGGGGATGCACTGCGTCCACTCGTGGTACGCGAAGCGGGGCCTCACCGGCAACGTCCGGGCGTCCTTCTATCTCTACAACGACCGGCGCGATGTCGACCGTTTCGTCGAGGGGGTCCGCGAGCTGCTCGAGCGGGTCCCGGGGTCCGCGGGAGCGGGCCGGTCGGACGAAAGGCTCACCGGTACATCGGCGTCGACGGGCTCGGCGTGAGGCGTTCGGTCGACCCTTTCTCGGAGTGCCGCTGGATGAGCCGAAGCTGCTGCTCGATCCTCTCCGCCTCGTGGTAGAGCGGCACCGGGTCGAGCGGCGTGCGCAGGAGGATGCGGTTGATCGTCTCGATCACCTTGGCGGCCGCCCGCGCGTCCGGGTAGTCCGATTGCGCCTCGGCGAGGAACGTGAGGACGTCGAACCCCCTCCGACGGCCTTCGTTGAGGAGGACCCCCGCGATCCCTGTGATCACGCCCTCGGTGAACGGGAGCATGTTGGGTTCGATGTAGAGGTCGCGCGCCTTGCTGGTGCTCGCGATCCCGTAGACCTTCACGTCCGCGAGCCGGGGCGGCTTGCTCGAGGAGCGACCGCCGGGCGGGGGGCCGCCGTCGACGACCAGTCCCTCGGGCGAGACCAGCAGGGCGCAGCGTTGCTCCTGGACCCAGTCCATGATCGAGTGCGCGAGCGGGTGGATGATCGCCGGGGCGGGATGG
>JBOGRS010000028.1:0-24033 GCA_050749685.1 Thermoplasmata archaeon
CGACTACCTTGATCGCGTCGCGCGGCCGCCCGGAGCGCCCCGCCACGTCGGCCATCGCGTGCTCGAGGACCTTGAGGTGCATCTCACGCGGGAGAAGCCCGCCCAGCCGGCGCAGGAGATAGGAGTCCCCCAGGGTGAGCGCCCCGGGACGTTCCCGTCGGGCTCGGGCGAGGTCGTCGAGGCGCGCGCGCTGCCGGTTGAAGAGCGCGATCGAGGCGGCAAGGCGATCGGGCGAGTACGGTTCGCCTCCGGCCTTCTCGAGCTTCTCGATGAGCCTACGATACTCGGCCGTCAGGAAGCGGACGGTGCCCGTGGAGTGGAAGTTCTGCGGGAGGTGGAGCATGTGCGTCGGCGGGCCGGGCAGCACTCTCGAAAGGATCCCCTCGAGATTGCGGCTCACGTCACAGATGTACGGAAAGACGAACGCCCGGAACGGAGCGAGGCGGGCGGTCAGGGCGAGCTCGAGCGTCGACTTGCTGATCGAGCAGAGGAAGGACCCGAGCGCGGCGTCGGCGTGGGCGATCTCGACGTTCTCCCCGCCCCCGTGAAGGCAGACCGGAAGGAGTCCGAGGGAGTGGATGATCTCCTGGGGGACGTAGACCGGAAAGCATCCGACCGCGCCCCGCCCGTGCTGCGTCCACGCACGGACCGTCGGGTAGGTCGGGTCGTTCACGACCTCGCGCGCGAGGTGCGTGATCGCCTCGAGCGAGGTCGCTGTTTCGAACTCCGCGAGATCGTCGCGAAGCTCGAGGCTGGAAGAAGCTTCGGTCGGCGGGGAGGCGTCCGCGAGGGGAAGGAGGGAGGACATGCGTCACACCGTGAGCGCCGCGAGCGGGGTCGGCTTCTCCGTCAGTCGCTGAAGGCGAGCCTGGCCGAGCACGGCCGCCCCGATCGCGGCGGCGTACTGGGCCCTGGGGTCGGCGACGATCCGGGAGGAGGTGGTCGTCTCGAGCGCCCGAACCATCGCATCACACTGGACGAGTCCGCCGACGAGCGCGATGTCGGGCTGGATGCCGACGTAGCGCATCAGGACGTGCGCGCGCTGGGCGAGGGAGAGAAAGACGCCCATGAGGATGTCCGGGAGCGGCACCTCGTCGGCGACGTTGTTGATGATCTCGGTCTCCGCGAGGACCGCGCAGACGCTCGAGATCATCTTCGGATGGGCGGCGGCGAGCGCCTTGGTCGACATGTCGGAGAGCGGGACCTGGAGGTACTTCGCGCACCGGTCCACGAACCGTCCGGCGCCCGCCGCGCACTTCTCGTTCATCTTGAAGCGCACGATCCGGCCGGTCTCGGTGATCGACATGGCGCGGGAGGACTGGCTTCCGATGTCCACGACGTGGCGCGTCCCCGGAGCGAGGAAGACCGCCCCGCGGGCCGACGCGGTGATGTCGCTCACCTGGAGGTGGCGCTCCGGGAAGGCGTACCGGGCGCCCCCCGTCGTGCACAGGTAGTCGATGTCGCCCGGGTAGGCGTTCGCCTCCTCGACGAGGCGCTCGATCGCGTGGCGACCCGCGTCGACCGCGCTCCCTCGGGTCGGTACCATCGCGCTCGCGAGGACGCGACGACCGTCCTCGAGAAGGATGCCCTTGGTCGACCCGGCGCCCATGTCGAGCCCGCACGTGATCATGCCGGCGTCCCTCCGATGCGGTCGAGCCCGTACAGCGCCGCCCCGATCGCTCCCATGAACTGCGAGAGCGGGCTCACGTTGACGCGCAGGTTCATGCGTTGCTCGAGCGTCCGGACCATGCCCTCGTTGCGGGAGACCCCGCCCGTGAACGTGACCTCGGGCTCGACGCCGACCCGTTGAAGGAGGGAGAGAGAACGGCTCACGATCCCTCCGTAAAGGCCCGCCACGATGTCCCGGGTGTCCTTCCCTCGCGCGACGTAGGAGCTCACCTCGGACTCGGCGAAGACCGTGCACGTGTTCGTCACCCGCACCGGATGGCGGGATCCGAAGGAGAGCGGACCGATCTCGCTCACGTCGTAGCCCAATGCCCCCGCGCAGACGTCGAGGAAGCGTCCGGTCCCCGCGGCGCACTTGTCGTTCATCGCGAAATCGACGACCTCCCCGCGGGCGTCGACCTTGATCGCCTTCGTGTCCTGCCCGCCGATGTCGAGGACGACCCGGGTGGCCGGGAAGAGGTGGTGGGCCCCCTTCGCGTGACATCCGATCTCGGTAACCGTGAACTGTCCGAACGTGACCTTGAAACGGCCGTAGCCGGTCCCCGTCACCACGGCGATCTCGCGGCGCGGGCGGCCGGCGTCCTCCAGGGCGAGCTCGAGCGCCCGTTCGGCGTCCTTGACGAGCTCGACGCCCACGGGGTTGAGCGACTTGCCCACGACCCGCCCGTCCTCGAGGAGCGCGCACTTGGCCGTGGTCGATCCGATGTCCACGCCCGCCGCGAGCGTCATCCGCTCACCATCGGGAGGGGCGTCGACGTGCGCCGCACGTCCAGCGACTCGAAGAACGCGTCCATGCGGTTCTTGATCTGGGCCGGCGCGAAGTATCGGGGGTCCTCGTGGTCGGACTCGATGTAGAGCGTCGGGACGCCCTTCTCGTGGATCAGCCAGTCCCTCAGATCGCCCTGGCCGGCCGTGAACGACCGACACGATTTGATCCCGTGGATCAGGACCGCGTCGGCATGGAAGTCCTTCACATAGCCTTCGATGAGGGCGCGTCGTAGCGGCCAGGACTGGTTGCAGTAGGCCGCCAGGGAGTACTCGGCGATGCTCTCGATCGGGCGCGACGGATCGTGGAGGAAGCCGCGGTCGAACAGACCGCCCACCTTCGGATAGGTCGCGGCGACCGAGACGGCGCCCCACGTGCGGAAGAAGTCCCAGAAGGTGCGGTAGCTCGGATACGGAGGCACCCCCTCGACCACGAGACGGACCTTTTCCTCGGGAACCGGATAGGCGCCGTCCTTGACCCGTTGCTCGACCTCGGCGTTCACGGTCGCGTAGAACCGTGCGGCGGCCTCGGTGCCCCGCAGCACGTTGATCGGGAACATGTAGAAGACCGCCTCGAAGTACGCCTCGATGGGGGAGGGACGCAGCCGGCCGGCCTCGAGGAAATCCACCCACCCCTGCTCCGCGGCGCGCGAGTGGACGAGCGTGCGTGCCAGTTCCGCCCGGTCGAACGAGCGTCCGGTCTGCCGCTCCAGGAGGGCGATGAACTCGTGAAGCTGGGTCATGAGGTAGTCGAGATCCTCGGCCTGAAGGGCCGGGTCCCGCATGTACGGGACGTCGAGCAGGAAGAGAGGGCAGCCGAACTTCTCGGCGAGCGCCTCCCACCACTTCACGTAGACGTAGCAGCCCGAGAAGCTGCAGACGAGAAGGTCGGGAGGCGGGATGTGTCCGAACGGCGTGTCCCCGCCGAGCTCCTGGAGCCCGAGGTCGTTCTTCACGTACCCGCAGACGTCGAGGCCGTACCCCTGGGCTTCCGCGTTGAGGATGTTCGGCAACGAGACGTGCTTGATCGCACAGTTGAGGGCGACGATCTCGGGGAAGACCACCTCGTAGCCGAAGGCGCGAACGAGCTCCGTGAGGTTCCCGCCGACGAGCATGTAGGCGACCGGCTTCTTCGGGCCGCCGGCCGTGGCGAGGCGGGCGTAGTACTCCTCGACCATCCGACGTTGGCGGTTCCTCGCGCTCGTGAGGAGTCCCGGCTCGGCCGGGTCCATCGCCATCGTGCGATCCCTCGTACTACCTCCCCCCACCCACACGACCTCGGTCCATGCCGAGCGGTGCGCCGCACCGACCGCAGTAGCGGAATTGATCGGGGAGCCCGGTCTCGCCGCACCCCCCGCACGACACCGTCGGGGCACCGTGGAGGTAGTCCGCCCCCGTCGCCTTCGCGAGGCGCTGGCGCAGTTCGGCGACGCGGGCCGGTCGCTTGTCCACGAAGGCGTGCATCCCTTCGTACGGTTCCGGGGTGGCGAAGTGGAGGGAAAGCCACTCCTGGGCGTGCCCGATCGTCTGGTTCCAGGCGAGCTCCTTCCAGTAGTTGGTCTGTCCCTTCGTGTAGCGCAGGCATTCCGGGAACATCCCCAGGAGCCGGGTGGCGAGCTCGTCGACCGCATCGTCGAGCTTGCGAAGGTCGATCCCGTAGCCGCGTTCCTCCTTCTGGGCCCAGCGGATCTCCTCGGTGGTGGGCGTTCCGACCCACTCGCCGTTGCGGACGACCGACGGAGCGACGGAGTTGACGAGGCCCCAGTCGAGCGCCTGGGCCGCCGGAACGCGTTCGTTGAGCAGGAGCATGGCCCGGGCGCGACGGTCCCCGACCACGAGCGGGAGCCATTGTGTCGCGCCGCCCGCCGCGACCGAGCCGACGCCGACGCCCACCTGGCCGAGAAAGATGTGCGACGCGGCGACCGAGAGGTCGCAGGCGAGGTGGAGTTCATTGCCCCCTCCGACCGCGATCCCGTTGAGCCTCGCGATCACCGGCTTGCCGCAGCGCAGGATGGATTCGACGGCCCCGCGGAAGACCGCCATGTACTTCCAGTAGTCGTGCGGGCGGGGAACGAACCGCCCGGCGTACTCCTTCACGTCCCCTCCCGTGCAGAACGCCCGCGTCCCCGCGCCCGTGAGGACGATGACCCCCACGTGATCGTCGAACGCCGCGTCGCCCATCGCTCGGGTGAGCTCCCGCAGGGTGGTCGTGCTGTAGGCGTTGTAGGCCTCCGGCCGATTGAGCGTGATCCGGGCGATCCCGTCGGACCGCTCGACGAGGATCTCGCGAAACGCCTCGGCGGTCGGTTCGGGCGCAGCGAGCGCGTCGAGGGGGGGTCGGACGGGGTCCAGCGACGCCATCGGGCGGTTTCGGGCGGACACGGATTCCTCGTCGGCCCATCGGATGCGGAGCGTTAGTTCGTTCTCCCTGACCGGTGCGGTCCCCACCCACCCCTCGCGTCGCGGTGCGTCCTGGACGCACGGCTGCTGGCGTCGGTCGAAGGCGCACTGTCCGCGGCGCACTATCGCGGGTACCCGTGCGAGGGCGCCCTGACTCCGGTCTGGCGAGTACACCCACCGAGGCAAGCTCCGGTGCGAAGTCTCGCTCTCGAGATCGGCACGGTGACGGCGGGTCCGCCCGCCATCCGAGTGGCGGCGCTTCTTCCGGCTCGACCCCCGCGGGGGTGCGGTGTCCTCGTTTTCCCCCGGGGACCTGACCGGAACGGGCCACCCATCGCGGCCTTCGGACCGGTTTCAAGTCCGAGATTCTCGGGCGCCGCGGGGGAAAGTCCCAAGAACTCGCCTTCGTTCGTATCCGCGCTCATGCCGGTGCGAACGGTCGTCGACGAGGCGGTGCTGACGATCACGATGGACCGTCCCGACGCACTCAATGCGATCGACCCGGGATCCCACGAAGAGCTCGTGGCGGCGTGGACCCGACTGAGAGATGAGGACGGGCTGCGGGTGGCGGTCCTCACCGGGTCCGGATCGAAATCGTTCAGCGCGGGGATCGACCTCAAGCGTCTGTCGGACTTCTACGCCGAATCCTATCCGGGGGAGCGACGCCAACGTTGGTCGAAGACCCCGGGCATCGGTGGACTGACGCGCAACTTCGACCCGGGGAAACCCGTCATCGCGGCGATCAACGGTTACTGCCTCGGACTCGGGCTCGAGCTCGCCCTCGCCTGCGACATCCGCCTCGCGAGCCCGAACGCGGTGTTCGGACTCCCCGAGGTGCGATGGGGGATCATCCCCGGGCAGGGGGGGACGCAGCGGCTTCCGAGAGCGATCGCCCCGAATGTGGCGCTGGAGATGATCCTCGCCGGTGAGAGGCTGACCGCGCCGCGGGCGTACGACCTCGGCCTCATCAACCACGTGATCCCGCTGCGACGACTTCGAGGGGGGGCACTCGCGCTCGCTCGCAGGATCGCCGACCTTCCTCCGCGTGCGGTGCGGAACGCCCGTGAGGCCGTACGACGAGGCCTCGACCACTCGCTCGAGGACGGCCTCAAGCTCGAGCAAGATCTGGCGGAACCGCTGCGCAGCAGCCGGGACAACCGTGTCGCGCTGGCGTCGTTCGACCGCGCGCGGGGCCGTCGACGAGGCTGAGATTCCCACGCTCACGCGGGGCGACGCTCGCGGGTCGAGCGAAGGGACCTCGGAGCCCGTTCGGACCGGGGAGCGGCAGAGGGGAGTTTCGGTTCGAGCGTCGTGCTCGCGCTCGATGCACGAGGGTTCGGATGATGAAGGGGAAGTTCAAGGGTGGCCCGCAGGAGCGCTCGACGTGCGCGTCGATCCCCGCCGGAGCGGTGATACGTCAAGAATTGCCGTGGGGGGGTTGGGTTCGACCTCGTGGTCGACGGGGGCGCGTAACGCGCTATGACCCGGGCTCCGGGACCTTGCCGTCCAGGACGAGAGGGAGCTTGCACTGCTACGTCCCGGTGGCATCAAAGATCGCGTCGCCGATGGTCGGTGCCACCGCCGTGGACGCCCGCCAGCACCGTCGCGGGTGCCGCCCGGGTCGTTCAGCTACGCCGCCGGAGCGTCCGATCGTGCCGACGGGAAGGAACATCGGTAGGACCGGGTACAGGACCATGGTAGACCCGGCCCAAGAGCGGTACGGACGGGGCTTGCGGCACGTGTTCACGACCCGCATGGCGCTCGGGAGCGATCGATCTCGGTCGTGCCGGATATCCTTTCGGCGGACACCGACCAGCACCGGGTCTTCCGCGGCGCCGGTCGCACGATTGCTGTCGTCCTGACGCGAACCGTCGCCCGCGTGTGAGGTGCGTTCGACGTCGGGGGATCTCTCCCCTTCTACCTCGTCCGGGACGGATACCGTCCCGGTGCGACCCGCCCAGCTCGTGGAAGGACCGGCCCATCGCACGAGCGCGGTAGCTGGTCTACGCCGGGCTTAGTTGTTCGGAGAGCATCTTACTCTCGGCGCGACGGAGCAGCTCGGCCGTGGTCGATCGGCTCACGCCGAGGATCCGCGAGATCTCCGAAAGGTTCGTCCGACGGGGGAACGCGTAGAATCCCAGACGGTAGGCGGTCTCGAGCGCGGTGGCCTGGCGTGGGGTCAGGGTGCGGGGCGGTACGAACGGGCGCATCCGAAGGATCGGAGCGGCCACGGCGCGCGGCCCCGACCCGGCGCGGGTGACGGACCTCAAGGCGTCCGAGGTTCGGGGGACGACGAGCGTCCAGCGTTCGCTCCCGCCCGTCCGGGGCGCCGACAGGCGGCAGGTGCCGCAGATCGCGCCGCCCTCGAAGATACGTCGGCACGCGTCGGGGAGCGGCGTCACCGCGCGCACGAAGCGTCGTGAAGGCGAGGGCGAGAGGACCGTGAGCGCCTTGAGGTCGGTACGGTGGCGCAGTTCGCGCTCGGCCGCCCCAAGGTCCCCCGGGTCCCCGATCAGCTCGACCACCTGGAGCAGGTCCACGCCGTTCGGGCCGGTCGGACGGCACACGTCCATCCGCACACGAAGCTTCCAGTGGTCGGTCAGGTCACGGATCCAGTGCGACGTGGGCTCAGCTTCGACGTCGACCTCCACGAGCGGAAGCTCGGCGAGCGGGGGTCGGGGCTCCCGGTCGGGCGGGACCGTGGGGGGCCGGGTCGTTCGTACGTCCTTCTTCGGTCCGGCCCCCATCCCGCGTGTCCTCACCCTGCGGATGGGACGTGCCCCCTAAGGATGGTTTCGGCTCCGTCGTGGGTCGTCCCGTTCACCGGACCCGGGAGCGGCCGGGAACCCACCGACTCAGCGACCCCGCGCGTCGCCGAAGAGGACCTTGTGCTCCTGGACCATCACGCGCACGTCGAGGTGGTCGCGCAGCACCCACTCCGCGAGACGACCGGCGTCGGAACCCCAGACGGGCTGGAAGACGACCGTCGCCGCACTGGGGCGATCGCGCAGCGTCCGACGGGCGAAGAGATAGTCGCGTCGGTCGGCGATCACGAACTTGAGGACGTCCGTCGGGCGGAGGAGGGGGAGGTTCGACCACCGGTTGCGCGTTGCCATCTCGGACCGCGGGCACTTCACGTCGACGCTCAGGACGACCGACGGGAACTCGAGGTACGCGCTCACGTCCAGCGATCCGCCCGTCTCGATGACGGTGGTGTAGCCCCGCCTCCCGAACTCCCGCACCAGGTCCACCGACTCCCGCTGGAGCAGCGGTTCTCCCCCCGTGAGGCAGACGTGGTGGGTCCGGTGGCGCCCGACCTCCTTCACGATCGATGGGATCGATCGCTCGCGGCCGGGTCCGAACGAGTACGTCGTGTCGCACCAGGTGCAGCGCAGGTTGCATCGCGCCGTCCTCACGAACGAGGTGCGCACGCCCGTGAACGGTCCTTCCCCTTGGACGGAGTGGAAGATCTCGATGATGCGCACGGGCGAGCGACCCCCTCATGGACCTATAGCGCATTGGGGTCGCGGCCCACCGGCCGGGCATCGTTCAAATATGGCGCCCGACTCGGCATCGACCGGATGGACCGCACCCGCGAGACGCACTGGCAGGATGCATGGGCGACCGAGCGTCTCAGCGAGGCGCGACGCGAACCCGGGCGCGAGAAGTTCTACGCGATCGTCGCGTACCCCGGGTCGAGCGGGTTCCTCCACTTGGGCCACCTGAGGGGGCTCACGTCGGCCGACGCCTTGCATCGCTACCACCGCATGCGAGGGCGATCCGTCTTCTTCCCGACCGGGACCCACGCGAGCGGGCTCCCCGCGGTCACGTTTGCGCAGAAGGTCGCGTCGCGCGACCCCCTCACCGTCCGGCAGCTCGAGGACAACCGTGTACCCGAATCCGAGTGGCCCGGTCTCGAAGACCCGGCGCGGGCGGCGCGCTTCCTCGGGACGTCGTACCTCGGCGTCTACCGTCGGCTCGGGATCCTCGTGGACGAGCGGGCGTATGTGACGACGATCGACGACGACTACGGGGCGTTCATCCGCTGGCAGTTCCACCGCCTCGAGAGGGCCGGGGCCCTCGTCCAGGCGCCCCACTTCGCGAGCGTCTGTCCCGTCTGCGGCCCGGTCTCCGTCGACCCATCGGAGACCGACCTGTCGAGCGGCGGCGACGCGGAGTGGATCACCTACACGACGGTCCCGTTCCGGCTCGAGGACGGGCGCATCCTCCTCTGCGCGACCCTCCGGCCCGAGACGGTCTACGGGGTCACGAACATCTGGGTCCATCCGAGCGACCCGCTCGTGGTATGGCACCACGGCGAATCCGAGTACGTGGTGGGACGCCTCGCCGCTCGGCGTCTCGCGGAGCAGGTGGGAGGACGCGTCGGCCATGAGGTCGATCCCCGGACGCTGATCCGTCGGAACGCCGTCGCTCCGTTCACGGACCGCGTCGTTCCCGTCCTGGCAAGCCCGCTCGTCGACCCGGCGATCGGGACCGGGGTCGTGATGTCGGTCCCATCGCACGCTCCCGCGGACTGGCTCGCGGTCCAGGCGCTCCACGACGCCGACCGCGCCCTCGTGGGCTCCCCCCCCACCATCATCGAGCTTGCCGGGGTCGGGACGCTCACCGCATCCGAACGCGAGCTCCAGGCCGGTGACGGGCCGCCCGCCGAGCGCGCGGTCCGGGCGACGGGGGCCCGTTCGCTCGACGACGCCGACGAGCTCGAGGAGGCCACGGAACGGCTCTACCGGCTCGAGCTCGTGCGCGGGCGGATGCGCCCGGACCTGCTCGACGGCGCCAGCGTGGCCGACGCCCGAAACGCCGTGCGGGCGCGCCTCCTCGACGGGAAGCTCGGCTTCGAGCTCCAGGAGTTCTCGACGCCGGTCGTCTGCCGCAACGGTCACGAGGTGACGATCCGCCGCGTGCCCGACCAATGGTTCATCCACTACGCCGACCCCGCGTGGAAGGAGCGAACCCGGGCGATGGTCGCCCGCATGACGATCGCTCCTCAGGAGTACGCGCGCGAGCTTCCCGCGGTCCTCGACTGGTTCGGGGACCGGGCGTGCGTGCGCCGGGGGCGCTGGCTCGGTACCCCCTTCCCCCTCGACCCGACGTGGATCATCGAACCGATCGCGGACTCGACGTTCTACCCTGCCTACTTCGTGGTCCGACCGTTCGTCACGTCGGGCCGGATCGATCTGGCCGACCTCACGGACGCGTTCTTCGACCACGTCTTCCTCGGAGAAGGCGAGGGGGAACCGAGCGTGGACCCGACGGTCCAGCGCGAGGTGCGGGAGGCGTTCACCTACTGGTACCCGCTCGACGTGAACATCGGAGGCAAGGAGCACCAGCGCGTCCACTTCCCGGTCTTCCTCGCCACGCACGCCCTCCTCCTCCCCCCCGAGCTCCATCCGAAGGGCCTCTTCGTGCATTGGTGGCTCACCCACGAGGGGGGTCGGAAGATCTCGAAGAAGCACGTCGCGGGAAAGGGCGGAGCGATCCCGCCGATCTTCGATGCGTGCGAGCGATGGGGCGCGGACGCGATCCGCCTCTTCTACGCGAGCGCGGCGAGCTCCTTCCAGGACATCGAGTGGGCGCCCGAGCTCGCGGATCGGGCTCAGGAGCGCCTCGAGGACATCGAGCGCCTCGTCGGGGCGGCCGGGATCGACGGCAGCGCCTCCCCCGAGCTCGAGGCGTGGCTCGCGAGCGAGATGCACGAGCTCCTCGAACGCGTCGAAGCGGCCTTCACGCGTTTCGAGCTGCGCGACGTGGCCGAGGAGGTTTACGCGCGCGTCCCGGCCCTCCTGAGGAGGTTCACCGTGCGCGGCGGGGAGGGCGGGGAGATGGTGCGCCGGGTCATCGACGCGTGGATCCGGCTGATGGTCCCGATCACGCCGCACCTTGCCGAAGAGCTCGGAGCGCCCCGCTTTCGTGGCCTGGCCGCCATCCAGCCGTTCCCTACGTCCAAGGAGTTCGACCGGAGCGAGAGTGCGATCGGGCGCGAACGCTTCCTCGAGACCGTCGAGGACGACCTGCGCGAGGTCCTTCGACCGGCCCTCGCCCGGGGCGAAGCGCCGGAAGGGGTGACGTTCTTCGTCGCCGAGCCCTGGAAGCGCGAGGTCGAGGGGTGGGTCCGCGAGGCGTTCGACGCCGGGGCGCGCGGCGTCCCCCTCCGCGAGGTCATGGACCGAGTCGCCCTCCATCCCGAGGTCGCGGCCCACCGTGCCCTGGTGCCCCGCTACGTCCAGCGGGTGGCCCCGCTTCTACGCGGGGAGCCGCGGGCGCACGTTCCCGCCGTGGACGAGATCGCGACCCTACGGGCGTCGGAGGGCTACCTCGCCCGACGGTTCCGCTTCCGCCTCGTCGAGGCCTACCCGGAAGCGCTCGCGGAGGCGCACGACCCGCTCGGCCGACGCGACCGGGCCCGGCCGGGACGGCCGGCGTTCTACCTCACCGGGCGCCGGCCCGCCGACGGGTCCGGGCCGAAGGCGACCGAAAGTTGAGGTGCATCCGCGAGGGGATCGGGTGCCGGCTCACCGTCCGGTACTTGGCCGACGCCTTGCGGTCGTAGCTGCGTCCGACCGTACCGCTGATCTCGAAGTAGATGAGCTGGCCGATCGGCATGCCGCGGTAGACCCGGACGGGCAATTTCACCGACATCTCGAGCGTCCAGTAGTTGCAGAACCCGACGTCGCCCTTGCCCGCCGTCGAATGGATGTCGATGCCGAGACGGCCGACGCTCGACTTCCCTTCGAGAAAGGGGACATGGGCATGGGTCTCGGTGTACTCCTCGGTGACCCCGAGATAGAGCTGTCCCGGCACGAGGACGAAGCCCCGGTCGGGGATGCGGAACTCCTCGATCTCGTTGGGCGTCTTGGCGTCCAGCGCGCCGTCGCGGTACGTCGCGAGATACGCTCCCAGGTGGACGTCGTACGAGTTCGAGCCGAGGCACTCCGGGCGGAAAGGACGGATGACGATGCGACCGGCGTGGATCTCGTGGAGGATCGTGCGGTCGCTGAGGATCATTGAGGTGGGCGGGGGGAGGCGCCTACCCTCATTAAGATGCGGAGGGGGCGAGCGCTGCCGGGGCGGCAAGAAACCCCCAAATGGACCTTGCGGTTGGCCGGTCCATGAGCCCCCACGACCCCCTCGGCGTGGCCCAGCCTCTCGTCGTCGGCCACGAGACCTCGACCATCTACCGCATCGACCGCCTGCGTGGGGTGGACCCCGCGCGGCTCGCCCGCCGCCCGATGACCGTCCGTATCCTCCTCGAGAACATGGTGCGGAACTTCGACCCCAAGGTCCTCGACGAGGCGACGCTGCTCGAGGTGGCCCATGGGACCATCGGGCACGATCGGGCGCTCCCGTTCTACCCGTCGCGCGTCCTCCTCCAGGACTTCACGGGGGTACCGGTCCTCGTCGACCTCAGCGCGATACGTCGCGCGGCGGTCGCCCAGGGCCTCCCGGCGAATCGCGTCAACCCGAAGGTCCCCGTCGACCTGGTCGTCGACCACTCGGTCCAGGTCGACAGCTTCGGCAACCCCCGATCGCTGCTCATCAACCTCGACCGGGAGTACGATCGCAACGCCGAACGCTACGATCTCCTCCGCTGGTCCCAGCACGGGTACGCGAACCTGCGCGTCGTGCCCCCCGGGAACGGCATCTGCCACCAGGTCAACCTCGAGTTCCTCGCCCAGGTCGTCGACCGGCGTACGCGTGACGGGGTCGCCGAGGCGTTCCCGGACACCCTCGTGGGGACCGACTCCCACACGACGATGGTGAACGGGCTCGGGGTCCTCGGTTGGGGCGTGGGGGGGATCGAGGCCGAGGCGGCGATGCTGGGCGAACCGTACTTCCTGCCGCCGCTCGACGTGGTCGGCGTGAAGCTCACCGGTCGGCTTCCCGAGGGAGCGACGGCGACCGACCTCGTGCTGACGGTGACCCACGAGCTCCGACGAAAGGGGGTGGTCGAGCGGTTCGTCGAGTTCCATGGATCGGGACTCGACACCCTCTCGGTCCCGGATCGCGCGACGATCTCGAACATGTGCCCGGAGTATGGGGCGACCGCCGCGCTCTTCCCGATCGATGCGGTGACGATCGCCTACCTGCGGGGGACCGGACGGGACAACGTCGTCGTCGCCCGGGTCGAGGCGTACGCTCGGGCCCAGGGACTGTGGCACGACCCGACGGACGCTACACGGGAGTACGCGGACCACGTGACGATCGATCTCGGGACGATTGTCCCGACCATTGCGGGGCCCCGCAATCCCGAGGAGAGCCTTCCCGTCTCGGAGGCTCCGCGGTCGATCCGCCGGGCGATCGACGCCTACCGTACGGAGCATCCGGCCAAGGCGACGGCCGCCGCTCCGGACGGCGGGGTCCACGACGCCTCCGTCGTGATCGCCGCGATCACGAGCTGCACCAACACGTCCAATCCGTCGGTCATGGTGGGGGCGGGACTCATCGCCCGGCGCGCCCACGAGCTCGGCCTAAGCGTCCCGCCGTACGTCAAGACCTCCCTCGCGCCCGGGTCGAAGGTCGTCACCGCCTACCTCGAGAAGGCCGGGCTCCTCCAACCGCTCGCCGACCTCGGGTTCTCGCTCGTGGGGTACGGGTGCACGACGTGCATCGGCAACAGCGGGCCCCTCCCGCCCGCCGTCGCGCAGGCGGTGGAGGCGAACGACCTCTACGTCGCCGCCGTGTTGAGCGGCAATCGCAACTTCGAGGCGAGGATCCACAACCAGGTGCGGGCGAACTACCTTGCGTCGCCGATGCTCGTGGTGGCGTACGCCCTGGCGGGACGGATGGACGTCGACCTCACCCGCGAACCCCTCGGGGTGGACGCGAGCGGACGGCCCGTCTACCTGAAGGACCTCTGGCCGACGGGGGAGGAGGTCCGCGCAATCGTCGAGCGCTCCCTCGACCCCGAGGTCTTCCGCCAGAAGTACCGCACGATCACCGAGGGCGACCCGCACTGGGACGGACTCCCCGCGTCCGCCGGTGACGAGTATGACTGGAAATTGACCTCGACCTACCTTCGCCTTCCCCCCTACTTCGACCTGCCCGTGCCGCCGCCTCCCCAGGACGGGGTCCTCGTTCGGGGCGCGCGCGCGCTCGCGCTCCTCGACGATCGCGTTTCGACCGACCACATCTCGCCCGCGGGCGAGATCCCGGCGGACGGTCCGGCCGGGCGTTACCTCCTCGCCCACGGGGTCCCCGAGTCCGAGTTCAACACTTTCGGGACCCGTCGAGGGAACCACGAGGTCATGGTGCGCGGGACGTTCGCGAACGTTCGGCTGCGGAATCGGCTCGCTCCGGGGACGGAGGGCGGTTGGACCGTCCACCTACCGTCCGGCGACTCGGCGACCATCTTCGATGCGGCGGAGCGTTATCGTTCCGACGGCGTGCCGCTCATCGTCCTCGCGGGCGCGAGCTACGGGCAGGGGAGCTCGCGCGACTGGGCCGCCAAGGGCCCGCTCCTCCTCGGCGTGCGCGCGGTCGTCGCGAAGGGGTTCGAACGCATCCACCGCAGCAATCTCGTCGGGATGGGCCTCCTCCCGCTCCAGTTCGCCTCCGGCGACGGTTGGGCGGAGCTCGGGATCTCGGGGCGCGAGACGTTCACGTTGCGCCTGGCGCCGGACGAAGCGTTCGGTCCGCGGTGCGCCGTCGACCTGGTCATGGCCCCCGACGACGGGGGAACGCCCACGACCGTCCGGCTTCGCTGTCGGATCGACTCGTCGATCGAGCTCGCCTACTTCAGGGTGGGCGGGCTCCTTCCCTACGTCCTTGCGCGGCTGGCCCAACCCACCGGCAGCGACCGGACCTAATTGGAGCGCTCCGATGGTTCGAGCGGCGTTCGGGACGTGAGTAGGATCGCCGCATACCCTACGACCTCGGCCATCGGGCTCGCCTCCCCGGAGTGGCCCCAGCGGAGAAGCTCGGTCTCGAGGGGCTCGCCGGCGAGCGCCTCGAGGAGGACCGTCGTGGGCGCCACGCCGCACATCGAGATCCCCTCGCGCACGACCGTGGTGTAGAGGCCAGGGCCGTCGAGGGCCAGGATCCGGTCGATCGCCCGTCGGTCGAGGCGCTTCGCCTCCTCGGCGGGAACGTAGTGGGAGAAATCGGTGGAGGCGAGGAGGAGGACGTCATGGCCGGCGATCGCCTGGGCGACCCCGCGCGCGACCTTCGTGAGGAACTCGAGCGACTCGAAACGTACCATGAGCCCCACGAAGCGGGGCTTCGGCACGACGTACTCCAGGAACGGCAGTTCGACCTCGATCGAGTGCTCGCTCGCGTGCGTGGCCTCATCGATCGTGATCGGCGGATGGTCGGCCAGGCGACGGGCGAGATCGTGGTCCACCTCGGTCGGGCCGAGCGGGGTCCTCCAGTCGCGGTCCGAGACCGCCGCCGGCGCACCCTCGCCGTGGTGGTTGACCCCGAGGATCAGGGTCGTCCACGGCGCGCGTTCCGCCGCGATACGCCCGTAGGCGAGGGCGGCGATCGGACCGGAGTAGGGGTAGCCCGCATGGGGGACGACGGCCGCGCGGATGTGACGCTCGGGCGTGCGCCGGCGGACCGGCAGCTCCCCGGGCCCTCGCGGGTCGGTGAAGCACGCTTCGACCTGGCGCGCGAGCTCCCGCCCGTCGTCCGCATAGAACTGTCCGGCAACGGCCGGAGGACGAGCGGAGGTCGAGCGTTCGGTCATGGGGACGAAAGGAAGCGAACGATCTCGCGCGCTTCGTCCTCGCCAAGCGGGGCGTGAGGGCGGGACCGGAACGGATTCTCCTCGCCGTAGCGGGGGATGACATGGAAGTGGAGGTGGAAGATGATCTGGCCGGCGAGCTCGCCCTGGTTGGTCGAGACGTTGTAGTGGTGGCTCAGCCGCTCGACCCGACGGCAGACCTCGGCGAGGGCGTGGAGGAACGCGGTGTACTGCTCCTTGGGGAGGTCAATGAGCCGGTCGACGTGGTGGCGCGGCACGACGAGGAGGTGGCCACGCGTGAACGGGAAGATGTCGAGGAACGCCACCGCAAAGTCGTCCTGGTAGACGAGATAGCTCGGGGCGCGACCGGCGACGATCTCGCAGAAGATGCACCGCGAACCATCGCCGGGCGGCATCGCCCGACGGACGGACCCCGGGAATAAAGGTTTGGGGAGCGCCCGCGGGGGGGTTTCGGTCGGCTCGGAAACGTAACCCCCCTGGGGACCCGGTTTCGTTTCACGCGACCCTCGGCGGCGTGGGTCCCGTTTCAGGATAGTTCGTTGGCCGTGTTATGTTCCAGAGCACTTCAGGTACCGAACGTTAAGACCCGTGGTCGCGTTGGACCTCCATGGTGCGCCGACGCCGGGTCAGCTGGGCGGTGGGGGCGCTCGTCCTCGGGCTGCTTGCCTTGCTCCCGGTCGTCGGGCCCGGCGCGCCGGCCCATGTCGGACCTCCGACCGTCCGCGCGATCGCGAGCGACCGCACGTTGTCCCCGTCCTCCGTCTCCCTCTCGCCGCTCGAGTCCTCGACCCCGCTCCGACTCACGATCACCCTCGCGCCGAGCCACTTCGCGTCCCTGCAGCAGCTGGACGCGGCGCTCATCGCTCCCGCGAGCCCGTCGTACCGCCACTTCCTGACGGAGGGCCAGTACATGGCGGAGTTCGCACCGACCCCCACCGAGGTCGCCGGCGTCCGCGCGTACTTCGTCGACCACGGGGCGACCGGGCTCTCCGTCGCCCCCGACCGCAGCGAGATCTCGCTGACGATCCCGGCCTCCGCCGCCGCTGGGGCGCTCTCGACGTCCTTCCAGGCATGGAAGGGGTCCGACGGTCGGCGCGAGTACTCGGCGACCTCGTCCCCGACGCTCCCGGCGACCCTGGCCCCGTTCGTCCTCGCGGTGGATGGCCTCTCGAACACCCCCGGGGGAAGTCCGACGCTCTCGACGGTACCGATCGCCGCGGGGCGGGTAGCCCGCGCCGCGGGCATCGTGGACTTTGTGAACGATTCTCGGAGCGGAACCTCCTGGTACTTCGGTTCCGACCTCGGCCAGGTGTACGGCGCGACCTCCCTCTTCCCCCCGTCCCTCCATCCGAACGCGTCCTTCGGGGGTGGGGAGGCGGTCGCGACGATCCTGATGAGCGGCTACAATCGCACCTACACGCGCGACCTCCCTCCGTTCGACCCCCTCGTCATCGACCGTTACTTCAACGATTCCTTTCCCTCCGCTTGGCCGCACCCGATCGTCCAGGGTGTGCCGGTCACGATCGGCAGCGTCACCCCACCGGCCCCGGGTCCCAACGGTGGCTACGGGGACACCTCGAGCGACCAGACCGAGACGTCGCTCGACCTCGAGATGGTGGGGAGTATGGCCCCGGCGGCCACGGTCGTCAACTTCTACTTCCCGGCGAGCCTGGTCGACGGTCCGTTCGCCGCCCCGTCGAACGCCGCGCTCGCCGATGCCTTCGCCCAGTGCCTGAGCGCCGCCCTCGCCTACAACTACAGCGGCGCGACGCTCACCGCGGTCACGAACTCCTTCGGCCTTCCCGACGTGAACGACACCCTTTGGAACACCGAGCTTGCGCACGCGGCGGCGATCGGGGTGAGCGTCCTCGCGGCGAGCGGGGACCAGGGGGACGCTCCGAGTGGGCTCACGAACGCCTACCAAGGGCAGTGGCCCTCCTGGCCGGGGACGGCCGCGTTCGATAACTACGGCACGATCGCCGTCGGCGGGACGTCACTCGCCGTCGGCGGGCGGGCCCAGGGGAACTACTCGGGGGGCCTCCTTCCTGCGGGTTTTGATGCGAACCTCTCGGGAACGGTCGGCACGACGGCGTGGTACGACACTCTCGGGGGACCCGGGAACATCACGGGGAGCGAGGGCGGGGTGAGCGCGCTCTACGCGGAGCCGGCCTGGCAGTTCCACTCCGCCGCCCAGCCGTCGATCTCGCCCGCGACCGGCCTCCAGGGGATCGGTCAGCTCGGCCGATCGGAACCGGACGTCGCGTTCGACGCGAACACGACGATCGCCTACGTGAGCGCGGACACCCAGTTCCTCTACTTCGAGGTCCTCGAGGGAACGAGCGTCGCCTCCCCGATCTTCGCCGGTCTCATCGCCGAGTGGTCGGCGGTCTCGGGCCACGCGTTCGGGTACCTCGACCCCGAGCTCTACCGCATCGCGAGCTACTTCGCCGCGAACCCCGGGCCGACGGACCCGTTCGAGGACGTCACGATGGGGGCGAACTACGTGTTCGGGGCGGGGGTGGGGTGGGACGCGGTCACCGGATGGGGGAGCCTCAACGCGTCCGCCTTTCTCGCGGCGGATGGGAACGCGACGGTGAGCGGTTTCGTCTACTCCGGACCGACCCCCGGCGTGGTCGCGCCGACGGGCGCGGTCCCGCCCAGCTCGGTCGACACCCTGCTCCTCGTCGCGATCGGGGTCGTCGTGGCGATCCTGGTGGTCGTCGTCATCGCCGTCGGCCGCCCGCCCGCGCAGGCTCCCCCGCCCTTCGCCTTCCCTCCGGGAGCGAACCTCCCGCCCCCTCCCGGACCCGGCCCGGTCTCCCCGCCGCCTCCTCCGTGGGACCGCACCGGCCCCCCGCCCCCGGGCCCGGAGCCTCCGCCGCCCCCCGCGACGTTCGCGTGCCCCTACTGCGGGACGATGCGACCGGCCGAGCCGGTCCGATGTCCGGGCTGCGGGACCTGGTGACCCGGCCGGATCGGGCGTTCTACCCGCTGGCGGCGGGCGTCGCCGGGCTCAAGGCCGGCGACGGGGCCGTCGCGTCGTCGGCCCCGTTCGGCGGGCTCGTGTCCCCCGACGTCGAGTCGGTCACCCCGAGCTTCTTCTCGAGGAACTGCCGGATCTCCTCGGGACGGGTCGATGCGATCCCGAAGTACTCGGCGAACGTCCTCGTCGTCCGGAGCTCGAGGGTGGCGCCCTGCGGCTCGGCATGGACGAGACCGAGGGTGCGTAGGCGCTGCACTTCCTCGTAGGCGACCTCCCCGATCATCCGCGCGAGCAGGCTCTGGCGGATCGGCTGGTGGTAGGCGATGAGCGTGAGGGTCTTCAGCGTCCGCGGGGCCATGTCGATCGGCGTCACCGCATGGGCCGTCGGGACGAACTGAGGGCGCAGCTGGAGCGCGTAGCGGTCGCCCACGTGGCGGACCTCGAGCGCGGTCTGCCGCCCGTCGTAGGTGTGCGCGAGCTTCTTGAGGGCCGCCTGGATGGGGCGGTGGTCGGGCGCTTCGAGCATCGCGGTGAGCTCCCGCACTGAGAGCGGCTTGCCGCTCGCGAACAGGAGCGACTCCACACGGAGGACGAGGTCGTCCACCTTGCTCGGCATCTACGCCCCCTCCGCCAGGTTGGGGCGCTCGTCCCGCGTGCGGACGAGGAGGAGGGGCGATCGGCCGATCTCCTCCTGGCGCAGGTCGAGGACGTTCTCGCGCGCGAGGAAGAGGCTCGCGAGGAAGAGCGCGACCAGGCGGTCCCTCCCCTGGGCGTGTCGCCACAGTTCGACGAACGGGAACGGTTCGCCGAGCGGGTGGGTGCGCGCGATCTCCCAGGCGTCCTCGAGGTCCCGTTCGGGAATGTCGCCGTGGACGAGGACCTCGGGAGGGGCCCGCTGCTCGTCGCGCAGGCGCTCGCGCAGCTCCTGGAGCCGCATCGAACGGCGGGCGTCCGCCTCGGCCTGACCGAAGGCGTTCACGAGCTCGAGGAGCGAGACCGGCCGCGTCTCGGGGTGGCGGATCATCGGGGTGATCGGGAGGTCGTCGACGGAGCCGAGGACGGTCGACGTCACGTCGACGGCCTCCGGCGTCGTGAGGTCGTCGAGGTAGCTCATCTCGCCCTCGGCCGGCCCCGCGTCGGTCCCCGCAGCCCCCTCGGGAGGGCGGTCCCGGTGCTGGAGGACGGCCTGGGACTGGAGATAGAGGATGCTCCACGCCATGTAGAGGAGGCGCCCGGCGACCGCGAAGTCGATCCCACCCTCGGTGCGCACCCGCTCGAGGTACTGCTGGGTGAACCGAACGAGGTCGATCTCCCATGGGTCGAACTCCTGGTCCATGACGAGCTCGAACAACAGGGCCGTCGCTTTCTGGTAGGGGTCGTGGATGATGACGTGGACCCCTTCCTTGAGGTTCTGGACGAGGGCCATGTACCGGTCGAGCAGGGGGGGTGACGCGTTCTCCTCCCCCAGGAGCGACCGGTGGAAGACGAGGTAATCGAGCATCCTTCCGGCCGCTTCGCGCTGAACCGACGGCGTCGAGTCCGCGAGGTCGCGGGCCTCGTGCTGGGAGATCGTCATGCCGCCTCCGGGGCCACGGGAGGAGCGGGAGCTTCCGCGCGGTCCCGCTCGTCGACGTCGACGATCTCATCGAGCTTGAGTCCCACCACCCGCGAGCACCCGTCGCCGTGCATCGTGACGCCGAAGAGCTGGCGCGCGAACTTGAGCGTGACCTTGCGGAGCGAGATGACGATGAACTGGGCGCGCTCGGCGTTGCGGCGGAGCATCCGCCCGACGTTCTCCGCGTTGACACCATCGAGCGACATGTCCACCTCGTCGAAGACGTAGAGCGGGCTCGGGTCGTAGCGCTGCATCGCGAAGACGAACGCCAGGCTGGCGAGCGACTTCTCGCCTCCGCTCAGCTGCTCGAGCCGCTGGACGTTCTTGCCGACGGGACGGGCCCGGATGAGCAGTCCCCCGGAGAGAGGATCGTCCGGCACCTCGAGGGCGATCTCGCCCTCGCCGCCGCCGCTCAGTTCCCCGTAGATCTCGCCGTAGCCGATGTTGACCGCGGCGACGACCTCGACCAGCCTCTCGCGCTTCTTCGTCTCGATCTCGCCGACGAGGCTCACGAGCTCCGACTTCTCGCTGGTGAGACGCGTGACCTCGACTTGGAAATCGTCGAGCCGGGCCTTTTCGCCGTCGTACTCCTCGAGGGCACGGAGGTTGACCGACCCCATCGAATCGAGCTGGCTCGTGAGGGTGGCGATCGTGCGGCGGAGCTCGTCGAGCGGGATCGGTGCCTCGTCCGGCTCGGACGCCGGAAGTTCCTTGAGCGTCGCCTCGACCTCGGTGAGGTGCTGGCGCGCGGTGGCGAGGCGCACCTCCTCCTGCTGCTCGAGGCCGGCCTTCGTGCGCAGCGACTCTTGGGCACGGGCGAGAAGGTCGACGATCTTGAGACGTTCGGACTCCAGCCGGTGCTTCTTCTCCGCGTGGCCCTTGACCGCCTCGAGCTGCTGGGCCTCGACGGTCTTGAGGGCGTCGAGCGCCGCGCGCGCCTCGTCGCGCTGACGGACGAGCGCTTTGTGGGCTTTGTCCTTGGCGGTCCGCGACGACCGGGTCGTGGCGAGCTCCTCCCGCCGGGCCGAAAGGGCGGTGGCGCTCGCCTGGACGGCGGCGCGGGCGCTCTCGAGCTCCCGGGCGAGGGTGACGCGTTCCTCGGCCACCGCCTGCTGCGCCTCCTGGAGGGAACGGATCCGCGTCGAAAGGGCCCCGGGCATGTGGCCGAGGTAGTCCTCCTGGAGCTTCTGGAGCGATTCCTTCACGCGGCCGATCTCCTCCGCGATTTCGCGGCTCTGCCGGTCGGCCTCGGCGAGCGCCGTTTCCGCGGCCTCGCGTTCGGATCGTGCCTCGCTGATCCGCCGTGCCGCGACCTTGACCTTCTCGCGCGCGGCCGTAAGCTCGCCGTCGAGGACCTTGCCGGTCGAGTCGCGGACCTGGGCGTCGGCGCTGCGTCGGGCGAGTTCCTCGCCCAGGGTGCGCACGCGGTCGGCGAGGCGCGCGAGCTCGGCCCGGGTGTCGCTTTCGAGCTCACTCTTCTGGCGCAGCTCGTCGCCCACCCGCTTGAGCTCGACCGCGTTGTCCGCGCCGCGTCCGCCGCCGCCGGTCTCGAGGTAGCCGCCCGTGATCGCGCCGGTCGCCTCGATGAGCTCGCCGGTGAGCGTCACCAGGCGAACCCCGCCCATCTGCGTGCGGGCGCCCGCAAGATCGTGCATGACGACGGTCTCGCCGAAGACGTACCAGAACGCGGGACGCAGCTCCTCGTCGAATTTCACGAGATCGATCGCGAAACCGACGGCGCCCGCCGACTGGGACGCCACGAGGGACTTGCCGTGGGGCCGTCCGGGGAGCATCTTGTTGAGCGGGAGGAAGGTCGCTCGGCCGCGCTTCTCGGAGCGGAGGAGCCGGATGCACTCCTCGGCGACCTGGTCGGTCTCGACCACGAGGGCCTGGAAGCGGGCCCCGGCGGCGAGGGCGATCGCGGTCTGGTGCTCCGGTTCGAAACGGGCGAGCTCCTCGACCGTCCCACGGATCCCGTGGACCTTGCCGAGGTTCCTTTGCGAGAGGAGGAAATCGACCGCGGCGAGCGCGCTCGGCCGCGAGCCTCCCTCGGCTCGCGCCTTGAGGCGCGCGTCAAGGGCCATGTATCGTCGGTTGAGCTCGAGGACCTCCGCGCTCAGTTTTTCCGCGTCCTGGGTGAGCGTCTTCTCCTTGGCCTTGACCTGGAAGAACTCCTTCTGGAGCTCGGCGGTCGACGTCTCCTTGCCCGACCGTTCGGGTCGCGCTTGGCGCGCCCTGAGTTCGAGATCCTTCATCTCCAGCTCGCGGGTGCGGTGGTCGTCCTCGGACTGGGCGTGGGCGCGTTCGGCGGCAGCGAGGGTCGCTCGGGCGGACTCGAGCGTCTGGACCGTGTTCTGCCACGCCGCCTGGCGCTTCTCCTGCTCCGCCTCGAGCTTGAGGATCTCGCGTCGGGACCCGACGAGCTTGCCTTGGGACTGCTCGGCCTCGGTGGTCGTGGTACGGAGCGTCCGGGTGAGGTCGCTTACCTTCGCCTCGACCTCCTCGAGCTGCTGGGCGAGGGATCTCTCCCGACCGCCGAGCTTCGTCGCTTCCTTCTCGTCCGTCGCGATATGGTCGGTCAAGGTCGTCAGCTTCTGGGCGAGGGCTTCGAGCTCTTCGTCCGCCTGGCGGACGTTCTCGTCGAGACGCGCGAACGCCATCCGTTTGGCGTCGAGCTCCTCCTTGAACCTCGCTCCCTCGATCCCCGCGCGCTCCGCGATCTCCTTTTCGAGGGCCTCGATGGCGTCGCCGACGCGCGCGCGCTCCCCCTCGAGTCGTGTGGCTTCGACGCGGAGCGCTTCGAGGTCGGTCGTGAGCTGGGTGAGCTGCGCCTCGCAGCTCTGGACCTCCTGGCGCGCGAGCATGTGCCCCGCGCGGGCGAGCCGCGCCTCGGCACGTCGGCGCTCGTCCTGGAGCTGCTTATACTGGATCGCCTGGAGGCGCTGGGATTCGAGCGCGGTCAGGTGGCCGCGGATTTCCGTGAGGAGGACGTTGATCCGTCCCAGGTTGGTCTCGAGATCGGTCCTCTTCGTCCCGGCGCGCTCGAGCTCCTCATCGAACTGCGAGATCCCGGCGAGCCGTTCGACGAGCCCCCGGCGGGGGATCGGACCCATGCTGACGATGCGATTGACATCGCCCTGCTGGACGAGGTTGTAACCGTCGCCCGAGAGACGGGCATGGGACAGGAGCGAGTCGATCTCGGACTGGGTGGAGCGTCGGCCGTTGATGTAGAAGTAGGAGTAGTAGCCGTTGGCGTCGTTTGGAGCCAGCTTGACGTAGCGCGTGACCTCGACGTCGTCGCTCTCGACCGGGATCATGCGGTCCGCGTTGTCGAAGACGAGCGCCACCTCGCACTCCGTCGCGGCCTTCTTCGACGCTCCGCCATTGAAGAAGAGGTGGGTGAGTCGGTCCGCCCGCAGCGCCTTCGAGCTCGTGGGTCCGAGGACGAACAGGATCGCGTCCGAGATGTTCGACTTGCCCATCCCGTTCGGTCCGGCGACGCCCGTGAACCCCGGCTGGAACGGGATCTCGGTCGACCCGGCGAACGACTTGAAGTTGCGGACCTTGACGCGCTTCAGGAACATCGGCTGCCTCCCTCCTCGAACTTCGACGCCCCGTATGCCTGCCGTAGGCCATCTGTTTGTCAGACAGATGTCAGCAACGTCAAGCCACCTTGTCCGCCATATATAATCATTGGTTTCAGCGGGAAGTGCCAGGTTCTCGTGGCGTCGGACTGCACGCTCAGTGCTGTGCCACCGGTTGTTGATGGAGGGGCTCCGCTGAAGGGGCCTCACGGGTCCAACGAACCCCCTCGCATGTAGTTTCGCCTCGCCCATCCGTAGGAAGCCGGTCGGGTCTTCT
>JBOGRS010000029.1:0-22767 GCA_050749685.1 Thermoplasmata archaeon
TCTGCGGAAGGCACTGGAACGATGGAGAGTCGACCGGCCCGATGCACCCTTCGGGGAGGTCGAACCACGCGTACTGGTACGTCCCGCTCCCCCCGCCCGGCGTTCCGAGGAATTCGAGGGTCTGCCCCACGTCGACCGCGCTCGCGGCGACCATCAGGACGATCGACGGCGCCGGGTCGACGTGGACCGCGAGCTCTCCGCTGACGGTGGCGCCGTTCGCGTCGGTGGAAGTGGCGTTCACCGTGAAGTCACCCGGGGTCTGCATCGTGCAATCGACCGTCGCGAGGGTGGTGGTCGCGCAGCCGTTCGGAAGACCGTACCAGAGGTAGCTGTACGGACCCACCCCGCCCGCGACCTGGGCCGAAAGCGTCGCCGGCTGCCCGACGTCCAGCGAGGTCGACGGGCTCGCCGTGACCTGGACGACCTGGCCCGAAGCGATGACGAGGGAGACGGGGGCGAGCGGGTACGTGGCGACTCGACTGCTCGACGCGCAGTTCGGGGTGGCGTAGGCCGTCACGGAAGCTCCCGCCCCGACGTTGTAGCTCCCCGCCGCCGAGTACACGTGCGTCCAACCGTACGAGGCCCCGATCGCCGTACAGTTCGCGTAGCCGGTGCTGCCGTCCCCGAACGGGACCACGACGGAGCATCCGGCCGACGCTCCGGTAGGACACGTGCTGTTCGTCACGACGACGGAGATGGGCACGGGCTGACCGACGTCCGCCGAGGATGCGCTCGTCCGCAGCGCGGCCGACATCGGACCTTCCGCGAGGACGGCGGCGATGCGGGTCTGCCACGGAGCCGATCCGGTCACGTACTCCCCCCCGATCCAGATCTTCGTGGCGCCAGGGCCCGCGGCCGCGCCGAAGTAGTCTCCGTAGCGGCACGTACCGCTGCACCCCATCGAGGCGGTTCCGGCCCGGACCAGCAGCCCGGGGCGGACGGTGCTCGTGGGGTCGGTAGGGGTGCGGTACGTGGCGCCGATGCTGGGGTAGGTGGCGGTGGCCGAGCTGAGACCGAAGACCATGACGATGTTCCCCCCTGGATCGAGGGCCATCGCGGGGTACAGGAGATCCGTGCCGGCGACCGCGACGTTGAAGTCCTGGGCGACCGACGGCGTCCCCGAGACGTTGATCAGGTCGAGGCGGAAGCAGGCGTGCGAGACCCCGGCGACCAGGCAGGTGTCGCTGTAGGCGACCCAGAGCTGGCCCCCGGACCAGAGCTCATCCATCACGCGGGCGCTCCCGGCGCCGGTGTCGAGCTGGTCGGTCGTCCCGGGCTGCGCGGCGGCGGGGGGCGTCGCGAGGTCCCCGACCGTGAGGTTCGTGCGCGTCACCGTGGGGGTCGCCGGAGGGACCCCCCGCACGGAAAAGATCTCGAGCGAGGCCGGGGCCCCCGGGAACGTTTCGGCCAGGTACATTCCGTCGTAGGCGGAAACGGCGCGCGCCGGATGGATCGAAAGATCGTTGGGGTACGGTCCGTAGCCGGCGAAGGCGGCGGAGGACCCGTTCAAGACCGCCGTCTTGTTGACGACCCAGTACTGGGCGCCGGCGTAGCCCGACGTACCGAAATCGTTCACGCCGATGCTGAGGAGGTCGTGACTGACCCCGAGGATCGGCTGGTCCCCAAGATCGCCGGACGGCGGGGCGAGGCTCGTGTAGATCGTCCAGGTCCCGGTGACGTTGTTCGACGCGGAGACGGCGAAGGGAGCGAGGTAGGCGCTCGTCGTGGCCTCGAGGATCGACGCGAACCAACGCCCCGAATCGGCATCGAAGAGGATCCGCGGGTCGCTGAGGAACGCCGTGGACGTGCTGACGCCCCAGAAGGTGTAGAGGCTCTCGTTCCCGAGCTTGGTACCGCTCGTCGACCAAGCCGCGAACTCGAGGTTGACCATCTCGGCGACCTGGTTGGGACCGGCGGCGACTTGAACGTCCGGCGGGGTGACGCCCGCCTGATAGAAGTTCTCTCCCTCGAAGGAACGGTTGAGGGTGAGCTGGGTGCTCGAGGTACCCGCGGCTTTCACCGTGATCGTGTCGACGGGCGCGGTCGTCGTGGCGGGGACGATGCCGAGCGTGCTCGCCATCGGAGACCGTCGGGGGGCGACGGGGTAAGGCGCGATCGCCGGGGAGAGCGAGGCGCCGAGTCCGGGAGTCGCGGAGGCGGACGGGAAGCTCGTCATACGGGTCGGAGCGATCACACCCCGGCTCGAGGGCGGCTCCGTGGGTGCGACGTGGGAAGCTGTCGCCGGGGGGGGAGAGGCGTTCGCGTCGAGCGCCCCGGGGGGGGAGAGGAACGTTCCGGCCCCTGCGACGAGGACGAAGATGATCGCGATCGACACGCTTCGCCGCACCGCGGCGGCCCGTCGCGAACGACCCGGGCTCATCGGTCGCACCGTGGAGGGAGGGACGGGCAGCATGTCCGACGCCCGGGACGACGCTTCCATATTACCCCAACCGGGTCGACGGCGGACGGCGCGTGAAAGCGTGACACGGGGCTCACCAGCCCACCGGATGGCCCTCGTTCTGTTCGTGGAGCCACCGTTCCAGCGGCGCGAAGTACTCCCGGATCGCACCGGGATCGATCGTGCGTTCGCCCGAGAGGGCGTAGAGGGCGTCCGGCCACGGGCGGCTCTGCCCGAGCCTCAGCATCTGCTGAAGCCGCTCGCCCGCCGCATGCTCTCCGTAGATCGAAAAACGATGGATCGGACCGGTCCATCCCACGTGTCGGGCGAGCGCCCGGTGGAACTGGAACTGAAGAAGGTGGGCGAGCAGGTAGCGCATGTAGGGCACGTTCGCCGTCACGTGGTACTTCGCCCCAGGGTCGAAGTCCTCCTCCGACCGAGCGATCGCCGGGGCGATTCCCTGGTAGGTCCGCCGCAGGGCCCACCAGCTCGTGGTGTACTCGCTCGGGGGGATCTCGCCGGAGAAGACCTTCCACCTCCACTGGTCGACCACGAGCCCGAATGGCAGGAAGGCGATCTTCTCGAGGGCCCGTTCGAAGAGTCCGCCCATGTCGTGGGACGCCTCGGGAGCGCTCGCCAGCAGGCCGACCTTCACGAGGTAGTCCGGGGTGATCGATAGGGCGATCGTGTCCCCGACGGCCTCGTGGAACCCGTCGTGGGCGCTGTCGCGGAAGAGGAAGGGGAGGTGTTGGTAGGCGCGCTGGTAGAACGTGTGACCGAGTTCGTGGTGGATGACGCGGAAATCCTCCCCCGTCACCTCGATGCACATCTTGATCCTGAGGTCGTTGGCGAAATCGATGTCCCAGGCGCTCGCATGACAGATGACCGAGCGGTCCCGCGGGCGCACGAAGAGGGAGCGTTCCCAGAACGTTGCCGGCAGGGGGTCGAAGCCCAGCGACGTGAAGAACCGCTCGGCGTAGCGTACGATCTCCTTCGGGTCCCCGGTCCGTGCTCGCAGGAGTTGGGTCAGGTCGTATCCCCGAGACGAACCTTCCGGCAGCAGGCGATCGGCGAGATTCTCCCAGCTTTGGGCCCACATGTTCCCGAGGAGATGCGCCGGGATCGGTCCCCCCGGCGGGACGGTTTGCGGGCCGTAGAGCTCGACCAACTTCCGCCGAACGTAGGCGTGCAGTTCGACATACAGCGGCCGGACCTCGCCCCACAGCCGATCGACCTCGCGGGCGAAGGCGTCGGGCGCCATGTCGTACTTCGACCTCCACATCGAGCCCGTGTCCTCGAACCCGACCTCCTGCGCGCCCTGGTTCGCGAGCTCGACGTAGCGCCGGAACGTGGAGCGCATCGACCGGCCGACGGCGTGCCAGCCGGACCAGGCGTCGAGCATCTGCGCGGGATCGCGGCTCTCCGCCAGAACATGCTCGAGCGCTTCGAGCGAGAGCGACGCGTTCGCCCCGCGGGGGCGGTAGCTCCCGCGGCCGTAGGCGCCTTGCATCGCATTCACGAGCCCGGTGAGCTCGTCGGCCTGCCCCGGACCGGAGGGGGCGATCAACGGTAGCGACAGTCTCAGGAGCTTCGCCTTGCGAGCGACCTCCGGGGAGAGGGCCGAAGGGTCCCATCCTACGACGGTTTTGGCGAGCTGGACGGTGAGCTCGATGACGCGAGAGTACGTCCGCGACGCGAGTTGCTCGGTGTCCGGCGTGATGTACGTCTGGTAGACCCAATCGGCCCGCTGCGACTCGATCGAGACCTCGAGCAGTCGCGCCTCCGCTTCGGCAATGATCCTCGCCGCGTCGGCGGGGTCCAAAGGGGGGGCCATGCGGGGCACCGGGGTCGGCGCACTCCGCTCGGGGTTATGAGCCTGTGCGCGGGGGCAATCCCGCCGCGCTACGTATCGGAGGGCGAACCGCCGCTAGGGCGGGGAACGGCCCGTGCGGACGCCCCGTCGCGAGGGTCCCGGTCGGGGGCCCTGCATCGCGGAGGACAGTGTGGCGAGCCGGACGCCGATCGTCTTCTGGCGGATGGCCATGCGCGTGAATCCCGCGGCGATCACGCCCGCGGCGAACGCCTGGATCGACAGGTTGGCGACGGTCACGCTCGGGCCGGATCCGGCCACTTGGACCCCGGGCAGCACGACCGGGCTCGGGAGGATGGGCGTCGGGGGGACACCGGTGGGAGGCGTGGGTACGGTGGCACCCGGGGAGGGCACCGGCGACGCGCGCCCATCGACACGCAGCGTCGATAGCGGAAAGGAAAGTTCGACCACCGACGCGTTGACCGGGTCGAGGTACGCCGCCCGGGTGAACCAGCCGTCCACCGGTCCGGTGCTCGCGAGCTCGCACGGGCGGGTCGCGCACGCATCGATCGGGGTCGACGTCGACGGTGGCCCGCTCGCGACGACATCGAACGCCGCGGTCCAGGAATCCCCCGGGACGAGCTCGTTCTGCGACGGGACGCTGCTCCAGTTCCACGTGAGGGAGGCCCGACCGCCGATCGTCGCCATGGTCGGTAGGGTAGCGCATGTCGGCAAGGGGGTGCCGTTGTGGAGGCAGGCGGCGCTCGCCTCGAGGGGACGCGCGAGGGCGATCCCGCTCGACGGGACGAACGCGAACAGCGGAGTGCTGCCTCCGCGCACCCCCACCGGTATGTTCACCGGTCCGAACGCGATGGCCGCGAGGGCGTCCATGAGCCCGGGATTGGCGAGATTCGGGGAGGAGGCCGTGCCGAAGGAGGTGAGGTAGGAGAGCGATCCGCTCCGGCCGTCGGGACATACGCTCCCGACCGGGCCGGCCCAGCTCCCTCCGGTGACGAGCGACAGGGCGCAGCCCGCCGCGATCACGTGCGCGACGTTCGTCGTGACGAGCGCGCGGTCGCCCGGGATCGACGCCGTCCGGTTGGGCCACCCCGGCGAGCTCGGATCCGTTGAGGTCGTCGCCACGTTGACCACGTCGATCGTGCAGCTCCCCCCGGTGGACGTCGCGCAGCTCGGAGCGGAATGGGCGATGGCGGAGATCGCGTCGGCCGGGTTCCCGTCGTGGGACGTGATCCACCCGAGGCAGTTCGGGCTTGTCAGCGTCCCGAAGTCGAACGTCGGCTCGCAGGGGCTCGAGAGACAGGCGGAGCCGTTGACGGTGAGCGAGAGGACGTGCGCGCTCACGCAGTAGTTCTCGACGTACGCGGGGTCGCGCGGTGCCGTCGACCCGATGTCCACGAGGACGTGGTGGGCCGTGTTCGACCAAGCGAGTCCGCTCCCCTCGAGCGCGCCGTAGAGGGTGGTCGTGACCGGAGAATCGAGGAAGTTGTCCCTCAGGTCGGAGTCGGGAGAGGTCCAGCCCCCTCCGAGGGGACCATCATGGAACGAGGTCGACACGAGGGAGCCGAACTGCGCCGCCGGGACGAAGCTCCCCACATCCACGTGGTACACGGATCCGTCCCCGTCATCCCACGGGGCGGATCGCGTCGAGGCGAAGTCGATGAGCCCGAAGGCGACCTGCGAGTGGGGGTTCGTCTCTTGGATGCGGGTCGCGATCGCCCCGGCGTTCTCCACGAAGAACGGCACGGCGTTCGATTCCTCGCACAGAGGCCTTCCGGAGTACGCGGGATCACCGCACGGATCGAAGCCCGGTTCGCCGCCCGGGCTCGTCGGATCGTAGACCCCGTCGTAGGGCGTGGTCTCGAGAAGGAAGACGACCTGGACCGACGGCCACGTCGCGTTCGATCCCGGGTTGGCCACGGCCGAGAGCGAGACGCGCGCGACGCCGGTCCCGGCGGGGCAGTCGGAACCCCCACCGGTACAGATCGCCCCGGGGGCGCTCGAGATTCCGAGCGCGAGGTTCGAGGACGTCATCGCGAGGTCGGGCGAGGGGCCGGGAGGAAGCGACCCGCTCCACCCGCTCGGTCGGACCGCCGGTCCCACTCCCGGTCCCGGCGGAAGAAAGGCGACGAGCCCAAGGGTGGCCACCCCCGCGACCACGAGTGACGTCCAACCGCCACCCCGGCGTCGGAACCACGAACGCGGGAGTGCCCACGCGCGCGATCGGCCCGTCATGCGCCGTCGGTACCTAAGCGCGTCCGCCGATTAAGGATTCTCGGGGGGCGGAGGGATCGGCCCGGCCTACGGACTACCTCGTCCTTCGAGCAGCTTGAATTCGGTGATCGCGAGCGATTCGGAAAGGGTCGACTTGCTCACTCCGATCCTTTGCGCGAGGGCCGTGAGCGAGGTCCGGCGCGGCACGTCGAAGTACCCTTCGTCCATGGCGCGATCGAAGATTTCCCGCTGGCGCCGGGTGAGCTCCCGGGAGGCCGGACCATCGCGGGAGGCGGGCAACGCTTCCAGCTCGACGCCAGGAACTCGGGCCCTCAGCTCCTTCACGAACGGCGGAACCGACGACTGGTGGCAGATGAGCGTCCACGTCGAGATCCCGTTCCGCACGACGAACGGGTAGCGCGGGGGGACCCCGAACTCACGCGCGGTATGAACGAACCGTGGCGCGCGATAGACGACCCGGTAGACCCCCGGTTCGCCGGCGTCGCGGAGGTTCTCCACCTGCCGAACCTCGGGCGCGGCCACGATCTCCTGCGCGTAGGCCGGATTTTCTCGAGGCCCGAGTCGAACGTCATCCACGATGAGCTCGCGGGAGGCTTCGAACCGATGGATCACCTCGATCCGCGCCTCGGGGTGCCGGCGGGAGAACGTGCGCAGCCAAGTACCCTCGGGAAGGTCGATGTGCACCCGCAGCGCGAGGAACGGATCGGGGGATCGCGGGGGCGTCGGCCGTGAATCGGGTTCGGAGCGCGGGGGAGTCGACCTCGGCCCCGCCGCCGAGCTCGTACGTTCGACGACGCGGGCGCGATCACCGCCCGAGGCGGACGGGGACCGTCGAGTCGGGCGGGAAGGCCCCGCTCCGCGGTCGAGGGAGGCCATACGCGCGCACGGTCGCGGTGCGTTAAACCCTTGCTGGACCCGCCCAACGTCAGGCTCGGGCGGTGGATCCGTCGGCCTCTCAAGGGGCCGACCGATTGGCCGGCGCGTTGAATGTCGTACTTAAACATTTCGAATAAAGCCACTGGAAGTGGCGGGTGACGTCGGCGGAATGTCGGATTCTCTCCCACGATAGGAACACGGGTTCCCACCCCTGCCTTTCCACAGGAACTCCCCTCTTTATGTACGACATCCGTCTGACAATCGGGTGAGAGGACCGTGACCGAAGCTCCATCCCACTGGGTCCCCCTTGCCGCGCTCGGCGCGCCCGAACGTGCGGACGTGCCCGAGGACGTTCCCCTCGCCTACCTCCCTCGCATTCCCGAGGGGAATACCTACCGTGAGATGCTCGAGCGTGCCGTCGCCTGGGGGCGCCGTTGACGTCCCCGCCGTACCCTTTGGTCGAGCCCTCCGACGTTCCTCCTCGCAAGCTCTTCCTCGGCCGTGGGACTCCGCGAGGGTACGGAAATCGACCCCGCCTGACTCCCGAAGCCGCGGCGGCGTTCGCCACCTACGTCGACACCGCGCGCGCCCGCGCGGCGATTGAGGGACGGACCCTCGTCTACACGGTCCGTTGGAACTGACCCCTACGTCTCGCTCTCGCGCACGTCGTTCTCCGGGATGAGGTCCTCCTCGACCGGATCGACCGGGGATTCCGGTCGACGGTGTCCGGCGGAGGTGGCCGACTCGGCGAACGCCAGCTTCGAGAGCGCGTCGGCGCGGGCGTTCTCGCGGCGGGGGACCCACTCGAAGCGTACCTCCTCGAAACGACCCGCCAGCTGGCGAAGGTGCCGGTGGTACTCCTGCAGGTGGGGGGCCTTGACCTCGTACTCCCCCTTCATTTGTCGTACGATGAGCTGACTATCGCCGAACATCAGGACGCGTCCCTTGAACCCGCGGGTGGTGAGCCACTCGAGGGCCCGGATCGCCGCGGTGTACTCGGCGACGTTGTTCGTGGCCCGGGGGGACCACGGGCGAACGGCGAGGCCCTTCTCCTCGTACTCGAGGCCGAACCCCTCCACGGTGAACCCGTAGGTCGCTACCCCGCCGCCACGGGCGGGCTCGCAGGCTCCATCGAAATGGACCGTCACGAGGTCCGGAAAGGTCGTCGTGCCACGGGGGAGCTGCTCGTCCACGGTCCGCGCGTCACGTGGGAATGACGTGTCGCGTCCCCCCGAGAGGGTGGGCCTTCTTGACCTTTGGGCAGTCGCAGTAGACCTCGGCGTGACGGCACGTCGAGCATCGGGTGGACGAACGCGCGGCTTGGAGGGGACCGGTACAGACGCGACACGGGCGGGCGCGGGCGCAGCGGGGGCAGATCACCGTATCGGCCGGGATCGCGGTGTAGCATGCCGCGCAGTTGACGCTCTCCATCGGGTGGGGAAGGAGGCGGGTCGGCAGGAAGGGTGCCACCCGGACGAGATGCCGACGCAGGAAGTTCTCGTCGGAGTTGCCGAACCATCCTCCCACCGTCGTGACGTCCGGGCTCGGCGCGGCCGCCCCGCTCAAGGCGATCGACAGCCCCACCGGCAGGACGAAGACCCCGACCTGGAGTTCGAGGTCGACCTGCTCGACCCCGGTCGTGGCGAGGGGAAAGACCACCAGACTCACCCCGAGCACCAGGATGGCGAGCCCCGTCCATACTATTCGCTGGTTCATCATCCACGGGCCCGGGAGGCGCCCTGGACGATTTCACTCACCCTTCGTCTATAAAAAACGGTGTTTCATGCCGGAGACGCAAACCTTCATCTAGCGCCCCCGACCGTCAATTTCCGGGAAGACCCGCATGTCGAACACCTACGTCCGCGTGAGTTCGCTCCGCCCTCTCGGGGTCGCCATCTTGGCGGTCCTCATCGGGATCCTCGGCGCGCTCTTCCTGGTCGGCAGCATCATCCTCTTCCTGGTCGTCTTCTTCGCCTCCGCGTTCGCCCCGAACGCGCTCTGGGTCTTCGGGCCCGGCCTCCTCGGGGCCGTCCTTCTCCTCATCTTCGGGGTGGTCCTCCTCGTGATCGCGCGGGGCCTCTGGGACCTCGAGATGTGGGCCCTCGTCCTTTCCTTCATCGTGCTCGGCGTGGCGTGGATCTCGGACGTCGTCCAGGGACTCATCCTCTCGCTGACGGCCCTCCTCCTCCTCGCCCTGCTGGTCTACCTCTTCCTCGTGCGTCGGCACTTCCGCTGAGAGGGAGGGCGAGCCGTTTTACCGTCCGACGTCTGGCGGGTCGCGATGGCGAACCCGACCGTGACGTTCAAGACGACGATGGGTGAGATCCGGACGGAGATCTTCGAGGACAAGGTCCCGAAGACCGCGGGCAACTTCCTGGCGCTCGTCCGCAAAGGGTTCTACAACGGGCTCACGTTCCACCGCGTCATCCCCGGATTCATGGTTCAGGCGGGTTGCCCCAAGGGGGACGGCACCGGGGGACCCGGGTACGAGATCCCGGACGAATTCCACCCATCGCTCCATCACACGGGTCCCGGGATCCTCTCGATGGCGAACGCCGGACCGAACACCGGGGGAAGCCAGTTCTTCATCACCCTCGCGACGACCTCGTGGCTCGACGGCAAGCATGCGATCTTCGGCAAGGTCGTGTCCGGTCAGGAGATCGTCGAGAAGATCGCCGGGGTCGCGCGGGACGCGTCGGACCGCCCGCGGACGCCGGTGCGGATTGTCGCGGCGGTGGCGGCGTAGACCCCGACCGATCCTCGCATCGTCGGCGCCCTCCGCCGGCGGGCCGGCACCTCCCTCGAGGCCACCGGACGCTACCTTCTCCCCCCTAGGACGGCGGGACGGCCCGGGGAGGGTAGTCGATCCGAACGCGCTCCCCGGGATGCGCCAGGTCCTCGATCGTGGTCACGGCGGCGGCGAGGATGCCGATCCCCGGGACGATCACGAGCAGGCGCAGCAGTTCGCCGAACCCGAACGTCAGCGACCCGTGGCCCCCGAGCGTGACGGACGCCTCGGCGACCATGCTGAGCGACCAGAGGTAGAGCACAGCGACCGCGCTCGTCATCATCGAGATCGGGCCGAAGGCACCCGTGGGCCGCGCGATGGAGCGGACCGCGCCGAGGACGGCGAGTGCGACGCCGACCGACGCCACGGTGGTCGGAGCGATCGACGTCGAAACGCCGTGGGCGGCCGCCCAGCCGATCGCCTCCAACGGGACGCCGATGAGGACGATGACCGCGACCGCGAGCCGGATCGCGCCGACGACGAGCCGCCGCGCGAGCGATGGAATCGAGGGGGGAAGCTCGGCGGCGGGGACGGGAGCGAACCCGTTGCCGGACTCGATCACGGGATGCGCTCCGGGGGAAGGGCGACGGTCCAGGGCGAGCCCGCGAACGCAGCGTAGACCGTCCCCCCCCTCGCGTCGCACGTGACGGTGACGTCGACCACCCGGTCGAAGTGGGCTCCGGAGGGGGCGGAGATCGGGAGCCTCCCCTCGCCGCACGTCGTTCCGTTCGAGGCGGCGAGGCGCACGGTGAGGGTGCCCGACACCGCGAAGCGCGCGTGATTCTCGAACGTGACCTCCGCGGGTACGGTCACGGTCCCGTTGGACGCGATGACGGGAGCGCCGAGCGTCGCGTTGAGCGCTTCGAACGGGGCGCCCCACGTAAGATTGCTCGTGACCTCGACCTCGGCCGTGAAGAGCGCGGCGTAGGTCACGTTCACCCAGTAGGCGCTCGGAAGTTGCGCGTCGTGCGTGAGCAATGCCGCCTCGGTCCCCGTGAATTGTAGCGGGAGGACGACCGTGAGCGGGATCGTCGCGGTCGCGCCGGGGCCGACCCTCACGGGAGGCGAGCTCCCGACCCCGAGCTTCGAGCCATCGGGCTGGTGGACGGCGGCGGCGATCGCGATCGAATCGATGGGGAAGTAGCCCGGGTTCGTGAAGTTGACCGCCGCGTCGACCACGATCGTCCCGTTGGCCAGCACGTCGGTCGTCGAACCTCCCTGGTGGACGTCCGACGGCCGGACCTGGGCGGCCGACGCCGCTGCGGTCGCGACGTATAGCAGGAGCGCGACCAGAACGGCCAGGGCGAGCGCCCGGAAGGCGCGGCTGAGGCGATAGAGGGGAGGGCGACCCGGCGCCATCGTACGACCATGCGAACCACTAACGATAAAGGGTCAGGGGAGGCGCGCAATGCGGTCGGACCGGGTGCCCCCCTTATAGGCGGACGGTCGGTCCGGCGGGCGTGCTTCCCCTCCGTCCTCCCCGACTGCGTCCGGGGGACACCGTGGCGCTCCTCACCCCGTCGTGGGGCGGTCCCTCCGCGTTCCCGTCGGTCTATGAGAGCGGCGTCCGCAATCTCGAACGCCGCTTCGGGGTGCGCACGCGGGAGTATCCGTGCACCCGAATGGACCCGCTCGAGCTCCTCGCGTCGCCCGAAAAACGCGCCGCCGATGTGACCGCGGCGTTCGAGGACGCCCGCGTCGCGGCGATCGTCTCGACCATTGGAGGCGACGACTCCTGTCGCCTCCTTCCGTACCTCGACCCCTCCCTCGGGGTCCGCCACCCCAAGATCCTCCTGGGCTATTCCGACGCGACGACCCTGCTGACGCACTTCCGGCAGGGTGGCCTCGTGACGTTCCACGGCCCGTCGGTCATGGCCGGATTCTCGCAGATGGAGGCGTTCCCGACGTCCTTCGAGCGTCACGTTCGAGACGTCCTGTTCGACGCGACCCCCGGGGTGGAGCTTCTCCCCTACCCTGCCTGGTCGGAGGGCTACCCCCGCTGGGAGTTCGAGGACAGCGTCGGGCGGATCGCCTCGCCCCACCCCCACGACGGCTGGCATTGGTTGCAGGGGGAGCGGGAGGTCCGCGGCGAGCTCTTCGGAGGCTGCCTCGAGGTCCTCGAGTTCCTGAAGGGAACCCGGTACTGGCCCGCCCCGGACTTCTGGGACGGGAAGGTCCTCTTCCTCGAGACGTCGGAGGACGTCCCCACGGTGACTCAGGTCGCGTGGGTGCTGCGCAACTACGGCCTCGCCGGGGTTCTGGGCCGCGCCCGCGCGCTCCTCGTGGGCCGGGCGCGCGGGTACTCGGCCCTCCAGAAGGAGGAGCTCGACCGCATCGTCCTGCGGGTAGTCCGCGACGAGTTTCACCTCGTCGACCTCACCGTCGTGTCCAACCTCGACTTCGGCCACACCGATCCCCAGTGGGTCCTCCCCTTGGGGGCGGAGGTCCGGGTCGATCCGACCGAGCGGCGGATCGTGCTCCCCGATCCATCGGTCGCCTGACGCCCCGGCCGTGGAGCCGACCGGCGGTCTCCCCGGCCGTCCGGGGGGCTGCGCGTACGTTACCTTCCCGCGCGCCCTTCTCCCGTTCGAGGAACACGCATGCCCCCGGCGAACCCCCCCTCCACCCCGGACGATCGCACGACGTCCCCCGCGAAGGGACCGCTCCTGGGGGTCACGCCCCGCGCGGTCGCCGCGGCGCGTCAGGCGCTCGAGGGCCGCTCGAGCGAGGACGTGGTCCGTGTGTTCGTCGAACCGGGCATCCACCCGCGACCGGCCATGCTCATCGGCCGCTCGAAGCCGGACGATGTCCGCGTCGTGGCCGAGGGCGTCACGTTCGTCGTCGACCCGCCGAGCGTGCGCTTCCTTCAGGACGCGACCGTCGATTTCGTCGAGAGCGGCGCCGACGCCGGATTCAAGGTCACCGGCCCCAACCTTGCGGCCAACGAGGTCGCGGCATCGAACCCCGGGGCCGCGCCCGTGTCGCCGCCGCCCTCCGGCTCGAGGGGGGAGCGCGAGACGGCCCTGCGCGCCGCGTTGAAGCACATCTACGACCCCGAGATCCCGATGAACATCATCGACCTCGGGCTCATCTACGGCATCGATTGGGCGGCCGACGATCGCCTGACGATTCGCATGACCATGACGAGCCCCGGTTGCCCGGTGATCGAGTCCCTCGCCAACGCCGTCAAGGAGGCGGCGCAGTCGGTCCCCGGAGTCGAGCACGCCGAGGTGGACGTCGTCTGGGACCCGCCGTGGGGGCCGGAGAGGATGAGCGAGTTCGCGAAGCTCCAGTTGGGCTTCGCCTAGCGTCGCCCGACCTTCGGTGGCGGGGTCCTCAGTGGACGCCGAGGACCCTTCCGTCGTCGGTGAGGTCGATCTCCTCGGCAAGCGGGTGTGCGGGCAGTCCCGGCATCGTGTTGACGGCGCCGAGGAGGACCACCCAGAAACCGGCGCCGGCACTCCGTGCGATGTGGTCAACGCGCACCCGGAAGCCCTCGGGTCGTCCCCACTTCTTCGGGTCGTCGGACAGGGAGAGCGGAGTCTTGGCGAGGCAGACCGGAGCGAGCCGGTCCGCGAGTCCCCCCCATTGGTCCAGATCGGCGCGCGCGGCGTCGGTGAAGACGGCGCCGTCGGCACCGTAGAGGCGCGTCACGATCTTCTCCACCTTCCGCTCGAGCGGGTCCGTGGGCGAGTAGATCGGGCCCGGATGCGAGCTCTCCGAAGCCGCGTCGACAACGGCGTCGGCGAGCGCGTGGGCGCCCGCCCCGCCATCGCGGAAGGCGGTCGTCTCGGCCCACCGTACCTTGCGGTCCTTCAGGAAGGCCGCGAGAACGCGCACCTCCTCATCGGAGTCCTCGGGAAAACGGTTGAGCGCGACGACCGCGGGTAGACCGAAGGCGCGGACATTCGCGAGATGCTGTTCCAGGTTGACGAGACCGCGCGCGACCGCCGTCGGGTCCGGACGGTCGACCTCGGTCTTCCCGGCACCCCCGTGGTGCCGGAGCGCCCGGATCGATGCGACCACGACCGCCGCGTTCGCCATGAACCCGCACATCGGTCCCACCAGGTCGACGAACTTCTCCGCCCCGAGCTCGCTCGAAAAGCCGGCCTCGACGACGCAGTAGTCCGAGGTCGTCAGCCCGAGCTCGATCCCGAGCCGGCTCGCGGTACCGTGGGCGATGTTGGCGAACGGACCGCCGTGGACGATCGCCGGTCCGCCCTCGGCGGTCTGGACGAGGTTCGGCCCGAGCGCGCGCCGCAGGAGGACGGCCATCGATCCGGGAGCGTCGAGCTGCCGCGCCGTGACGGCTTCCCCCTTCGCGTCGAACGCAATCACGATGCGGCCCAGGCGAGCCTTGAGGTCGGCGTAGTCTCGCGCGAGGCCGAACACCGCCATCACCTCGGAAGCCGCCGAGATCACGAAACGACTGGTCCGATCGAGCGGGGCCCCCGTCGTTCCGGAGGAGAGGAGGAGAGCACGGAGCGCTCGATCGTTGACATCGAGCGCTCGCGGCCAGAGGATGCGCTTCGGGTCGATCCCGAGAGCGTTGCCGTGGAAGAGGTGATTGTCGATGAGCGCGGAGAGCAGGTTGTGGGCGGCGGTGATCGCGTCGATGTCGCCGTTGAGGCCCAAGTTGATGTCCTCGTACGGTTCGACGGTCGCGCTCCCTCCGCCGGCCGCCCCGCCCTTCACCCCGAAAACGGGGCCGAGCGAGGGCTGACGCAGGACGACGACCGCGCGGCGTCCGCGGCGTCGCAGCCCCATCGCGAGGCCGATCGCCACGACCGTCTTTCCCTCGCCGTGCGGGGTCGGGGTCATCGCCGTGACCAGGACGAGCCTTCCCCGGGCCCCGCCCCGGTCCGCGCGTCGTCGGACGACGGCGACCGGCACTTTGAGCACCCCAGGGATCGACTCGTCGACCTCGTCCGGGGCGAGGCCGAGCTCCGACGCGACCGACCGGATCGGGGCGATGGACTTCATGCGCCGCCCATCGAGCCGCACCTCATGAGCAACGCCCCCCCGCGCGCCGGCGCGCGTCGGCGGGCTATCGGGTGGGCGCCCGATGCGGGTGACGGTGGCCCGTCGCGCCGCCCGCGGCGGCCGGCGTCGCGAGAAGGTAGTCGCCCTGATGGACACCTTTCACCCCGCGGAGGTCCTCGGCGGCCTCGACCAGCTCTCCGCGCTGCCCGGCGAGGATCATCACCTCGAGGCAGACGTCCCCCTCCAGGTGGACGTGGCTCGACGATCGGATGTGCTCCCCCCAGCGGTGCTGCGCCGCGGTGAGACGGCGCTGGACCCTCGGGTCACGGTGGTCGTAGAGGACCATGACGGTCCCGACCGCATCCGCGTTCGGGTCCACATGGCTCGGGGATTCCGCGGTCTCCTTGCGCACGAGGAAGCGGATCGCTTCCGAACGGCTCGCCGAGTTGCGCATCCTCACCCACCGGTCCAGCGTCTCGAGGACCTCGGGTTCGAGGGAGACCGCGGTCCGTACCACCCGCCGTGCCACGCCTGCCCCCCCCGCCTACCCCGGAACGACGGGGGATGAACCGCCCGCCGGATCGGGGACGATCTCCTCCAAGCGCTTCCACCGATAGATCCCCATGGCGACGAGCCAGGCGGTGACGAACATCGCGACGATCCCGACGCCCAGCCACTCGAAGCTGAGCTGCTGGAGCCCGTCCCAGAAGGGGCCGGTCCATCCGAACTCGCCGGCCAGGACTTGGAGAAGCTCGACCCCCCCGACGACGAACGCGACCAGGACCGAGATGATCGTGAGCGTGAGGTTGTAGTACACCTTGCGCACCGGCTTGAGGAACGCCCAGCCGTAGGCGTAGCGCATCGCGAACCCATCGGTCGTGTCCGAGAGGACCATGCCGCAGGTGAAGAGAAGGGGCAGGATGAGCACGGCCCAGATCGGGACCGCCCCCGTCGTGCCGAAGGTGATGCTGATGGCGATGAGCGCCACCTCCGTCGCCGTGTCGAACCCGAGGCCGAACAGGACGCCGATCGGGTAGACCTGTCGGGGGGTCTCGATCACGCGGAACAGGCGTCCGAAATAGCGGTAGAGGAGGCCGCGCTTCTGCATCTGGTCCTCGAGCCCGGTCTCGTCGAGGGACCGGTCGCGCAGGCCCCGGAAGATGCGGTAGACCTCCAGGACGATCACGAGGTTGATGATCCCGATGAGGACGAGGAACCCGCCCGAGATGAGCGTCCCGACGACCGCCCCGACGCTCTTGAACGCCGCGTAGTGCGTGTAGACGAAGTTCGTCGCCAGGACGAGGGCGACGACGAGCCCGCTCACGATCGTGGAGTGGCCCAAGGAGAACCATGTTCCCACGGTCAGCGGACGCTTCCCGTCGTTGAGGAGCTTGCGCGTCGTGTTGTCGATCGCGGCGATATGGTCCGCGTCGAAGCCGTGGCGCAGCCCGAGGACGTAGGCCGTGATGCCGAGGCCCGTGAAGAGGAACACCCCATGGAGCGCATCGGGTCCCGCGGAGGGAGGAAGGTAGGCGAACGCCGCCGCGAACGCGGCGATCGTCGTCACGAGGATCGCGGCGTACAGGAGGACCATCTGCGCCTTCTCGCGGGGCGTCAACGTGACCCCCTCCACGGCCCGAGCGCTCGGCGACGGGACTCCCATCAACGGCTCCACTTGCGCGCCACGGATAACTGTTATGTCGTTTGGCAAAATCGTAGTCCTCCCTCGCCCGATCCGACCGAAGGCCCTAGCGCCCGGGGTCGCGGCGAGCGGAGTGAAATTTCCGCACCGGAAACGTAGGGGCCCCTCTCGGGAACCGCGTGGATGACGTCCAACGCCGGATCCTTCGTCTCCTCCGCGAGGATGGGCAGGCCCCGAACGTGCTATCGACCAGAGGCGCGGGCTCTCCGAGGGGGCCATACGACAGCGCGTCGCGCGGCTCACGGACCAGAGGGTCGTGTTTTCACACCGGGACCCGGCAGCGGCGTGCGCCGAGTTCCATCGACGGGGTGGCTCGGTCGTCGACGAGCCCTCGACCGTTCCTACGGTGCTCGGCTTGCTCACGCTCGGAGTCTTCGTGGATCCGGATGGGAACCAATTCGTCCTCCGCCAGGTCCACGGACCGGCGGGCGAGGAACGGCGTCACGACGCCGCAGCGGTCGCGCAGAACGCCGTGTCCGTCGGGGTGCCGAACTATGGGGGCCTGGCGGCCTCCGTGACGGAAGCGAATGCACCGATCCCCCGGGACTCACCGTGCTTCGGTGGGGGCCGATCATATCTTCGGCGTCATCGAAAGGGCGCCGGCCGCATGGTCACCGGAGCGTCTCCGCCGCCGAGGTTTGACCGGGCGACCATGGGCGCGATCTCCCGTGTGAAGGTCCGCCGAAGAGCTTGGTATCGACCGTGTCCGCGTCCGTACGCCTACGGCCGGCAGCCTCCCGACGGGGGTTACCCCGATCGTCGACGCAGGTGGGAATCAAAGTTGGGCCGACGCGCTGTCATGTAGCTCGGTACCTCTCGTCGACCGAGGTATTCACGCATCGTGCCGCGGTCGATCCATCCCGCATCAGCGGCCGCGGACGACCGATTGACGCAGTGGCTCCTCGAGGACGATCAGCCTTCGGTCCGATACTACACCCTCACTGAGCTCTTGGGCCGTCGGAACGACGATCCGGATGCGAAGTTGGCGCACTCCCGAATTGGTCGACTCGGGTGGGCGGCGGAACAATTGCGCCTGCAGGGGCCAAAGGGATTCTGGGAGCGACGGGGGCCCCGGAACGTCGCGCAATGGATGGACTTTCTCTACTTCCCACCCTACCGATCCACGAATTGGCGCGCCCTGGTCCTCGCCGACCTGGGGCTCGATTCGACGGACCCACGGATCCGGAAGATCGCGGACCTCTTCTTCGAGTTCAAACTGCGACTCAGCTCGCCCTACAACTTCTTCCACGAGGAGGTGTGCATCGCCGGGAACACCGCGCGGGCGATGACCCGGTTCGGGTATGGCGAGGATCCTCGCGTCCGTCGGCTGTACGACTGGCTCCTCGACGACCAACGGGAGGATGGGGGGTGGAACTGCTCCCAAGGAACCCCCGGCACGTTGGATGCTTGGGAAGCCCTCGCGGCGTTCGCGTCCGTACCGAGGGCGAAGCGTCCCGCTCGGATGGATCGAGCGATCGAGACGGGGGCGGAGTTCTACCTCAAACGAGAGCTGCTCCACGACGGGCGAACGTACGTCCCGTGGTCGCGGCTCCACTACCCGAACCATTACTTCTACGACGTGCTGGTCGGGCTCGACGTCCTCACCCGATTGGGGTTTGGGGGGGACCCGAGGCTGCGACCAGCCCTAGAGCTTCTACACGCGAAGCGCCGACACGATGGGACCTGGATCCTCGATAAGGTGCATCCCGACGTCGGCGCTGGGGTGAGGATCGCGCCACCCACGATGAAGGTCCGACCGCTCGAAATCGAGCCGGCCGGGCAGCCCAGCAAATGGATCACGCTCACCGCCCTGAGAGTCCTCAAACGCGTGGACGACGCGCAGTAGCCATTCGAACCGCACGACGTGGGCCATGCCCGGAAGTGGAGGCGCGTCGTTCGGGAGGCGTTCGATCTCGTTTCGAATCGGTGGACGCGGGGCGGGCTACGCGCGAACCGAGGGACGAGTTCCCCGAAAAGTCAGCCACGGGAGGGCTTCGAGCCGAAGGCTCGATGCCCCCACTTTGGCCGGGATTCGAACGAACCCGCTAGGTTGGGGCGCGGTTTGCACTATCGGGTCGCGTGGCAATCCCGTCCCATGTGGACTAAGTGTGCTTTGACAAGACATCTGGCCCGCTGAACTGACAGCAGATCTGACCCCGCTGGAGAAGGCTGATGGTGGGTGATCAGGATCTCCGCGACCGAGGGAAGTCACTCCACCTAGTCCAGCAGATTCGGTCCGACTTTGGGGACCACATGTCTTGTCAGCTCGCGGGGCCACAACACCTGACAGAGCACATCTAGAGGCCAAACGACCGCCTTTGGCCCTGCGGGTGATGGACGGTCCATAGGACGTCTCGGGAAGCGGGATAGTCTACCACCACCGGATAGGCCGGTGGAACCCCCATGATCGGACGAACGCGAAGACCCCGAACGCGGCACAACGCCAGACGAAGATACCCGCCTTGAGGAACAATGTCTAGCTGGCATCCGCAAGCCACTCCGTCACAAGGATAATGCCGCCTGCCCCGGCACCAGCGGGGCTGCGGGTATGGGAAAGTGGCGCCGATTCTCCGCCCACCGCCTTCATTCTACTTCGTCTGCGAGGATGCGGTCCAGAGTCCCGCCTCTGGAAGGGCCGGTCAGTGTTGGGAGTTGGAAGGGAAGCGTTCCCAATGGGTTCTCACCGCGTCCCGCTCGGCTGGCGGCTTACCTGCAAGGGCGTCCAGGACCAGATTGCGCTACCCAAGGATTAAGGGGTGAAGCCCCCTCGCCCGATCTATGCCCCTGTACTTGGACGAACATCGGAACATGAAGGGAGTGACCGCGGCGGCGGTGGCCGATGCCCACGCTAAGGATCTTCTCGTTCAGGGTAAGCACGGCGTGAACTATCGCAGCTATTGGGTCGACGAGAAGAAGGGAGCCATCTTCTGTTTAGTGGACGCCCCCAGCGCGGAGGCTGCCGCTCGCGTCCATAAGGAAGCCCATGGGCTCGTCGCCGATGAGATCCATGAAGTCGAACAGGGCTAGGTGTGCGGAGACAGCAGATCTGGCCCCGTGAGCTGACAGGACATTTGGCCCCGCTCAGCGCCCCGGTAAGCGACTCGGCGCTGGACCTTTCGATCGAAGTTCACCTCGCTGGGCGTCTTCCAGCCGATCCCGCCATGGAGTCGTGAGCCGTTGTACTCACCTCTCCAGGCTCGGATCTCTCCACGGAAGTGGCTCAACGAGCGGAAGTGAACCCTCCCGACCAGCTCCTACGTCAGGGCTCCATGGAACCGCTCGAGCTTCCCACGCCCTCGAGGGGAGTACGGCCTTCCGTAGATCACCCGGATGTGTTGGAGCTCGCGGTTGGCCCGGAACTCCTTCGCGATGAAGCAACTGCCGTTGTCGACGTAGAGGGCCTTCGGCTTGCCTCCACCCTTGGTCGCCCACCAGAAGTTGTTGATCGCCTCCCGGGACCGCTCTCGGCGGTAGGCGCGTGCCACCGCGAGGTAGCGAGAGCGGTCCTCCAGGATGGTGTAGAGGCAGACGTGACCCCGGACTCGGGCGATGCGGAACTTGTACACGGCCGCCTGCCAGAGCGAGTCGACGAGGCGTCGCTGGAAGCGCTTGAAGGGGACGGGCCTGCGGACGACCCGGACCATGAAGCCGTGGTGCTTCTGTACCCGGTGAACGGTTCGCCAGCTCAGCTGCACCCCGCGGCGGCGAAGGACGGCGTGGATCCGCATCGCTTCCCAGGCGGGATGACGTCGTCTCAGATGGGGGATGCGGTTGACGAGCTTCCCGTGGATCCGGTCGGGACTGAGGTGGGGGCGGCGAGACTCGTACCGGGGGCCCTCGACCCCGTTCTCCCGGTAGCTGGGGCACCATCGTTTGCGCGTTCGAGGAGAGATCCCGAACAGTTGGCCGACCTCCGCCGACCGAACCCCTCGCTCCAGATGCTGCTTGACGGCTTGCAGCCGTAGACAGACATCCTCCTTGACCAAGGCCACCCGCTATGTGGGTTCCGCTCGGCGGCCACTGACTGAAGGAGAGTCTCTCCCCGCCTCGACAGCTCACATGGGTCTCAGGTAGACGATTGCCCTCGCCGCACCCAGCTATTCGCGCTCTACGGCGCAGGAAGACTCTTCGCGGTCGAGGGCCCCAAGGCCACGCGCTGCACACGTTTTCCAGCGGTCACCCGAGAGTGCCGCAGGGTGCCTTCCGCAGTCGGCGGCCTTGGAGCGTCAGTCCGGAAGGGTTCTCGGTGCTTCAACATTGCGAAGACGAGCTTCAGGAGCGCGTGCGCACCGGCCACCGACCCCTTCCCGTAGCCGCGGCGGCGGGTTACCCGACGGGCGACCTTGGCCACCGTGCCGCGTGGAACACGTCGCCGGTGGATCCAAGCGGCCTCGACCAAGACCCAGCGCAGGAGCGCCACGCTGTCCCGCTTGATGTGTCCGTGATGCTCGGACTCTCCCGACTGGCGCGTGGACGGGGCGAGCCCCACATACGAGCTCACCTTGTCCACGCTGGAGAAGCGCTCGATCGGGCAGAGGAACGCCACGAGCGCGAGCGAGATGACCTCCCCGATCCCCGGGACCGTGCTGAGAAGTTGGGCCTCGGGGGAAGCGCTCCATGCGGCGTGGATTTTCTTGTCGAGATCCTTGCAGGTGGACTCCATCGACGCCAACGAGTCGAGGCCCCGGTCGACCTCCTCGATATGGAGGTTGCGAAGGACCTCGCGTTTCCGACGGAGGTTCAGGATGTGGTCTTCGTACTCGATCCCTCGACGAAGGAGAAAGCTGTAGACGTGGTTCTTGAGAGAGGCCGCCTCCCGCCGGTAGTATACGCGCTCGCGGACGAGGTTGCGCAGGGCCCGGACCTCAGGCGGTGGAGCGTATGATAGGGGAACGGAGTTCAGTCGGAGAAGGGTGGCGAGCGCCTCCGAGTCGAGCTTGTCCGTCTTGAGACTGGCCTCCGCAATCAGGCGAGTTCGGTAAGGGTTCGAGAGGACGACCGAGGCCCCGGTCGACTCCGCGGCGTCGAAGAAGTGTTCCCAGAGGGTGCACGCCTCAAGAACGACGTGCTTGCGGCCCGGCAGCCGGCCGAGATAGCCGACCAGCTCGGCGTCTGTAGCACCGAATCGTTCCTGGCTCACCAGGGTGCCGGCGGCGTCGAACGCCGTCGCATAGACGCTCTTTCGGTGTACGTCGAGTCCGACGAAGGTCTTCTCATTCAAGTTCTCCATGAGGCGCCTCGAGGTGGAGGACGAGAGGCGCCTCGGATGTACGTTCCGCCGGCCCATGAGCGGAACCCATCATGTCCACATTATCCTCAACCGCGCTCGAACGGACGCCTCGCACCCCGCGCACCGCCGACGCGGTCGTGACCTAATCCGCGGCTAAGGACTCGCGGGGACATGGCGGTGCCAGCCCTCGACCTACGGAAATCGGCGTTGGTGGTGTGGGATATGCAGGAGGCCATCGCGGCGCGCGCGTACAACCGAGCCGCGATCGTGGCGAGCATCTGTGAATTGCTCGACGGGTACCGTTCACGGCAACTCCCGATTGTCTACAGCCAGCACACGACGCTGCCGAACGGATGGGCCAACCCGGCGATGGCCCGGTCGATGGAACGGCGCGGAGTGCCCGCCGGCCGCTTCCGCTTGACGCCCGGAGCGCAAGACTGGCAAATCCTAACGGAACTCGCTCCGAGCCACGACGAACTGGTGCTCGCTAAAACCTCAGCGAGCTTCTTTGTCGGGACCCCGCTCGAGTCGCTTCTTCGATTCCGGGGAGTGGAGACCCTGATCCTTGCGGGCGTCAGCACCGAAGGGGGAATACTTTCCACGGCCCGACACGCCACGAACCTCGGTTTTCACCCGGTCGTCGTTGAGGACGGGGTCGGCTCGATGTCCGCCGAGCGCCAAGCGCTCGCCCTCGCCGCGCTCCGGGAGTTCTGCGACGTCGAGACGA
>JBOGRS010000030.1:0-22475 GCA_050749685.1 Thermoplasmata archaeon
CGTTTGGGAAGGTCGGCCGTTGGGAACGAGGGGGTTCGGGTCGCGGCTCGCGCTCCTTCGGGTTCACCCGGGAACCCCGCGCACCAAATAGCCGACGGCGGCTCGTGAGTCGATGCCCGAATCCCCGTGGGAACGCCTGGAAGGCGAGGCCTTCCGCCGCGAGCTCGTCCAGTACAAGATGGCCCACCACCCGTTCAAGACCCACCCGTTCTTCGCGGACCTGGAACAGGGGAACGTTCCGCGGGAGGTCGTTCAGCGCTGGGCCGGCCAGTTCTACCCGTGGCTCGCCTGCGTCCCGATCGCCATGGCGGAACGGTTCACCCGGTGCCCGTGGGAGGCCAAATTCGACCCCTACCGCCGGATGATCCTCGACATGCTGGTCGAGGAGGCGGGGGACCCGAAGGGCACGAGCCCGGGACACCCCGATCTGTGGCTCAAGTTCTGCGAGGGGCTCGGCCTCCGAAGGTCCGACGTCATCGCGACGCCCTTGTTGCCGAGCACGCTCGTCGCGATCGACGATTTCCTCTACATCAATCGGGAGGCGCCGTTCTATATCTCCGCGGCCGGGTCGAGCGAGCCGCCGAACGTCGAGCTGTGCGAGCGCCTCCTCCCGGCCTTCCGTACCCACTATCAGGTCGACGACGACCATCTCGAGTACTACTCCCTGCACGTCGTCGCCGACGAGGACCACAGCCGCTGGGTCGGCGAGATGGTCGCTGCCTTCGCGTCGACGCCGGACATCCGTAAGCAGATGTGGGACGCGATGCTGCGCGGCTTCTCGCTCCATCGCCTGCTCGTCGACGGAGCCACCGAGGGCTACCGACCCGAGCGGTCGACCTCCTGAGCTGGGTCCGAGGGTCACCGCGGATCACGGACGCGTCGCGGAGGGGTCGCGAACGATGTACGGGACCAAGGTCCGTCTCCGGCGCATCTTCCCGAGCGACCGGCATCGGCTGTTCTCCGTCCCGCTCGATCATTCGGTCTCGATGGGACCGATCGACGGGCTCGAGGCCACGGCCCCGCTCGCGCGCGAGCTCCAGGATGCGGGGGTCGATCTCCTCATCGTGACCAAGGGGGCGGTCCGCGACGTGATCCCGGTGCTCGCGCCGCGCACGCTCATCGGCATCCACCTCTCGGCCTCCACGAGCCTCGGATCGAGCGCGAATCGCAAGGTCCTCGTCGGGACGGCCCAGGAGGTCGTCCAGCTCGGAGGGGACCTCATGAGCGTTCAGGTGAACTTCGGCGTCCCCGAAGAGCCCGAGATGCTCCGCGACCTCGGCGTCGCCGTCGACCAGTGCCGGGCGCTCGGTCTCCCGCTCCTGTGCATGGCCTACGTGACGAGTTCGGGCGGGGGGACGCCGGATGAGCTGCGCCACGCGGCCCGCGCGTCGGCCGACCTCGGCGCGGACATCGTGAAGACGAGCTATCCGGGGAGCGTCGACGAGTTCCGCCGGCTCGTGCGAACGACCCCGGTGCCGGTCCTGATCGGGGGCGGGGCCCGTGCCGAGGACGAATCCCAGTTCCTTTCCCGGGTGCAGGCGGCCGTCGATGCCGGGGCCGGCGGGATCTGCATCGGCCGCAATCTCTTCCAGCGCGCGCCGGTGGGCCCCCTCGCCCGTAAAGTCGCGGCGATCCTCCATGGCCTCGGGACAGGCGACGCGGGATGAGGCGCGAGCGGATCGTCCTCCACCCCATCGCATCGAACCGCGACGAGCGCTCGGAGATCGTGCGCTCGGCGCTCGCCCAGGGGATCCAGCGCTTCCTGATCCCCATCGGGGATCCCGATCCGCCCCACGAGGCACGCGACGTGTACATGGACGAGGGTTCCCGCTGGCGTCGCGTCCGCGGGGAGGGTCCCTCCTTGGTCGAGGTCCGGGACGTGCGCGACGTCGCGGACCTCGAGCGGGCCATCACGCTCGGGTCGACCGCGCCCGCGATCGCCCTTCGATGGTCGGGGGACCGTGTGATCCCCCTCGAGTCGGTGGTGGCCGCCCTCCACGGTCGATCCGCGATCTGGTCCCTCGCGCGCGACCTCGACCACGTCGTCACCGCCCTCGGGGCCCTCGAGCACGGGGCGGACCATGTGGTCGTCGACGTGACCCACGCACCCGAGGTGGCCCGACTCATCGAGATGGTCGATCGCTCCACCGACGCGCTCCTCGCGTGGGAGACCGTCGAGGTACGCCGGAAGGAGTCGGCCGACCTAGGGGACCGGGTGATCGTTGACATGACGTCGGTCCTCCGTCCCGAGGAAGGCCTGCTCGTGGGAAGTAGCGCGGCGTTCCTCTTCCACCTGGCCAGCGAGGCCGTCGGGTCGGCGTTCTCGCGCCCGAGGGCGTTCCGCGTGAACGCCGGGGCGCCCCACTCCTACGTCCTTCTCGCCGATGGCACCACCCGATACCTCGCCGAGCTCGCCCCGGGCGACGCCGTGGCGGTGGTCGTCCCCGGCGCTCCCCTCCGGGCCGCGCGTGTCGGGCGACTTAAGATCGAACGTCGACCGCTCGTGCTGATCGAGGTCGACCGGGATGGGCGCCGCCCGACGGTCTTCGTCCAGGATGCCGAGACGGTCCGCTTCTCGCTCCCGGGTGGCGATCGAGCGGCGGTCACGGACCTGAGCGTGGGTCAGAAGGTGGTCGGCGTCGCCCTTCCCGCGGGGCGCCATCTCGGCGCGCCCATCGACGAGTCGATCGAGGAGCGATGATGCCGGGGCCGCCGATCCTCATCGTGACCCTTCCGGCGCGGGACATCGGCACGGCCCGGTCCCAGGCGACCCTCGCCCGCGATGCGGGCGCCCACGTCGCCGAGGTCCGCCTCGACCGCCTCCCGCGGGAGGAGCTCACCCGCCTCGCCGACCTCTTCCCGGCGCCTCTTCCGCTCCTCGCCACTCTGCGGTCGCGGGCGGAAGGAGGCGAAGGGCCGGACCTACCCGCCGAACGCGACCCGATCCTGGAGGCGGCGTGTCGGCTCCCGTTCGCCTTCGTGGACCGGGAGATTCAACGGGATCGGGCGCGGGCGCGATCGGAGGTCGGAGATTCGGGCGAGCGTCCGTACCCCTCGGAGATCCACTCCATCCACCTTCACCACCTGCCGGAGCGGGCCGAGTTGGGTCGGTGGCTGAGAACCCCTCCCGGATCCGCGGTCTTCGTCAAGGTCGTCGCTCCCGCGGATCTCTCGGAGGTCTGGAACACCGTCCTTCCCGAGCTTCCTCCCGCCGGCGAGCGATCGATCGTCCTCCACACGACCGGTCCGTCGGGCGCGCTGCTGCGGGCGCTCGCGGCCGACCTTGGCATGGCCGCCGTCTTCTGTGCCCTGCCGGAACCCGCCCCCCCCGTCGCGGGCCGATCGGGACCCGTCGACCCCTCGCAGATACCCGTTGATCGGATGCACCGTCACGTCGACGCGAGCGGCGAGGGGGGGCCTCGCTTCGCGGTCCTCGGACACCCGATCGGACATTCGCGATCTCCTTGGCTGCACTCGCGGTGGATCGAGCAGCTCGATCAGGCCGGCCTCTACATCGCGCTCGACGTACGCACCGAGTCCGAGTTCGTGGAGACCGTGCCGGCCCTCGCCGGCGTCGGGTTCCGAGGCGTCAACGTCACCCAACCCTGGAAGGAGGCGGCGCTGGCCCTCGCCGACTCGGCGACCCCCTCCGCCGAACGCTGCGGCTGCGCGAACACGCTCTCCCTCGACGGAAGCGACGTGCTGGCCGAGAACACCGACCTCATGGCCGTACTTCGCCGTCTCGATGAGCTTCGAGCCGCCGGGACCTGGGACGGTGGGGCCATCACGGTCGTCGGGTCGGGAGGCGCGGCACGCGCTGCCCTGGCCGCGGCGAACGAGCTCGGATGCCCTGCCTACGTGTGTGCTCGCAATCTCGAAAAGGCCGAGATCTTGGCCACGACCTTTCACGCACGACGGGATCGGCCGGCCGGTTTTCCGCCTCCGGGGCTCCTCCTTAACGCCACGCCCTGCGGACGGGCCGGAGCCGGACCGCTGGATGTCGACCTTTCTACCTGGCTCGGTGCGGGCGGCCACGTGGTCGACTTCGTCCAACGACCGGAGGATCCCTTCCTGGCCCGGGCGGCCACCCAGGCGGGGGCGACCTACGAGGACGGCACGCGGCTTCTCGCCTACCAGGCGGCCGCGTCGTTCGAGATCTGGTGGGGGATGCCGGTGCCGGGACGTCTGTTGGAGCGCTCGATCGGAGACCTTGGATGATCGGTATCGGTACGAGCTCGGGGGCCATCACCATCGTGAACGCGCTCTTCACGGGCCTGGGGGCGGCGGCGGCGGTCTCGCTCCCGGTCGAAGCTCGGGTCGAGCTGACCGAACGGCCGGTGGACGAGCTCGGGGCGGTCACGATCGATCCACCGAGCGCGTCACCGCTCGCGCGCGAGTCGATCGTCGAAGGCCTGCGCCGGTTCGCGCCGGACCGGGCGTTCGACGCCCGCCTCAGCGTGCGTTCGTCCATCCCCCCATCGCGCGGGCTCAAGAGCTCGAGCGCAATCGCAACGGCGGTCCTCTCGGCGGTCGCCCGCGCGCTGGGCGCGGCCCCCCCCACCGGCCAGCTCGCGACCTATGCGGCGGACGTCGGGGAGCGGGTTGGACTGAGCGCGACCGGAGCGTTCGACGACGCACTCGCCTCGATCGGGGGGGGTGCGGTCGTGACGGAGAACCGCGAGCGACGCCTTGTCCGGCGAATCGACCCGGACCCGGATTCCTCTGTCCTCCTCTGGATCCCGAGGGCGACGCACCGCCCTTCCCCGACGTGGGCCCCCGCGTTCGCCCGCAAGGCCGCGCCGGGGCGCGCCGCCGCCGATCTTGCGCGCCGCGGCGAGTTCCTACCCGCGATCCTGCGGAACACGGAACTGGTCGAGGAGGTCATGGGCTACGCCGACTACCGGGCGCTGCGCGAGGAGCTACGGCGTCAGGGCGCACGGGGGGCCGGCGTCAGCGGAATGGGACCTACGCTCGCCGTGATCGCGCCGGCCGATCGGATCGCACGCCTCCGAGGCGTCCTCCCGCCCAGTCCGGGCGAGGCGCTCACCGTCGACTTCCGACCGGCGATCGAGGTGGAGGCGTGACGCGTCGCGAAATTCGCCCTTCGGCGATCCACGGCCGCGTACGCGCCCCTCCGTCCAAGAGCTACACGCACCGCGCGCTCGTTCTCGCCTACCTCGCGGGGCGACCGTTCACGATCGTCGCGCCGCTCGTGAGCGACGACACGCTTGCTACCGCAGGCGGTCTCCGCGCCCTCGGCGCGCGCATCCGTACCGTCCGCGGATCGTGGCGCGTCGAACCCCCCTCGGGAGACCGCGTCCCGACGCGCGCCCGGGTGGAGTGCGGCGCGTCGGGTACGACCCTCCGCTTCCTGCTCCCGCTCGCGACGCGCTCGGCATCGCGGGTGAGCTTCGCGGGGACCCGACGTCTCGCCGAGCGGCCGGTCGCCGCCCTACTTCGAACCTTAGGCGATCTCGGTGCCTCCGTGCGCCCTTCGCGTCACGGCGGGCTCCCGGTCGCCGTGCGCGGGCCGATCCGAGGCGGACGTGCTACCGTCGCCGTGGGGGAAAGCTCGCAGTTCCTGTCGGGACTCCTCCTCACCCTTCCGACGTTGGAGGCGGATTCCGAGCTCACTTGGGATGAACCCCCGGTTTCGTGGCCCTACGTCCAGGCAACGGTCGCCGTCCTGAGGTCGGCCGGGGTGATGGTCGGGCTCGATGCCGAGGCCCGTCGGTCGCGGATTCCGGGCGGACAACGTCCGGCCGGCCGACGTTTCCGGGTCCCCGGCGACGCCTCGTCGGCCGCCTACCTGTGGGTCGCGGCGGCCCTCACGGGGGGGAAGGTACGCGTCGATGGCCTCGCCTCGCAGTGGCCTCAGGCGGATCGACGGATCCTCTCCATCCTCGCCGCGATGGGTTCGCGCGTGGTGGCGGTGAACGACACCGTGAGCGTCGAGGGGCCGGTCGATCGGCCGATCGAGGTCGATCTCACGGACACTCCGGACCTTGCCCCCCTCGTGGGCGTCCTCGCAAGCTCGGTCGCGGCGCGGAGCATCCTGCGGGGGGGGCCCCATCTCGCGGCGAAGGAGAGCGATCGTCGTGCCGCCACCGCTCAGCTCGCGCGATCGTTCGGGGCAAAGGTGACCACGTTGCCGAACGCGATCATCGTGCGCGGCCGCTCCGCCGGGCTAGCGGCCGTCCGAGAGAACACGCTCACCGACCACCGCCTCGTGATGAGCGCGGCCGTCGGCGCGCTCGCGGCCTCCGGGACGTCGAGCGTGGGATCCGCCGACGCCGTACGGAAGTCCTTTCCGCAGTTCTGGGACGTTCTCGACCGCCTGGGCGCCGACCTCAAGGTGCGCCGATGATGACGTTCGGGCGCACCTTTCGCACGACGCTCTTCGGGACGAGCCACGGACCGGAGGTAGGGGTCGTCGTCGACGGCATCCGGCGGGGCACCGTCGTGGACGTCGCTCAGCTCCAGACCGACCTCGATCGGCGGCGGCCGGTCGGCCGTCGCCTCGCGACCCGACGCCAGGAAGCGGACCGACTCGTCGTCGACGCCGGCATCGAGGACGGCCGAGCGACCGGTGGTTCGATCCGAGCGCACGTCGCGAACGAGGACGTCGACCGAGCCCCGTACGACGCGATGCGTGCGACCCCTCGTCCGGGACATGCCGATTACCCGGCACGGGTCCGCTTCGGTCCCCAGGCCGACCTCTCCGGTGGCGGGATCTTCTCCGGACGCATGACGGTCGGGCTGGTCATCGCGGGCGGCATCGCCCGCGGGCTGCTCGACCCGATCGGGGTCCGCGCCGTCGCGTTCACGACGTCGATCGGGTCGGTCACCGCTCCTCCGCTGGGTGACGAACCCTTCGACGCGATCGAATCCCGCTGCCGGACGAACGAGGCGGGCTGCGCGGATGCGCCGACGTCGAAGAAGATGGAGGCCGCCATCGCCGACGCGCGGCGCGCCGGCGACAGTCTGGGCGGGATCATCGAATGCCGGGCCGCGGGAGTTCCGGTCGGGCTCGGCGAGCCGTTCTTCGACTCGATCGAGAGCGAGGTGGCACATCTCGCGTTCTCCGTGCCGGCCGTCAAGGCGATCGAGTTCGGCGATGGCTTCGCGAGCGCGCGCGCCCGCGGGACCGCCCACAACGACGCGTTCTATTGGGATGGGGAGAGAGTACGGACGCTCACGAACCATGCCGGAGGCATCCTCGGCGGGCTCGCGACGGGCGAACCGATCGTCTTCCGCGTGGCCGTCAAGCCGACGGCCTCGATCGCGACCGAGCAGACGACCGTCAACCTCGATACCCACGCGACGGTGCGCCTGGTCGTGAAAGGGCGGCACGACCCCTGCATTGTTCCGCGCGCCGTCGTCGTCGTGGAGTCGATCGCGCGCGTCGCGCTCGCCGACCTCGCGCTCTCGGGGGTGTTCATACCGTGACCAAAGGACCCGCTCGACTTCCGTGCGCGATCCTGGGCGCGGGAGGATACGTCGGGCAGCACTTCTCCCAACGGCTCGCGGACCACCCCTGGTTCGACCTGCCGCTCCTGATCGGCGGAACGACGTCCCGGGGACGTCGGCTCGAGGAGATGTGGCACCTCGCTGAGCCTCCTCCCCCCGCCCTGGCGCGGACGAAGCTCGTCGGGCGGGGCGCCGCGGCGCTGGCGAGGGACGGAGTACGGGTGGTCTTCAGCGCCCTCCCGAGCGGGACCGCCGGGCCGATCGAGCGGGAACTCGCCCGCCGAGGGGTCGCCGTCTTCTCGAACGCGGCGGACCATCGAATGGACCCGGACGTGCCTCTCCTCGTTCCCGAGGTGAACCCCGCGCACCTCGAGCTCCTCGCTCGTCGCCCCCGGGGGAGCGCGCCCCTGGTGACGAACGCGAACTGCAGCGCGACGGGGCTCGTCGTCGCCCTCGCACCGCTCGTCCGCCTCCTCCGCCCGTCGGTGGTTCACGTCACGACCTTTCAGGCGCTGTCCGGCGCCGGCCTCCCGGGAGTCGCCTCGCTCGCGATCGCCGACAACGTCGTCCCGTACATCGCGGGCGAGGAGGAGAAGCTCGCGTTGGAGACGACCCGGATCCTGGGTCGCGTGGTCCCTGGTGGAGTCCGACCGGCGCCCTTCGCCGTCGTCGCCCAGTGCGCCCGGGTTCCCGTACGCGATGGACATCTCGAGGCGGTGACGCTGGTCGCTCGAGCCCGCCCGGACCGCCGGGCGATCAACGAAGCCTGGACGGCGTTCGACCCGCTGTCGCCCCTCCAGCTTCCGACCGCGCCGCGTCCGCCGATCCACGTGCGACCCGAACCGGACCGCCCTCAGCCATGGCGCGATCGCTGGGCCGGCGCACCCGAGCGCGCCCGAGGCATGGCGGTGAGCGTCGGGCGCCTCCGTTGGGAACCCCCGTTCCTGCGCTTCTTCCTCCTCTCCCACAACGCGGTCCGCGGAGGTGCGGGGGGAAGCGTGCTCAACGCCGAACTCGCGCACCGACGCGGGCTCCTCGACGGGTCGGGTGGGGCCCCCGGGCGGTAACGCGTGGCGCGACCGATCGTCGTGAAGTTCGGGGGGACGGCGCTCGCGCGTCTCCCGCGGGTCCTCGAACGCGTTCGTTCCGTGCGCGACGGCGATTCTCCCCTCGTCCTGGTCGTGTCGGCCCGTGCGGGGGTGACCGACCGCCTCTACGCAATGATCGCCGCCCCCCACGACCGCGCCCGGCATGCTCGGCTCCTCGCCGAGATCGAGCGCCTCCACACCGGGCTCGGTGGGGACGATACAGAACACCGACCTCGGATCGGCGCGCTGGTGCGCCGCCTCGAGCAGGGTGGGGCACCGTCCGAGCGCCTGAGGGATCGCCTCCTTAGCGAGGGCGAACGCCTCGCCGTTCGATGGCTCGCGGATCGCCTCAACCGTGCCGGCCTGCCCGCCGTCGCCGTGGACGCCGACGACCTCGGCCTGGTGGTCGATCGCGGCCCCGGACTCCCGACGCTCCACCTCCGCGATTCCACCCGACGGGTGCGGAGCACGCTCCTGAACATCCTCGAGACGGGAACGATCCCCGTGGTGACGGGGTACTTCGGTCGCGGGCGATCCGGGGAGGTCGTGACGTTGGGCCGCGGAGGTTCGGATTACTCCGCGAGCGGGATCGCCGCCCTGCTGCGCGCCGAACGACTCGAGCTCGTCAAAGGCGAGGCCTCGGTCCGTACGGCCGACCCGCGGGAGGTGAAGGAGGCCCCTCCGTTGAGCGCGCTCTCTTACGAAGAGGCCGAGGAGCTCGCGCGCCTCGGTGCCCGCGTCCTCCACCCCCTTACGATGGCGCCGGCACGGTCGGCGGGCGTGACGATCTGGGTGCGGTCGCTCTCGGACCCGTTCGCGGTGACGGTGATCGGCGCGGCGTCCGGGCGACGGCACCGCGCCTTCACGCGATCCGGACCGCTCGCCGCGCTTCGCGTGAACCTCCCCGAGGCCGTCGAACGTTCCGTCGGCCTTGCCCGTGTCGGAGGGGCGCTCGCTCGCGCCGGGGTGCCGGTCAAGGCTGCGTTCGGCGCCACCTCGACGCTGGCGATCTTCGTACCTCGGTCGAACGGCCCGGCCGCCGTCGCGGCCCTTCGGGGAGCGGTCGGGGCCGCGGTGGTGCGTGACGGACCATGCGACCTCGTGACGGTGGTGGGGAATGGGGTGCTGTCCGACGTTCCCCGGATCCCGACATCCGTCCTATCGCAGAGCCGCGGCCTTTTCGCGTCCCGCCTCTCGCTCTCGATCGTCGTGCCCGAACCGAAGGGCGTGGACACGCTACGGGCCCTCCACCTCGCTCTTCTCCCCTCCCCTTAGGCCCGCCCGACCCCCGACCGAGGCCTGACGGACGACCGTTGACGGCGCCGCGAGAGCTATGACCCCCACCTTCTCTCCCTCGGCCATGGTACGCGGCGCCCGGGGTCTCCCACCGTCGCGATTCCCGCTCGTCGGGACCCGCACGCGAGGGTCTCCGTGAGGACGTTCGTCAAGATCTCGGGGATCGACGCGCCCGAACCCCTCGCGCTGGTGCCCGACGGAGGTGCCGCCGGTTTCCTCATCGATGTGGACGGTGCGCCGGGCGGGATCTCGTTCGAAACCGCCGCCGGGTTCGTCGAGAAGGTGCCGACGGACGCCGAGGCGTGGGCGACCGTCCTCCACCCGAGCGCCGAAACGATCCACCGGCTGTTCGACGAGGTCGGCGTCGATCGGGTCCAGGTCTACGGGACGATCCCGCCCGACCTCGAGTTCCTCGAGATCCATCACCTCGTCCCCTCCCTCCCGGTCCCGCCGGACGGGACCGAAGGCCCGGAGCCGGCGGTGCCCCCCGCCGAGGACTATCCGCGCCTCCACCTCGATGTGGCCGGAACTCCGTGGAAGGACGGAAGCGCCCGGCGCGCCGATTGGGCGATGTGCGCCCGTCTCGTCGACCAACAGCCCGGCCGAAAGCTCGTCCTCGCGGGAGGGATCACCCCCGCCTCGGTCACCGAGGCGCTCGAGTCGGTGCATCCGTGGGGCGTGGACGTCACGGCGGGGGTCCGGGGAGAGGACGGTCGCATCGACCTCGATCGAGTGCGTGCGCTCCTCGATGCGGTCGCCCAGCACGAAAAGTCCCACCCGTAGTCCCGGGCCACCCGCAGACGGGGGACGCTCGCGGCCTCGCGATCCGGACGTCGCTACGGACGGATGCGCTCGAGGTTGAGGAAGCGGACGACGCCGTGCGGGTCCACGGCCGCGAGAAGGTACTCCTTGCGCACCCCCTGGGCGAGTCGGACCGCACCGGCGATCTCGGGCCATGCGGTCACGTGGGCCGACGGGACCGCCTGGACGAGGTAACGCGCGTGATCGTGCTCGGGGTTGCGCGCGTACGCGCGGAAGTGGGCGCCGTACTTGAACCCGGTCTTGACGATGAGCTTGCGCTCGCGCATCGCCCGGTACGCCGCGAGGCGCTCGACGAAGCGCGGGTCGAGGTGGCGGGCGCGCCGACGTAGCGCGTCCGAGCTCACCGGCCGCCGGGTCCGTGCGTCGCGCAGCTCGATCGTTCCCGTGTCGACAAGGAAGGCGGCCTCGAGCAAGCTCAGCTCGAGCCGCGCACCGATGTGGCTCCCGTACGCCGGTCCCCCTCCCAGCGCCTCGACGGCCGGCGGGTCGAAGACGACCACCCGGTCCTCGGTGATCCATCCGGTCGCCGGTGCCTCGGGGGACACCGGGGTCATCGCTCCGGAGGGCGTCGGGCGGCGGACGCGGTAGAAGGTGAGGTCCGACTCCTCATCGACCAGGGCAAGAAGGAGACTTTTCTTCGCCGCCTGGGCGCGCTCGGCGAGCTCGACGATCCGGGCGAGGTCGAACGGGACGCGCTCCGAGAACGGTTCCACCCAGAACTTCGCCGGGGTCTTATTGAGGATCCCCCCGCGCGGGAGGACCGCGAAGGTGATGGGAGGCGGGCTCGCGCGCACGACGTATCCGCGTTGGCGCAGGTCGCGATAGACGACGTAGCGGACCCCGAATCCCGGATCCGCGCGCGTCGCCGCCCGAAACAGGGTCGGCCACGCGACGGGGGCACCCTTCCCGTCGACGACCTCGAGCCTCCCCATCTCGAGCAGGTAGACCGATTCGAACCGGTCGAGGCGAAGCCCGGGGTCCTCGAGGGAGCCGAAGTACCCTCGGGCGAACACGGCGCCGGCCTCCGATGGCTCGGCGACGAGGACCGTCGCGTCGTCGGCGAGCGTCCCGCTCACGCCGTCGCTCCGCGCAGCTCCCGAAGCGTCACGAGCGGCTCGAGGCGCACCCCGAGCGCCCCCAGGCGTTCGACGGCGCCGGCGCCCCGGTCGACGACGCAGAGGACGCGATCGACGCGCGCCCCCGCGGCGCGCAGGAGCGCGATCGTCTCTTCGACCGAACCCCCGCTCGTCGTCACGTCCTCGAGGACGAGCACGCGGGAGCCCGATGGAACATCCCCCTCGATCCGCTGGTTCGTCCCGTGGCCCTTGGCGGCCTTGCGGATGACGGCGAACGGGTGGCCCGTCCGTAAGGCCGTCGCGACGAGGAGCGGGACCGCGCCCAGCTCCATCCCGGCGAGACGGTCGACCTCCCCGACACGCGCGGCGAGCGCGTCGGCCAGCTGGCGAAGGCGACCGGGGTCGGTCCAGACCCGCTTGATGTCGACGTAGACGTCACTCGTCGCGCCGGAGGCGAGGGTGAACGCGCCGAAGCGCACCGCGCCGCAGTCCTTCAGCATCGTGGCGAGCTCCTCGCGTTCTCCCATCGTTCCCCTCGCCGACGCGTTACCACGGCACCTTCTTCAGGTGGAGCTTGAACCCGATCCAGTTGAAGGCGGCGTGGAACCCGAGAGTGAACAGGAGGAGCCATAAGATGGCTTCCCCGCCGAGAAAGGTCGGCACGAAGATCGCGGGGTAGACGGCGAGGCCGATCACGATCGGGACGAGGACGAACGGGAGCTGGTCGAGGAGCAGCGTGCGAGCGCCGCTCGGGCGCGCGAAGCGACGCTTGACGAACGAGCCCAGCGCGTCCCCGGCCATCGCCCCCGCGGAGAGAAGGACGACGACCGGCAACGCCGCCAGGAGCGAAGGTCCGTACGACGGGACGAGTTGAAGGCTGGGCGGCGCGATGAGGACGAGCCACGCCTCCAGAAGCCCGCAGGGGACCGCGATCGCCGTTCCGATCACGAACCCGGCCCACGTCTTCGACGGGCCGAGGACCCGCCGGCCGTCCCACGGCCACGTCCGCCCGAGGTCCATCGACGGCCCTCGGCCGTGCGAGAAGGTGGCGGTCGCATTGGCGACGAACGCGCACAGCAGGACCCACAGGACCCGCGCCGGGACGAGAAGGTGAGGGTCGACCACGTCGTTCGGGTCCTCTTCTCAGGGCTCCGCGATGAAGCGGTAGATGGTGTCGCGGACCCCGCGCCAGAGCCTCGGGTCGACGCTCTCCTCGGCCTCGTGGATGTGGGCCTCCCGGTCCATGCTGCCGAAGACGAGCGCCGGCATCCTCCCGCCCCCCGGCGTGCGCGCGGTCGCGAGCGCGCTCGCGTCGGTCCCGCCGTACTCCCCGAAGATCCCGTGTTCGCCGAGCTCCTCCAGAAGGAAGCGCTCCAGACGACCGACATGCGGGTCTCCATACGGGAGCGCGTAGCCGCCCCGCCGTCGCCCGGCCGGAGCGTCGATGCGGGCGCGCGGTTCATGGTCGCGCGCCCACGAACGCAGCGTCGCGAGCGCCGCGGAGACGCCGTCGTCCATCGCCATCTCGGGCGTGAATCGGAGATCGACCGCGAACGTTGTGACGGATTCCGCCGCCCCGTCGATCCACCCGGCCGCATCGGCCGCTTCGAGGAGCGCGATCGCCGCGGGAACGGGGTTGTGGCCGCGATGGGGGTAGCCCCCGTGGGCGCTTCGCCCGACGACCTGAAGGGTCCGCGATCCCGCCGGGGGGACGAGCGAGGTACGCACGTCGTGCGACAGACGGAAGGGGGGACGAAGGAGGCCGGCGAGTCGGCCTTCGAGCTCGTCCAGCCCGGCGGCGGGACCGCCGAAAACGACCGTCACGGACTCGGCGATCTGGTTCGCCGCGTCCGTCTCGGCGCGGGCGAGGAGGAGCCGCGGCCGGTCGGAGGGAAGCGGCGTCCCCTCGAGGTCGAACTTGGTGAGGGTCGCGCGCCCGGTGAGGAACGGCGCGGGAGCGAGGTGGTCCGGCCAATCCGGCGAGGCGAAGCGGGAGCGCCAGGTGGACGCGAGGTCGTGGAGGCCAATGAGGGCGTGGGCGTAGGCGATCGACGCGCGAAGGTCGACCGGCCCATCGAAGGTCGCGTCCAGGAAGGCGACCCCGCACGAGCCGGCCGTGGCGTGGGGGCTACCGTCCGGGATGAGCGCGACGTCCCCCTCGATGAACCGGTCGGGGTGGTGTTCGGCGAGGCGCTCGTCGTGCGCCTTCATCGCCTCGATCCCTCCCTCGCCGCCGGTCTCCTCATCGCAGCACACGAGCAGGCGCACGTTGCGCCGGCGCGACCCGTCGACGGTAAGACGGTGGAGCGCGAGGAGCGCGGCGACCACCCCGCTCCCGAGGTCGTCGTTCGCCCCGCGCGCGTAGAGCCTTCCGTCGGCACGTCGCGTCAGGGTGTGCGGGGGGCTCGCCCACCGTCCGAGCTGCTCGGCCGGGACGGGGACCACGTCGTAGTGCGTCAGAATGAGGACGCGTTCCTCCGCCCCCACATCGAGGTCGGCGACCAAGTTCGGGCGCGGGACGCCGTGCAGGTCGACGGTCGAGGCGGGGTCGCCGAGCGGGTCGTAGATCCGCGTGGTCAATCCGTAGGAGCGGGCGATGCGGGCGATCCGGTCGACGGTGCGGCCGTAATTGGGCTTCTCGTAACGGTGGTGGACGGGGTCCTCGAGGTTCGTCGGCGCGAGCGCGACGAGCGAGCGCAATAGGTCGAGGCCCTCGCTCCCCCCCAGGACCTCTTCCGGAGGAGGAATGCGTGCTCCGTCGTCCGCCATGGTCCCGCGACCGTCGACGTGGTTCAGAGCGCGATGAAGAGGACGATGAGCGAGGTGGAGAGAAGCAACAGGAAGGTCGCGGCGAACCCGTTCGCGAACATCGACATCGTGTCCCCGAGCGAGGTCAAAAGGCGTTCGGTCCACGCCGGCCCGAGGACGTTCACGCCCCGGACCTCGGAGGTCCCCGCGCCCAGCGTGACGGGGGCGAGGCGCCCGATCGCCTCGCGGACCACCGCGACCGCGTCCTCCGCGAGCGCGTTCGCGGGGTAGCGTTCGCCGACGGGGTTGATCCCGCCGTCGACCTCGTGGACCACGTGGTTGTCCGTGGTCATGACCTCGGACGTCGTGACGAGCGGCGCCAGCGCATCGAGGATCCTCGGGCGGATCCCGCGCAGGAGGTTGTTCCCGTCGATCAGGACGTAGGCGGACGTCGTCCCGTGGGTCCGCAGGACGAGCGCGCGGATCCCTTCCGGACCGATCCCATGCGACCGGGACGTGTAGCCGATCTTCGCCGCCGCGCCGGCCTCGAGGGGGCCCGGCCTCGCCGCGCGGACCGCAGCGGCGACCGCGGCGTCCACGTCGGCGACCAGCTTCTCCGCTTTCGGGGTGCCGTAGAAGAGGTCCCCTTCGTCCTCCACGTAGGAGTTGTGCGCGTCGATGATCGCGACCTCGGGACCCGGCCGCCCGCGGTAGCTGCGGTAGATGCGGTCCGCGACCGGGAAGGCGATATCGTCCGTCGGCGCCGGGGCCTGCGTGACGAGAACGATCGCGGTGCCGCCGAGCAGCTGGGCGCGCGCGAACGACCCATCATGCGGGCTGACGAGAGGGCCGACGGGCCCGACCGCGTCGGGGCGCATCGAGGTGAGGAGCGCCTCCGCGGCGTCCGCGACCTTCGTCGCCTCACCCGTGGTCGGCAGGTCCAGGTCGTGGTTGCACGGCGTGTGCGGGACGAGTACGACCCCCGCGCGCGGACCGAGGCGAGTGGCGATCTTCCTCGGGAGGTCGCTCGCCCCCAGCGCGGCAAAGGGGCCCGGGTGGACCGTCGGTAGGACGATCGTCGCGACCGGTCCGGAGGCGGAGCGCAGGTGCAGGAGACTCACCCTGAGATCGGCCGGGATGGCGAACCTCGCGAAGAAGCGCTCAAGCGTGTCGGTCGCCGACGGTTCGCGCTCGTTGATGTGATCGAGGAGCGGGCGGATGAGCGACACGCCCGATATGCCGAACTCCCGGCGCAGCGGTCGATCGGCCGCACGCAGCAGGAGGGCGCAGCAGGCGAACCCGAGGACCAGGAAGGCGAGCGCGCCCGTGACGAGCGGGAGCGTCGGGCCGGTGAACGCGAACGCGGCGAGGATCGTCAGGGCGGGCTGGAGGAGGGAGGCGGGCAGCGAGCGCGCGTGCGATGGGTTGGCGATCCCGAAGAGGCTCAGGTGGCGCATCCACAGGATGGGTCCCTGGAGGAACAGGATGAGCCAGATCGTCGGGAGGTCGACGGTCGGGATCGCCCACGCGAGCCCGCGTCCGAGGGCCGCGAGCGGAACCACCAGCGCTCCCGCGCTCAGCGCAAGAAGAACGGAGCGGCGCAGACCGAGGCGCCCTCCCAGCGCGCGGGACGCGGGGACCGTTCCGAGCGCGGCGACGATGGCCGGGATCACGAAGACGGCGACGATCTCGAGGACGGCGAGCCCCAGGCTCGACGCCGGAACGATCACGATGGCCCCGAGCGCCAGGTTGAGGAGGACGACGAGGCCGAGCGAGACCGTCACCGACGGCGCCCGGAACAGGAAGCGCGAGTAGCCGGCCCGGCGGGGCGGGGCTTCGACGTCCGACGCGTCGGTATCACGCGCGTCGGTCACGGCGTACCTCCTCGAGGATGCCTCGGAATCCTTCGCCGAGACCCTCCTCCTCCGTCACGGTACCCGTGACCAGGATCTGGGCTCCGGCATCGAGTAACGCGCGGGCGTCCGACCCGCTGCGGATCCCCCCACCGACGATGAGCGGAACCTTCAGGACCGACCGGACCGCGCGCACCATCGCGGAGGGCACGGGGCTCGGCGCCCCGGAGCCGGCCTCGAGGTAGACGAGGCCCATGCCGAGGAGCTCCGCCGCAAGGGCATACCCCTGGGCCTGGGCGAGGTCGTCGCGGGCCACCGGGTCGACCTGACCCACCTCGCCGACCCGCATGCCGGGCGCGATCACGAGGTAACCCAACGAGAGCGTTTCGAGGCCCATCGAACGGATCGCGACCGCCGAGCGGGCGTGCGCTCGGATGAGCAGGTCGAGGTTGCGGGAGTTCAGGAGGCTCATGAAGAGGACGGCGTCGGCGTCCGGAGTGAGGGAGCTAGGCCCCTCGGGGAAGATGATCACCGGTGCCGGGACGGCCTCCTTGACCGCACGGGCCGCGGCGCCCATCCCCTCGCGCGAGATGCCGGTCGAGCCGCCGAGAAGGATCACATCCGATCCCAGGTCGACCGCGCCCCGCGCGATCTCCCCCGCCCTCGGGCCACCGGACTTGTCGGGGTCGATGAGCGTGAAGTGGAGCGGACCCCGGGTCAGGTGGTCGGCGAGGTAGCGTGCAACCCGGTCCGTCATCGTCCTCAGTCCCTATCCGCCGCGGAAGGCGAAGGCCAGAAAGGCCAGCAACGCGACGGTCATCGCTCCCTTGCTGAGGGTCTGGGACCGGTGGAGCCGCTCCGGGAGCGAGAGCACCGACGCGACGAAGACGGCATCCGTCGCCGCGACCAGGGCGAGATACATAATCCCGGCGGCCGAGCCGAGGGAGAGCTCGCCCAGGAGAGGGACCGGACTGAGGACGATCGCCACGGCGACGGCGAGGCGCGCCATCCCCGCGGAGACGCCGAGCCCGTGTGTGCGGGGAAGGGTCGCGCGACCCACGTCCCCCTCGGCGTCCTCCATGTCCTTGATGACCTCCCGGCTCAACGTCGCGAAGAACGCCATGAGGGCGAGGCTGACCACGGGCAGGAGGCTCGCTTGGGAGGCGGCGCCGTACAGGAAGACCGCTGCCGTCAGGAACGCGACCAGCGCGTTGCCGGCGAGCCCGTCCGCCTTCCACCGCAGTTCGTACGCGAGGAGGGCCCCGATCGCGGCCAGCCAGATCGGGGCGAGCGCCGGATGGGCGAGAAGGATCGGAGCGATCAGCGCGAACGAGGTGACGAAGAGAACGATCATCAGGCGACGGGCGGAGTTCGGGGTGAGCTCGCCGGTGACGAGCGGTCGGTCGGGGTGGTTGCGGCGGTCGGTGTCGAGGTCCCCCAGATCGTTGAGGATGTTGCCGGCGGCCGTCACGCACGCGGTCGAGGCGGCGGCGAGCAGGACGGGGACCCAGAAGGTCCCATACAGGGCCGCCGACGCGCCGGCCGCGTCGAGCCCTCCGACCACCGTACCCGCGAAGGAGACCCCGGTGTTCCCGACGCGGACGATCCTCAGCAGAGGATGCACGGACGCCATGGGTGGTCTCGGAGGGATAAGGGTTCTCCCGCCTCCTCGGGTGCGTTATAAACGACGGACGCTCCCGAGCGATCGTGGAGGCCACGCCCGGGGACCCTCGCGGCACGGTCCGGTTCGAGCTCGGCAATGGTCTCAGGGTCGTCCTTGCGCCCCGAGCGGAGAGCCCGACCGCGAGCGCCTGGGTGTGGTACCGGGTGGGTTCGAAGAACGAGTGGCCCGGCGTGACCGGAGCGTCGCACTGGGTCGAGCACATGCTCTTCCAGGGGTCGCCGCGCTACCCGAAGGGGGAGATCGACCGCGCCATCGTAAAGGTCGGTGGGTCGCTCAACGCGTTCACCGACTGCGACTTCACGGCCTACTTCTCGACGGTCCCGCGCGAGCATCTCCGCGTGCCCCTGGAGATCGAGTCCGATCGGATGACGCGGGCGCTGCTCGATGATGCGGAGGTCGAGCGCGAGCGAACGGTGATCCGCTCCGAGCGCGAAGGGAACGAGAATTGGCCCGAGTTCCGCGCGGAGGAGGAGCTCTACGCGCTCGCCTTTACCGTCCACCCCTACCGCTGGGACACCCTCGGCCTCCCCCAGGACATCCTCGCCCTGACTCCCGAGGACCTGCGACGCTACTACCACCGTTTCTACGGAACGCGGAACGCCATCCTCGTCCTCGCGGGGGGGTTCGACGGCGCGAAGGTCCGGTCCACCGTCGAATCGATGTTCTCGAACCTCCCGGCCTCCGGCGAGGATCCCGCGGTCCGCGCCGTCGAGCCGCCGTCGCGCGCGGAACGTCGCAGTATTCTCCGTGGGCCGGGAACCACGCCCTTCCTCCACGTCGGGTGGCGCGCCCCACCGGTGGACGACCCGACGACCCCCGCCACCGTGCTCCTCGACGTCATCCTGGGCGGGGAGACCCGCCTTTTCGCGGCCGGGCAGGTCTGGGGACGGGCCCACGACCACCCGTCGTCGCGGCTATATCGCCGGCTGGTCGACCCCGGGCTCGCCGTACGAGCGACGAGCGAGTGGCGCCCGCGCCTCTACCCCGGTCTCCTGACCGTCCACGCGCAGGCCGCCCGCAACGTCGCGCTCTCCCGGCTCGAGGAGGCGCTGGATCTCGAGATCGACGCGCTCGTGCGCCGTGGCCCGACCGCCCGCGAGATGGACGAGGCGCGAGTCAAGGTTCGTCGCGGCGCCGAGCTCGCCTACGAGGGGGCGAGCCGCACCGGCTTCCGTCTCGGTTACTTCTCGACCCTGGGTCGCGCGGGCCTCGAGTCGCGCCTCTTCCGCGCGATCCTCTCCGCGCGCGCCTCGGACGTTCACGCCCGCGCTCGGGAGATCTTCCGGCCCGAGAACCGGTCGCTCGTCCAATACCTTCCCGAGGGCGAGCCCCATGCCGAGTGATCGTACCGACCCCCTCTGGGTCGAGCGCGCCGAGCCGGTCGACGCCCTCGAGGTGTACCGCCAGGCTCCGCCCCCCGGGTCGGCGAGCGTGTCGATCTCCTTCCTCGCCCCCGGGGGGTGGGCCTACGACCCCGCCGGCGAGGAGGGATGCGCCCAGATGGCGGCGCAGCTCATGACCTGCGGCGCCGGTCGCCTCGATCGCGTCAGCCTCGCGCGTCGGCTCGACGCGTTGGGGGGCTCGCTGACGTCCCGCTGCCATCCCGAATCGTCCGAGGTGACCGTCTGGGGACCCACGGGTGCCTACCCCGCCCTTCTGGGGATCCTCGCGGACGCGACGCTGCGTCCCCGCTTCGACGCCCGGGAGGTCGAGCGCGTCCGACGCCAGATGTTCGAGCGGCAGCTGCGGGAGGCGAGCCAACCGGCCAGTCGGGCAGAGCGCGCGCTCTTCGAGCACGTCTTCCCCACCGGCCACCCGTACCGACTGAGCGGCATCGGAACACGACGCTCGGTTGGGCGGTTAACGGCGGAGCGCCTCCGGCGCTTCCGCCGCGAGCACTACACTCGCGCCGGAGGCACGGTCGTCGTGACCGCCCCGTGCCTTGCGGACGCGGTCCGTCGGCACGCGGCGCGAGCGTTCCGGGGATTCGACCGGGACGGGGCCCCGGACCTTCCGGCCCGGCCCGATCCGCCCCCCCCGCGTCCTCAGCGCCATGACGTGGCGATGGCGGGTCGCGCCCAGGTGGAGATCCGGATCGGCGGACCGTCCATCGCCCGATCCGCCGACGAGTTTCCGGCGGCGTACCTCGCCAACGAGGTGCTCGGAGGACGCCCGCTGCTCGCCCGCCTGTTCCAACGCGTTCGTGAACGTCACGGGCTCGCCTACCACGCGTCGAGCGAGCTCGAGGCGATGGCGTGGGGTGGTTACTGGCTCGCCCAGGCCGGCACCGGTCCCGAGAGGGCGACGCGGACGGTCGCCCTGGTGCAGAAGGAGGTCCGACGGATGCGCGACGAACTCGTCCCGCCGGCCGAGCTCGACGAGATCCGGGACAGCGCGATCGGCGAGCTTCCCCTCGACCTCGAGGACACCTCGAGTGCGCATACGCTCGCCCTCGACGTCGCCTACCACCACCTCGCCCCGGACTTCTATCGCACGTGGAGCACCGTCCTGCGCTCGGTCACGCCGGCCCAGGTTCGGCGCGCCGCGCAGGTCGGGCTCGACGGCGCGCACGCGGTCACGGTCCTCGCGGGACCGGCCCTCCCCCGAGGTTAGTTCCTCACCTCGAGAGCGCACGCACCCATACGCATATATATGTCGCCCGAATATCCGCGCGTTATGCCAGGAAACCGCCGAGGCGAACCGCGTGGGGACGGGATGCAGCGCAAAAACATCACGATCACCCCCGAGGAGAACCAGTTCCTCGACCGGCACCCGGAGATCAACCAGAGCGCGCTCTTCCGCCAGATCGTGGAGAGCATGATGCTCGCCGAGCGGGCCCCGCACGTCGCGTCGATCCAGAACGTCCGGCTGGGGAAGGCCGTCTACCGCAGCGGCGCGATCATGTACCAGAAGAGCGACCGGCGCCGCGCGCGCTCGGATTAGGGTCGATCCCCGGGATCACCGCTCGACCTCGCCGAGGAGCGTCCGCTTCGCGGGCACGCCCCCCGAACTCCGCCCACGGCCCGGCCGCATAATCCGCGGCGCGGGCGCACAGCCAACCGACCGCTCCCGGCGTGCCCTCCCACGCCGCGCGCGCCACCTCGTGGGTCGCGGCCTCGATCGCGTGGCGCGAGAGAATGTGTCCGATCGCCCAGCGACGCTTGAGGACGAGGTCGGTGAAGTGCGGCGCGTAGTGACCTCCTCCGATCGCCACCGCGATCCGGTCGTCCGGGTCGGGCTCGAGCTCGGGGAGCACCATCGCCAACGAAACGACCGCGTCGGGCGGAGGTCGGACGTCGTCACCAAAGCCGATCTCGACGAAGAACGCGGGGTGGTCGAGGAGCGGACCGTGGTGCGTCGCCTCCAACGTCGTGTCGAGCCCGAGGGCCGTTCCTCGCTCGGCCAGGGCACGCAGGGCGGATGCCATCCGTCGCGGCTCCGAGGGCGTCAGACGCGCCGGACGGCCCCCCAGCTCGGCGGAGGCGGTGGGGTTCCCGAGCGGGTGAACGGTGAAGCAGGGCGTCCCGCTCCCACTGCGGTGGATCGATGGGAAGACGAGCGGGACGCGTGCGGCGCGCAGGCGTTCCGGGAGCTTGGCGTCGAGACGCTCATCGAGCACGTGAGGGCCGGGACGGCGAAGCAGGAGCGACCGTTCGGACAGCCGTCGGATCGCGGTTCCCTCCACGAAGTCACCGGTCGCCGAGGGGACCCCCCATACCTCCCCGACCGCCGTGGCGACCGGGTCGCTCTCGGCGAGGACGATGAGGTATTCTGCGCGACTCTCCGTCATCCCAGATCGTTCCCGCTCCGTCGAGCGGAGGGAATACCTTAGTCCTCCGTACGAGCTCACGATTCGGGTCCCTCCGCTTCGGGCGTGGCGTCCGCTCCGAGACGTCGCGCGTGGAGCGCATCCATGTCCCGACCGCCCGTCCGAGTACGGGGGGGAGATATGGCCCCCGTCCGGTCCCAAGCCTCGAATCGAGCCCTCGGGGAGCTGGGGGATGTGTCCGAATCCCACGTCGGCCGTCTCCGGCTCGTCGGGCGGCCGGGGATCGACCCGGGTGGATTCGTGAATGCGCTCGAGATGGAGGCCGGGTCTCGGCCCCCCCGCGGGGGGAGGTCGGCCGCGGGAGCGTAGATGGTCCGACCCCGGCGTGGATGTGGAGCCCAACGGGTGCCGGCCGTGCGGCTACAGTTCGGCCACGCAGCGGTAGAGCGAGCCCACCACGCCCCAGCTATCGCCCATCGCCCGCCCCTCCATCTCCGTCACGATGTACTCGTCATTCCACCGGCGGAGCCTGGGGTCGGCGGTCCAGAACGTGATCCCGGCGGTCACCCGACGTCGAGAGGAACCCCGCCGCGTCTCCTTGATCGACAGCCCGTCCATCGCGAAGAACACTTTGATGCCTTCGGGCGTCGTGACGAGCCCGCGCAGCCT
>JBOGRS010000031.1:0-22467 GCA_050749685.1 Thermoplasmata archaeon
TCGCGATCCTAATGGCGCAGGTCTTCGGCTCCCCGGTGTGGGTGAAGAAGGGCCGTCCCTACCTTCCATCCCTGGCCGAGTTCGCGAACGGGGAGGGACCCCCTTGAAGTCCCAGAGTAGTACTAGGTCGACCCCGCGTACTGGAGGCTGTTGCCCGTGAGCCAGAAGAACGGCGTATCTCCCCCTCCGCCGATCGTCACGTTCGTGTTGATCGATGTCGAATCGATCCACGCCGCGAAGGACGAGATCTGGTTGCCCTGGCCGGAGTACACGTAGAGCACCAGTTGGTTCGCGATCTTGTCGGCAAGGTCGTAGATGAGGACGCGCTCCGGACCCGCGGGGGCGCTCGCCGACAGGTTGAGGGCGAAGAGCATCGCCTTGTAGGCGGTGCCCTGGCAATCCTGGCCGAACGTCGTGTTGGCGTAGTAGTTGTAGTCGGTCACGCCGTGCCCGGAGCAGCCGCTCGTGAACTGGGTCTGGTAGAGCGACTGGATGACCGAGTCGCCGTAGGTATACGTCCCGTTCGGGGCGTAGAGCGGAGTCACGTAGTCCGTCGGGTCGGGGTAATCCGGCGCCCACCCAAGGCCGTAGATCGGCATGGGATTCTGCCCCGGACCGCTGAACTCCGAGTTCACCACCGTCTGCACGAAGTTGATGTCCGTGACGGCGATCTTCACCCCCCCGCCCGAGTGCGTCGCGAGCGCGCTCGCCCACAGGGCGTTCGCCTGGTCCCCCGCGGGGTTGCTCGTGGCTCCGAAGAGCGGGAGCTGGCAGGGGTTGGCGCTCGTGCACCCGGCGACCTCGGGGTCGTAGTACGGACCGAGACGGTCGTGCATCTGCGCCCACCAGTAGTCGGGGCACGCCGAGTTCGAGGAGTTGGAGCACGGGTCGGAGTTGGGCCAGGCGATGTCCGTCGGGTAGTAGTTCGCCATGTACTGCGGGATCGCCCCGCCGTACGGGAAGCTCAGCTGGATTCCGTCGCGCGTGTTGATCGTGTTCTGGATCGTGGTGTACGGGTACGAGAGCGCAAAGAAGTGGCGCATCCCGACGTAGGTGAAGAAGTCCGGCTGGACCGTGATCGGCGCCGTCGTGAACTTCTGGGCACCGCCGAGGCTGAACTGCATGTCGAACGGCTCGAACCCGATCGTGAGCGTGGGCGCGTTCACCGCGCCGACCTTCCCTTGCGAGATCAGTTGGAGCAAGAGACCGAGGTCGGTCGACGGGATGGAGGCGTGGTCCGCGGTCCCGGAGATGTAGGCCTGCTCCCCGGGGGTGGCGGTGATCTCCCAGGTGACCTCGACGGTGTTGGCGTAGCTCGAAGCGGGAGGCTGGCACTCCTTCCACGTGCAGTAGGGATTGGAGCCGTAGGAAGGGTTGGCCTTGAGGGTATAGGCCGTTCCGACCGCGTACTGGTCCACGTAGTACGGCCCGCTTCCGAGCATGCTCCACTGGACGTGGCCCAGGTAGGTCCCGAACGCACCGCTGCCGAGCTCCTCCCAGTGGTCCCAACCGTCAAAGGGCATCTGTCCCACACTGACCCCGTAGCCGACGCTGCCCGGCGCTCCGCACGGGTGATCGCCCGAGTCCGTGACGTTGCCCGAGGTCCAGTAGGGGATGCCGGCGCCTTGGGCGGTCGCGCTGAACCACGCGCACGATACGACCGACCCACCGAGCGGGTCGGCGATGAGTTCGAGGAAGTACGGCCACGGATGGCCGTTGCCGTCCGCGTGGAAGGTAACGCACCCGTGCGCCTGGGTGAGCGCCACGGAGGGACAACCGCCCGCGGTGTCGTTGATCGACATCGAGTTGAGGATCTGCTGGGGGGTGTTGTTGTAGGGACCGTGGATCGTGCTCCACGTGGAATTGCCGTGGTCGAGCAGGGCCTGGCCGATGATCCATCCGTTGTTGCATCCGACGCACGGAAGGGTCGAGAACCCGAGCGTCCGCGCGATCGAGAAGACCACGTCCGTCGGGTAGACGCCCCAGTGGACGTTGGTCGCGTGGTCGTAGAAGCTCGCGTTGGCGTTGATCACGAAGGTGTAGTCGGTTCCGTTGGTGATGAGCGAGTTCCCTCCGTAGAGCGCCTGGCACTGCGGGCTACCGGGAACGCAGGTCGCGAGCTCGGGGACGAAGCTCTGCCAGGTCGGGCCGGTCTGACTGCCGTTGTAGGTGATGAGCGTCTGGTAGACATTGAGGATCGGCTCGTAGCCGAGCGTCTCGTAATCGATGGCGGGGTCTTCGCTCAAGGCGCCGCCGGGGGCGAGCTCGTAGTCGACGATCACCCCGGGGTGGGGGCTCCTCGGGGTCACCTGGTTCGCGATCCCCGCGTGGGTCCCCTGCGGAGCGACGAGGACGGACCACGAGTAGTTCTGGTAGGCGACCGTCGTCCCGTCGGTGGCGCTGCCGATGAAGGTGAGCGTGTAGGTTCCCGCGGTGGTGAAACTGGCCGTCGCCTGCGCGGAGGTGTTGGTGGGGTTGGAGGACGTCACGGTCCCGCCGGTCGTGGTATCGAGAACGATCTTCGGGATCTGCGGGATGAAGAGCGCGTTCGTCGGCGCGGCGCTGTACGACGCCGAGACGGTGACGCTCTCGCCCGTCGAGAGGACCCCGGTCGGCGATCCGGTCCCGATCGCGGTCGTCGTGTTGGCGAGGATGCGCCCGAGGACGCTCGGGGCCTGCCCGCCGCTCGACGCCTGGTAGGCCGGGGTCACCTGGACCTGCTGGATCGCCGGGAGGTTGTCGTGGACGAGCCCGTTCACCGTCGCCTGGACTTCGACCAGGAAGGTTCCGGGGGTCGTGTACGCGTGGTGGGTGGTTTGGTTGGCCGTCTTCGCGGTCGTGTTCCCATCGCCCCAGGTGAAGGTGAACGACGTGCCCGCCTCACCGGACGGGAGCGAGGCGGTGAACGGGACCGAGGCTCCCTGTTGGATCGACTTGAACGGGATGAGGACGTTCACGTCGTGGAGGTTGATGAGGGATCCGCAGACCGCGGAATTCGGCGGCCAGCAGGAGGTCGGGTTGGTCTGGTTCGAGAACCCCCCCATGATCCCGTACGTCGCCGTCCCGACGAGCACGAGCACGATCACGATCACGGCGAGGCTGGTCACGGTCGATAGACCGCGTCGTCCGGACCGCGACGTAAACGTACGGCCCGGCACTGCGTTGGTCGACATTCCTGTTCACCGAGGCCCGACGAAGAAGGCCTTCCTCTCGGGGTGGCCTCCTAACCATCGGCCCATATATACCTCTCCGGCCGCCGCGCGGACCGTTCGTGCGGCGGGGCGCGCCGCGAGCGTTAGACCGTCAGGTCCACCGGCGGGCCGGGAGGGTGGACGAGCTCGCTCAGGACCCGGAAGGCGTGCAGCACGTCGGTCTCCTGGACCACGAACGTCGAATCGGTGTAGACGCTCATGAGCTCGAGGCTGTTGATACCGGCACGGAAGAGCGCCCCCGATAGGAACGCGAGCACCCCCGGCGTGTTGACGATCACCTCCGGGCTCCGCACCGTGAGGGCGGAGAGCTGGCGGTGCACGCCCAGCGTGGCGCGACGTCCGATCGAGGCGAGGACCGGGTCGACGAGGTCCTCCTCGCACAGGATCGTGAGCGCCCCCGGGCCTTGGAGGAGCTGGAGGAGATGGCGTCGGTCGGCCAGAAGATGGCGACCGGTCTCGAGGACGTGGCCCAGGAGGTCCCAGTCGTTGCGGGCGGTGATGATCGCGACCCGGGTGCGGACCTCGAGGCGGCTCGACTTGACGACGTCGATGACGCGCTGCTCGAGGGCCTGGTCCGTACGCATCTGCCGCTGGTAGCGGCGGCACGCGACCTCGACGGCCTCCTGGTTCAGGAGGCCCGTTTCGCTGCGGATCTTGCGCGCGAGCGAGGTGAAATTGACGATGTTGTACCCGAGGCAGTCGCGGACGGCCGGGTGATCGTCGATGTAGCGTCGGGTCACCTCCGCCGCGGTGGGTCCGGCGGCCTTCTCGTGTGCCATCGCGTCGTCCGTCCCCGCGCCGTCGGGCCACGGCACGCGGCCCTTCAACGTTTGCGTCGGGGCGCTCCCACCGTTCGCGGGGTGGTATCGACGGACTTCGGGCTCCGCTCGGGTCCGGCAAGGGGCGTCCCATCCACCCGAGCCGTGTCCGGCCCCGACATGCGAGGCTCCCTCGTGCCGGGACGCTCCGTTAGGGGCGCCATGGCGATGTCGCGCGGGAGACATCCGGGATATATGCTTCCGTGCTCCCTTGGGGCGCGAGGGGTCCGGGGTCCCCGCGGCGTGGCCTTCGTGGAACGGGGCGACGCGGGCGAGGAGATCATGAGACCCGAAACCGGAGGCATCGAGCGGCTGTGGTAACCCAACGCCGACACCTGAGGCTCCTCCCGTGCCGAAGCTGCGGCCATCTACGCGCGAGCCATTACCTGCTCGCTCCGCAGGACGGCCGATTGCGCCGCCACTTCAGTCGACCGCGCGACCGCTCCACCCCCATGCCCTGTCATGTCCTTTCGTGCGCGTGCGCACGATTCCTGGGCGACGCGCAGATCTTCCTCTGTCCGTCGTGCTCGCGGGAGTACGCGACGCGCGCGAGCCTCGAGATCCACCTCTACGGCCAGCATCCGGGGCTCACCAACCGCGAGCGCTCCGTCCTCCTCCAGGGCGCGCTCATGGGAAGGGCGGGCACCCTCCCGGTCCCGTTGACGCGCCCCCCGGTCCGCCACGCCGACGAGGAGACGGCGGAAACCTAGGCCCCACCGGGGTCGAACCAAGCTTCGGGGACCGCGAGCCGCCGGCGCACCGCCCTTAGGCGTTGGCGCTCGCGTCGCTGATCTCGGCGCTGCGACGCGGCCTCGCTCCCGACTTCGCGCACCAGCCGCTGAACGGAACGGTAGGCGCTCCCCCCCACCGTTCCTCGACGCTCCGGCTCCTCCGCGGTGCTCGGGATCGTGAACCCGCGCCCCGTCAGTTCGGGGAACGCGGGATCCAGCCCCGACGCATCCAGATCGGCGAGGGAGGCGCCGCGGGTCTCGAGGTCCGTCACGAATCGGGCGACCCGAGCGTGCGCGGCGCGGAACGGCACGCCCGCCGCGACGAGCGCGTCCGCAAGTTCGACCGACGCCGTCGCTCCCGAGGGCGACGGCGCGAGGAACTCGGCCCCCGCCACCATCGGAGCGAGCACGCGCAGCACCCGCCGGACGCGGTCGACCCCCTCGAACAGGAGAGGTTTGCTCACCTGGAGGTCGCGCTGGTAGGCGAGGGGGAGGCCCTTGAGGATGGTGAGATGGCCGAGGAGGCGCCCCAGGGCGGGGCCGGATTCGGCCCGTACCAGTTCGGCGAGATCCGGGTTCCGCTTGTGGGGCATGAGGGAGCTCGTCGTGACGAAGGCATCGCTCAGCCGGACGCGTCCCACCTCGGGCATCGCCCCGATCACGAGCTCCTCGGCGAGCTGGCTCGCGTGCACGTGGACGAGGGCGAGCGCGAAGAGGGTCTCGCTGAGGGCGTCCCGGTCGCTCGTCGCGTCGATCGAGGACGGATTCGGACGCGCGAACCCGAGGGAACGCGCGGTCGACGAACGGTCGAGCGGCAGGGAGCTCCCGGCGATCGCACCGCTCCCGAGCGGGGAGAGCGTATGATGGGCGCGGACCTCGGCGCACCGGCGCGCGTCGCGCGCGAAGCGCTGGGCGTGCGATCCGAGGATCTGGGCGACGTAGACGGATTGTGCGGGCTGGAGATGCGTCCATCCGGCGACGACGCGCCGTCCCATCGGGCCCCGCGCGACCGTGAGCAGCGCATCGATGACCTCGCCCAGGTCCGCCTCGATCCCGAGGAGCGCCTCGCGCGTGAAGAGGAGCAGGTCGGTAGCGATCTGGTCGTTGCGGCTGCGCCCCGTGTGCAGCCTCTCTCCGTCCTCGTGGAGGCGGCGCGTCAGCTCCCGTTCGACATTGAGGTGGACGTCCTCCCATCGCGGGTCGAGCGTGTAGCGGCCCGCCTGGGCGGCCGTCCCGATCGCGCGCAGACCATCGACGATCCGCCGCGCGGTCCGTCGTGGGACGAGACCGACCTCGCCGAGCATGCGCGCATGGGCCATCGAGCCCCAGAGGTCGAACGGGAGGAGCCGAGCGTCCTCCCGCGTTGATTCCGAGAGGGCGAGCGCGGCCGCGTCAAGCGGTTGGGAGAACCGCTCGCGCAGCATGCTTCGTTCCCTTCCCCGCGGCCCGAGCCGCCGCACGTCGCGCATGGGCCAGCTGGTTCGGTAGCCCGTAGAGGTGGATGAAGCCGACGGCGAGCTCCTGGGGGAATCGGCTCTGGGGCGAGTAGGTCGCGAGCTCGTGGGAGAGCAGCGAGTACTCCGACTCGCGACCGACGGCCCTCGCGCTCCCTTGGAAGAGTCGGAGCGTGACCTCGCCGCTCACGACCTCCTGGGTCGACGCGACGAAGCTGTCGAGCGCTTCGCGCAAGGGGGAGAACCAGAGGCCCTCGTAGACGAGGTCGGAGAAGCGCCGGTCGACGGCGGCCTTGAAGCTGAGGAGGTCCCGAGGGAGCACCAGCGTCTCGAGGGCGCGGTGGGCCTCGAGCAGCGCGATCGCGCCCGGACACTCGTAGGTCTCGCGCGACTTGATCCCCACCACGCGGTCCTCGACATGGTCGATGCGGCCGACGCCGTGCGCCCCCGCGCGGCGGTTCGCGGCCCGGACGAGCGCGACGGGGTCGAGCGCCTCCTCGTTGAGGTGCGTCGGAACGCCCTCGTCGAAGCGGACCCGCAGGACCTCGGGCTCCTTCGGCCAGTCGGAGGGATGCCCCGTCCAATCGAAGACTTCCTCGGGGGCCGGGACGCTCGCGTCCTCGAGGCGGCCGCCTTCGATCGACCGGCCCCACAGGTTCTCATCGACGGAGTACGGGGACGCTTGGGTGACGCGCATCTTGAGGTGATGGGCGTCGGCGTATCGGATCTCGTCGTCGCGGTTCATGTTCCACTCCCGCACCGGCGCGATCACCTCGAGCTTGGGGGCGAGGGTGTGGATCGCGACGTCGAACCGCACCTGGTCGTTCCCCTTGCCCGTGCAGCCGTGGGCGACGGCATCGGCGCCCACCTTCGTGGCGTGCTCGGCGAGGATCCGCGCGATGAGCGGGCGCGCGAGGGCGGTCGAGAGCGGGTAGATGTTCTGGTAGAGCGCGTTCGCCCGCAGGGCGGGCCAAAGGAATTCGGTCACGAAGTCGCGCTTCGCGTCGACGAGGAGGGCGGCGTACGCCCCGTTCTCGCGGGCGCGGTCGATCGCCCCCTTGAGCTCGCCCTCCTGCCCGACGTCGACGCTCAACGCGGTCACGTCGGCATCGTGGTGCTCGGCGAGCCAGGGGATGGCGACGCTCGTGTCGAGCCCTCCGGAGTAGGCGAGGACGATGTGCCGGGCGTGGGTGCGTTCCGCCATCTACGGCGCTCCGTGCGACGCCGGAGGGGGAACGATCGGTACCGGCGACGCGACGGCGCGGGCCGACCCGACGCGCGTCCCGCCCTGGGGGAGTGTTCCCCCGGACATAAGACCAGCGAGGGGGCCGATCCACGCGCTTCGGGCGCCGCGGCGCAGCGCGTGCGCGCACGCCCCGAGCTTCGGGATCATGCCGTCACGGGCCGTCCCGTGCTCGACCAGCGCGAGCGTTTCGCGGACGGTGAGGTCCGCGATCGGCCGACCCTGGGCGTCGTTCACGGCGCGCACGTCCGTGAGAAGGAGAAGGTCCGCCGAGAGCGACGCGGCGATCGAGGCGGCGGCGAGGTCGGCGTTCACGTTGTAGACCCCTCCGTGGGTGTCCGTGCCCAAGGGCGCGACGACCGGGGTGAACCCTTCGTCGAGGAGCTTCACCAGGAGGCGCGGGCGGGCCCCGATCGGCTGGCCGACCCATCCGAGGCTTCCCGGGGGATCCCCGGCCGGGGTCACGGGGAGCAGGCGGGCGGAGACCCCGGTGAGCCCGACCGAGGGGACTCCGGCGGTGTCGAGGGCATTCACGAGGCGGACGTTCACGCGGCCCCCGAGGACCTCGGCGACGACCTCGAGCATCTCGGGCGAGGTGACGCGTTGGCCACGACGCCATTCGGTCGTGAGCCCGAGCGCCGCCGCGCGCTCGGTCGCCTCATCGCCCCCCCCGTGGACGAGCACCACCGGTTGGCCGCGGCGCACGCACTGGGCGACGGCGAGGGCCACCTGGCCGAGGGAGGGGCCCGGGAGGAGTTCGTCGCCGCCGACCTTGAGGACCCAGGGGTGCTTCATCGCGATCATGTGTGGTACGCTGCGTTGATCTGGACGTAGGCGTAGGAGAGGTCGCATCCCCACGCGGTCGCGTTGGAGCGGCCGGCGTGAAGGTGGATGTCGAGCGGGACCTCATCGAGCTGGCGCAAGAGGTCGCGCACTCGCGCCCCCCCGCCGTTCTCGAGTCCGGGCGCGGGGCGTCCGCCGACGATGAGCGGCACCGGCTGACGCGCTCGGTCGAGGGTCACATCGAGGGTCATAGGGTCGAGGCGGGCGCCGGAGTATCCGAGGGCTGCGGCGATGCGACCGACGTTCGGGTCCGCCCCGAAGAGGGCGGCCTTGACGAGGGTGGAGGAGACCACGGCGCGCGCCGCAAGGCGAGCGTCCCCCACGCTGCGGGCTCCGTGGACGCGGACCGTGAGGAGCTTGGTCGCCCCCTCGCCGTCGCGCGCCACCTGGCGGGCGAGGGATTCCAGCACCGCATGGAACGCCGACGCGAGTGCGGGGTCGTCGTCGGCGGGGGGTCCGCCGGCCTGGCCGTTCGCGAACGCGTAGATCGTATCGTTCGTGCTCGTGTCGCCGTCCACCGAGAGCATGTTGAACGTCGCGTCGGTCCCGCGGGCGAGGATCCGCCCGAGCGCGGCGGAGCCGACCTGCGCGTCCGTCGTGAGGTAGGCGAGCGTCGTGGCGTGCGGCAGCGCGAGCTTGGGGGCGATCATCCCGCTCCCCTTCGCCATGCCGCCGACCCGCACGACCGTCCCGTCGGAGAGACGGGTGCGCACGGCGGCCTCCTTCGACCGGGTGTCGGTCGTCAGGATGGCGTGGGCGGCACGCTCCGCGCCGACCCGGTCGCTCGTCAGAACCTCCGCCAGCGGCGCGAGTCCCGCGAGCGCCTTATCGAGAGGGATTCGTGGCCCGATCAACCCCGTGCACGCCGGCAGGAGGCTCTCCGATGGAAGTTTCCATCGCTCTTCGGCGGCGGCGAGGAGCGTGCGGTTGTCGTGGAGGCCGTCCTCGCCCGTGAGGGCGTTCGCGACGCCCGAGACCGTGAGCACACCCACGGCGCGGCCACCGTGGCGTCGGAGGATCTCCTCCCCGAGGAGTACCGGGGCGGCGCGCACGATGTTCGTCGTGAAGACGCCGGCGGCGCTCGCCTCCCCGTCGGAGAGGAGGAGCGCGAGGTCCGGTCGGCCGGACCGTTTGATGCCGCAGCTCACGCCCCCCGCCCGGAACCCCTTCGGGGACGTTACCCCGCCCGCGATCGTGAACACGCCGTTACACCCCGAACCCTGCGTGGCCGAGACCGTCCGCCTCGTCCCATCCGAACATCAGGTTCGCGTTCTGGATCGCCTGAGCCGCCCCGCCCTTGCCGAGATTGTCGAGGGCGCTGAACACGACCGGTGCGTCGCCCGCACGCTGGACGGAGAGGTAGCACCGGTTGGTGCCCTGCGCCCACGCGAGCTTCGGCACCGCGCCAACGCGCACGAACTTCGAGTCCGCGTAGCGGTGGCGCATCACGTCGGTCCACTGGTCCACGGGGACCCGCGGGGTTCCCGTCGGGTAGATCGAGCAGAGGATCCCACGGACGACCGGGATGAGGTGGGGTACGAACGTGATCGGAGGCGCCACGACGCCCTGGCGGTCGAGGACGTCGATCATTTCCGGGAGGTGGCGGTGCTCCGGAGTTCCGTACGGAACGACGGTGAGCGCGGCCTCGGGGTGGTGGCTCGTCGGGGTGGGCGATGCGCCCACGCCGCTCGTGCCGCTCTTCGCATCGACGACGATCGGGCCGCCGATGGCCCCCTTCTCGAGCAAGGGAGCGAGCGCGATCAGCGTCGCCGTCGGGTAGCACCCCGGGTTCGCCACGAGGCGGGCGGAGCGAATTCGCTCCCGGAAGAGCTCCGGTAGACCGTAGACCGCCTCGTCGAGGTGGGATGGGTCGGCGTGATCGCGCCCGTAGACGCGGGCGTACTCCTCGGGCTTGCGCAGTCGGTAATCCGGACCGAGATCGATGACCTTGACCCCACGCTCGAGCAGACCCGGAACGACCTTCATCGCCTCGCCCGCCGGCTGGGCGAGGAACGCGACATCGGCGTCCACCGGGGACGCGTCGCCCTCGAATCGCAGCTCCCCGAAGCTGTCCAAGTTCGGGGCGTGGTCGCTCAGCTTCTCCCCGGCATGCGAATGCGAGATGATCTGCGAGACGGTCAGCCCGGGGTGGGACGCCAGCAGGCGAAGAAGTTCCCCCCCAAGGTACCCGGTCGCGCCGAATACCGTCGCGTTCACCATGGGTTTGGGTGAACTAGCGACATCTGTCCACGTCCATAGCCATCGTGTCCCCCTGGGGTCGAACCGGGCTAACCGTGTTGTCCACGCGACTCGTGAAACTCCTCGACCACCCGATCGAGCGCGGCGTCGGCAGGCACGAGGTCGGACAGGGTCTGGTAGGCCCGGATCACGTCGGCATCGGCGAAAACGAAGATCGAATCGGTATGGACGCTCACCGTCTCGAGGCAGTTGATCCCGCGGCGGAACAGCGCGTCCGCCATGTACGCGAGCACCCCGGGCGTGGCCGCCACTTCCGGGAGGCTGCGAAAGGCGAGGGTCGCGAGGCCCCGTTCGAGTCGCAGGAGCAGGCGGTCGGGGATGGCCGGAAGGAGCGCGGGGAGGAAGTCCTCCTCGCAGAGGACGGTGATCGCGCGGGTCCCTTGGAAGATCTGGAAGACACGGCGGTGGGGCAGTTCGACGAGGCGCTTACGGCCGATCTCGAGGAGCGCGTCCAGGACCTCCCAATCGTCCTCGAGGCGGATGAGCGCGACCCGCGACTGGACCTCGAGGCGGCTCCGCCGGACGATCGCGCGGATCGCCGCCATCTCCTCGTTGTCCTCGGAAAGCCCCCGCTCGTAGCGCCGGCACGCGATCGTGACCGCCTCTTCGTTGCGCACATCGCGCTCCGACTGGATCTTCCTCGCGAGCGAGGTGTAGTTGACGATCTCGTCCTTGAGCGCCTCGCGGATGCTGGGATGATCGTCGATGTAAGCGCGCGTGACATCGGCGGCGCTCGCGGTCCGGTGCTTGGCGACCGACACTAGCCCCTAGCCACCGGGGCCGGGTTCATGAACCTCTGCCGACCGCTCGTCGGGCTCCTCGAGGTGGCGGACGGAGGTGCCGCAGCGCGGACAACGATCCGATCCCGGGACCAGGGTCGCCCCGCAGACGAGGCACTCCGAGCCCAGGGCGACCGACGCGGGCGCATCGCCCTCCCACGCGGGCGGTTCGGGGCGGGAGGGTGTGAAGGCGACGTGCGACGGGACGGGGGCTCCACCGGGAACCCCATCGTGGACGGCATCGGGGTGGGGCGGTAGCGCCCCCGACGGTTCGGCGACATGGGGCGGCACCGTCACCGGGCCGATCGGAGGGGGTTCCGACGGGGTCGCCGAGGGTCCCGGTGGAAGCGGAGGTGGCTCCGGCGGAGGACCCTCCCCGCCCGGCGGCCCCATGCCGCCGGGTTCCCGCGACGGCGGCCGGGGAGGTCGTGTGGCGGCGCGCTGCCGCGCCTGGCGGGCGAGGAGGCGCTCGTGGCGCCAGGACCCGACGGAGACTCCGATCGCCGTGGCGGTCCCCATGATGACGACGAACGCGATGACGTTGTAGGGGTACACCTGGATGACGGAGAGGAAGGTCGCCAGCCCGAGGAGGTTCACGAAAAGCGCCGTCACGTTGCTCCCGAAGTACCCCTGGGACGAGACCGCGGCGGTCAGGCCGATGCGTGACCCCAGATAGCACCCGGGGACGGAGAGCGATATCGACGCGCCTCCCGTCGAGTTGGTGGTGACCGTACCGGTCGCGAGCATGCCCGAGCACACCCCGATGCTCCCCAACGCGCCGAGCGAGAAATCTACGGGCAGGTTCGGGATCGGCCGGTGGCTCGTCGAGTTAAGGACCACGACAGAGGCGTCCACGCTGCCGCCCGGCACGACCTCGCCGGACGAGGTCGTCAGGTTGACGTCCACATACGAAAAGAGAAGATCCTGATAGAGGAGGAGCCCCCGGGGCGATCCCCAGCCCGTGGCAGTGTCCCACCCCGTCGTGGCCGGGCCGAGACACGTCGACCCCTGCACGGTGTCGATCAATCCCTGGGCGGCCGACGCGGTCGCCTCCGACGCTCCGACCCGGTAGAGTCGTGGGGTAACGAACCCGAAGGAACTTCCCCGAAGGGCGTCCATCTCCGCGAGCATGCCCGCCCACATCGGCGTCGCGAAGCTCGTGCCCTTGCCCGCGGCCGGGTTGCCGGCGAAGTAGAAGAAATTGTCCGCGGCCGGGCCGGCGACGTCCGGTATCCCGCGCTCTCCCCGTGGGCCGATCGCCGCTCCGGCGGAGCCGACGTCCTGCCAAGACGGCGACGCATAATCGGTCGAGAAACCCCCCCCCGAGAGGTTCCAGGCCGGTTCGCTCGCGAGGCCCACCACATTACCGATCGCGTCGAGCGCGACGACCGGCGCCGTCCCTCCCACCGCAAGCACCTGCGGCGACGCGGCGGGGAACTGGGGCGACGTTCCCCCCTGGCAGTTGGGCTGGCTCGTGCCGCCGTTGTCGCCCGACGCGGCCAGGACCGTGATCCCGCGCTGCGTCGCGCTCGCAAAGGAGACCGCGAACGCGGTCTGGAACGATGGGTCGCTCCCATCGGGAGTGCCGAACGACATCGAGACCACCTTCACGCCCGCAAGGCCGATCGCCGTGCTCAGCGCGTCCTCCATCGACGGGTCGGAAGGAGAGTAGTTGTTGGAGGCCGGACCGTCCGGCGCGTACACCGCGCTGAGCGTGGCGCCCGGTGCCTCGGAACCGGACCACTCGAGATCCAGCGTGAGCTCCTGCGCCGCGCCGCTCGGATCGTTCACCGCGGAGGGCGAAGGCGCGGGGGCGCCGTCGACCGGATAGGCTTGGACGAGGATCGACGGAAAGCCCGATGGGTAGTAGCTCCCGTAGAACCCCTGGATATCGCTCGGGGAATATCCGCGCCCCCACAGGACGAGCGCGATGCCCACGCCCGTCGACCAATGCGGCGTCCCGCTGTAGTTGTAGAGCCCGTTGAGGTCGTAGATCTGGTGGATCGCCGCGGGCGTGACCAGCTGCGTGGTCCGCGCGGCGGAGGGTGCGGCCGCGGGGGCGGGAAGCGCCTGCGGCGAGAAGGGGATCGTGAACTGCGTGAACCCGTCCGTGAGGCCGCTCACCGCCGCCACCTCCGAGGCCAGGCTCGAGGGAAGCTGCGGGACGGTCTGAGGGAAACGGACGGAGTGGCCGTGCCAGTCGCCCACCGCCAGCGTGGTCCCGAACGCCGCGTCGACCGCCCCGGCGGGGCCGGTGAGGCCCATCGAGAGCCGGTCGGGCCACGTGTGCGTGACCACGAGTCCCTCCGAGGCGAAGTAGCTCGCGATCGCGTCGTAGGTCGAGACGGAGGGACCGAATCGCTGGGCCACCTCGGACGCGGTGAGGGGAGGGGCACCGGGCGCCGGCGGGGCGAAGAGCCCGAGCGAACTCGGCCATAGCGTCACGGTGAGCGACACGGTTCCGGTGGCGGTCACCGGATGGGCGACCGCGGCGACCGGGACCGAGGCGAATCCCGAGCGCTCCGCCCAGGAGGCACTCAAGACCGCGGGGAGGGCCACGTGGGTCGAGGACGAAAGGGCGACGGTGGTGCCTGCGGCGTGGGCGGCTGTCGAGGTGGCCGTCCCCGTCGGAAGGGTCGGCGCGATCATCACGGCGATGGCGAGGAGGAGGAGCGCCCGGCCCGCGACCGGGAGCGCGTTCCTCGTCATGGGATGCGTGTCGATGGGAGTGCTGGCCTAAGTAGCTTGTCGACACCGCACGTCGGGCCTAACCTGCCCGTAAGTCCCCGCGCTCCCTACTTCCGGATGGGGGTCGTGTACCCGGCCGGCAGCTTGAACGGCACGTCCCGGCCGAACGGGTCCGGTCGGGGGGCGACCGGGGCGCCCCGCTTCGCGCAAAGGTAGGCGTCGATCGCCTCCGCCGCGAGACTCGCCGACCCCATAGCATAGACGACCGATCGGCCTCCGGCGGCGAACACTCCGGGGACGCCCGTCGCGAATCCGTGCCCCTTTCCCTCCGGCCAGCCCTGCGGCGTCACCCGCAGGTCGAGCGAAGCGCCGAATCCGCGCAGATCCGCCTTTTGGCCCACCGCCACGATGAGGGTGTCACAATCGATCGTCGCCTCCGACCCCGGGACGGGAAGCGGGGAGCGCCGCCCGTCCGCGTCCGGCGGGCCGAGCTCGATCGACTGAACGACGATACCTACGACCCGGTCGTGACCAAGGATCCGAAGGGGAGCCCGCTGGAAGAGAAATCGGATGCCCTCGTGTTCGGCGCCGTGGATCTCCTCCGCGTCGGCCGGCATCTCGGCGCGGCTCCGACGATAGACCAGCGTCACCTCGCCTCCGTGGGAAAGTCGGAGCGCGCTGCGGACCGCGTCCATCGCCACGTCCCCGCCTCCGACGACCACCACCTTGCGACCCATGCTCACGGAGGCCCCATAGTTCGTCCTTTTGAGGAGCTCGAGCGCCGGGATCACACCCGCAAGGTTCTCGCCCTCGATCCCCAACGCGCGGTGGGCCGGGGTGCCGACGGAGAGGAAAACCGCTTGGTACCCTTGGTCGAGGAGCTTCTCGGGCGAGCCGTCCTCGCCGACCCGGTGGGTGGTGACGAAGGTCACGTCGAGGTCACGTAGGCGGACTCGGTCCGTCTGAATGTCCGCATCGGTCATACGGTACGCCGGGATCGTCCGCATGAGCCCGCCGGGGCGGGGCTCCTGCTCGAACACGGTGACCGAGTACCCCCGCACGCCCAGTTCCCACGCGGCCTGGATCCCGGCGGGACCGGCGCCGACGACGGCGACCCGCTGACTCCGGGGTCGGGACGCGACGTAGACGATTCTCGGACTGCCGAAGTCGAGTGCGGCGCGCTTGAGGTGGCGGATCGCGACGGGAATCCCCTTCTTGCCCACGACGCAGGCGTCCTCACAGTAGTGGTAGCAGACCTTGCACAGGCTCGTCGCGAGCGGGTTGTCCTGGAGCGTCACGCGCGCGGCTCCGTCGAAGTCGCCCCGGGCGATGAGCGTGATGTACTCCCGGCAGTCCTAGTTGATAGGACAGGCCTCGACGCACCAGGGTCGACGACACTGGATGCACCGTTTCGCTTCCAGGACCGCGTCGTCCTTCGAGTAGGCGTGGAGGACTTCGCGGAAGTCGGCGATGCGTGCCTCGGCCGGCTCCTCGGGGACCGGCACGCGGACCGGATTGAGGCGGGGCGGAGTCGGCCGTGAGGGAGGCGCGCTCGTCGACATGGTCGCCTTCCCGCGAGGAGCCCGCGCGCGCGATAAGAGCCTATCGTGCGCGTGACGTCCCCTGGCGTGGGGGGGGGTCCGAGGCTCGCCCCTTCGAAGGCCCCAAAGATAAAGGGGGCCGGCCGCTAGCAGCGACGGAGGGCCCGGGTCAACGGGACGGTCACGATGGTGCTGGACGCGCTGGGAAAGTCGCTGCGCGGCGTCCTCCAGAAGATCGCCAAAGGGGGGACGATCGACGATGCCCTCATCGCGGAGGTCGTACGCGACATCCAGCGGGCCCTTCTCCAGGCGGACGTCAACGTCCAGCTCGCCATCGACCTCACGCAGCGGGTCAAGCGACGCGCCAAGGAGGAGAAACCTCCGGCCGGGGCGAGCGTTCGCGACTTCCTGATCCGCATCATCTACGAGGAGATCCGCGGCATCCTGGGGAAGGACCGCCCGTTCGACCTCAAGCCGAAGCGGATACTGCTCGCCGGCCTCTTCGGCCAGGGCAAGACGACGACGGCGGCCAAGCTCGCCCGCTTCTTCCAAAAGAAGGGCGTGCGCGTCGGACTCGTCGCCGCGGACGTTCACCGCCCGGCGGCGGTCGACCAGCTCGAGCAGCTCGCGAAGAAGGTCGGCTGTGAGTTCTACTGCCACCGGGGCGAGGACCGCGCGGAGGTGATCGTCACCGAGGCGCTCGCTCGCTTCCCTCCGCATCTCGCCGTGATCGTGGACACCGCCGGCCGCTCGGGGATCGATCCCGACCTCATCGCCGAGCTCCAGCGCGTCCGCGAGGCCCTCCATCCCGACGAGACGCTCCTCGTCCTGGACGCCGCGATGGGGCAGTCGGCCGGCCGCAGCGCACGGGCGTTCCACGACGCCGTCGGGCTCTCGGGGGTCATCCTCACGAAGCTCGACGGATCGGCGAAGGGGGGCGGGGCGCTGTCGGCCGTCGCGGTGAGCGGCGCCCCGATCCTGTTCATCGGCACCGGGGAGCACCTGGATGAGCTCGAGCGCTTCGACCCGGCCCGCTTCGTATCCCGCCTCCTCGGGATGGGGGACATCCAGACCCTGCTCGAACGCTTCGAAGAGCTGTCGGACAAGGAGGAGGCGAAGAAGGCGGCCGAGAACCTGATGAGCGGAAGGTTCACGCTGCGCGACATGCGGGCCCAGCTCGACTCGCTCGGACAGATGGGCCCCTTCTCGAAGCTGATGAGCCTCTTCCCCTCCCTGGGAGGCATGAAGCTCGATGACCAGCAGATGCAGGCGACGCAATCGCGCCTGAAGCGCTTCCGCGCCATCCTCGATTCCGTGACCGCGGAGGAGATGGACGACCCTCACCTCATCAAGGGCGACCGGATCCATCGGATCGCGCGGGGCAGCGGTCAGAAGCCGCAAGAGGTCCGCGCGCTCCTCAAGTATTGCGATTCGACCCGCAAGGCGGCCCATGGCATCGCATCGAACCGCAAGTTGCGCCGGCAGCTCGAGCGACAGTTCAGCCAAGGCGGACCCCCGGCCTAGGATCCCGGAGCGATGGTGGTCTCGCCGGTCGAAACGGTCGCCGGATTCCTGCTCGTGTTCGTCCTTCCCGGGTTCACGATCGCCAAGGCGGTCTTCCCGGACCGACGCCTACGTTCGCAGGACGGGGCGGTCTGGGGCGTGGAGCTGGCGGCGCTCACGTTGGTGATCAGCCTCGTCGTCACGGTCCTGGTCGGATTCGTCCTTCTCGCGGGGGCGCCGGGGGGATTCTCCTCGAGCTGGTCCGATCCCACGCTGGAGCTCGGTCTCACCGGCATCGTCGCCGTGGCCTTCGCCGTCGGGGTACTCCGTGGCGCCTACGCGCGGATCCCACCGCCGGCGCCGCCGAGGGATCCGTCCCCGGGAAGCGAGGACGGATGGGAGGAGATGCGCGAGGCCGAGCGCCTCGCCCGGGAGGAGCGCCGTCGGGTCCACGAGCTGCGGGTCGACGGCCCGGTCGGGCCACGTCGCGAGGCCATCGAGGACGAGCTCGACCGCATTCGAGAGGAGATCGCGCATCGGCGAAAGGCGAGGGAGGCGGATTATGCCCGTTAGCGGGAGCTCCCGGGGCGACCACAAGATGGTCCTGGTCGTCCGCGGGGAGTTGAGACTCACCGCCGGCAAAGCCGCGGTCCAGGTCGCTCATGGGGCCGTCATGCTCTACCAAGCGGCCGAGCGCCGCTCGACCGCCGCCCTCAAGGCCTGGCTCGCCGAGGGTCAACGCAAGATCGCCGTCGTCGCCCCCACCCTCGCGGACCTCGAGGAGATCCAACGGCGCGCCCGGGCCGCGGGAGTCCCTTGCCTGTTCGTTGAGGACGCCGGCCTCACCGAGGTCCCCGCGGGGACCCGGACCGTCCTCGGTCTCGGCCCGGCCCGTGCCGAGGCCATCGACGCGCTCACGCGCCACCTGCCGCTCTTGTGACGGCGGAGCATGTCGGTTCTCGGGGCGTCTTCTTCAAATCCATATATACTGGGAGCCGAATCGCCGGGTGCCTTGAGGCGTCGCGCGGAGCGTAGGAGGAGCCGGCCATGAAGATGTGGGTCTACATCATTCGGCGCGCCCTTCTGCTCGTCCCGGTGATCATCGGGGTGATGACGATCACGTTCGTGATCGTCTCGCAGATGCCGACGTCGACGCGTCTGCTGTCCTACTTCGGGCCGTCCAAGACCGGATATCAGCCGACGGTCCCGTGCTCGCAGCTCAACCCGATGCTCAACGGGACGTGCTCGAATCCGACGTACGCGCGCGACGTCCACATCCTCGGGCTCGATCGACCTTTGCCGGTGCAATGGGGCATCTACCTTTACAATAGTCTCACCTTGAATTGGGGAACGACGGACCCCCATAGTGCGGCGAGCACGCATTTCGCGCTCACCGGGGCCGCCCCGGTCACGACCGTCCTATCGTACTTCCTTCCCTACACGCTCGAGCTCGCGGCCATCTCGCTCTTCCTCATCCTCGTCCTCGCGATCCCGATCGGGAACTACTCGGCGGTCTACCGAAATCGGCCGCTCGATCAGGGCGCCCGCGTGCTCTCGTTCTCGGGCTTCGCCTTGCCGGGTTTCCTCTTGGCCTCGGGTCTCCTCTTGCTCGCCACCACCGCGTCCGGGTCCGGACTCGAGTGCAACAACCTCTCGTTCCACTACTACGACTGGGTGGGATCGTGGCCCCCCCTCGCGTGCTGGCCCGGTGGGGACTATCCATCGTGGATAGGTCCCTACCTGGAAACGAGCCCGACCGGGTTCCCCACGGCCGACGCCTTGATCCACGGCAATTTCTACATGGCCGGACAGTCCGTCTATCGGCTTCTCCTGCCCGCCCTCACGATCGCCTACGGGGCCGTGGCGGTCGTCCTACGTTTCGTGCGCAACAGCATGCTCGAGGTGATGAACCTGGATTTCATCCGGACGGCCCGGGCGAAGGGGGTCGCGGAGTCGACGGTCATCCGACGGCATGCCGGACGGAACTCGCTCAACGTGACCGTCACCGTCCTGGGGCTCACCTTCGCGAGCTTCATCGGAGGGTTTCCGGTCGTCGAGCTCGTCTTCGGTCTGAGGGGCGTGGGCCTTCTCCTCGCCTATTCGATCCAACCTTCCTACGACTTCGGACTGATCTTCGGGACGACCCTCTTGTTCACGATCATCGTCGTATTGGCGAACATCATCGTCGATATTCTCTACGCGTACCTGGACCCGAGGGTCCGGCTGGGGTAGGTCGTGAGCGCACCGAAGGGTCGGGCGAGGGCGGCGACGCCGGCGTTGGGTCGGAGGCGACCCAGCCCGCAGATCGCCCAGATGAAGCGGACGTGGTACTTCCTGTCGCGCAATACGCTCGCGTTGATCGGGCTTGTGATCCTGCTCTTCTTCATCGGCGTCGCCGTCTACTCGTTCAGCTATCCCGCTCCCTCCGACCACCTCGCGCGCTACTGCGCGAGCTCCGCGGTGAACTCGGTCAACGGGAGCTGCTCGCCGGTCTGCACATGGAACCAGGACCAGCCTCCCCCGACGATTCCCCCGAACTGCTACCCGATCCTTTCCACCACCCCGAGCCTCATTGCGCCGACGGATAGCTTCGCCCATCTCTCGACCGGGCCGCTTCCGTTAGGTTCGCTCACGAACGACGACACGTCGCCGTACTTCTACAACATCGCCGGGGGACTCATCAAGGGCGCCCCGTGGTCGCTCGGGATCTCCGCGGGGATCGTGGCGTCCGGGGCGCTCATCGGCCTTCTCCTCGGGTCGTTCGCGGGCTACATGGGAGGATACGTGGACGAGGTGATCATGCGGGTCACCGATATCTTCCTCTCCATCCCGGGCCTTCTCCTCGTGCTCGTGCTCCTGGCGGTTCTCGCCCAGGACGTTCAGACCCTCAATGGACGCGTCTATCTCCTCATGGGCGCGTTCATCGTGACGTGGTGGCCGTTCTACACCCGGGTCGTCCGCGGGCAAGTGCTCGTCACGCGGGAGATGAAGTACGTGGAGGCGTCGAAGGCGAGCGGCGCGAAGACCGGCCGCATCCTGATCCGCCACATCATCCCGAACAGCCTCTACCCGGTGTTCGTCCAGATGTCGCTTGACGTGGGCGCCATCCCCCTTTTGCTGGGCAGCCTCGTCTTCCTGGGGTTCACGATCTTCCCGACCGAGTACTTCCCGGAGTGGGGATCGATCTCGGCCATCTCGGTCTCCGTGCTCAACACCGTCGTGCAGCAGTGCCAGAGCGGCACGTGCATCTTCCCGTGGTGGCAGTTCGTCTTTCCGGGGCTCACCGTCTTCCTGTTCGCGATCTCGGTGAACTTCCTCTCCGACGGCCTGCGCGACTCCCTCGACCCGAGGTTGCGGAGGTAATCGAGGCGATGTCGGCGACCGAAATGACCTCACGCGTGGGACACGCGACCCTCGGGTCGGCGTCGGAACCCGCTCCACCGCCCGCGACGCCCGGGACCGAGGTCCCCGCGACGGCGCCCCGCGACGTGATCCTCGACGTGCGGGGGCTTCGGACCTATTTCTTCACTTACGACGGCGTCGTGAAGGCCCTCGACGGAGTCACCTTCAACATCCACAAAGGGGAGACCGTCGGGCTCGTCGGCGAGACGGGCTGCGGGAAGAGCGTCACCGCGTTCTCCATCACGAAGCTCATCGCCGACCCTCCCGGACGGATCATGGACGGGACGATCCTGTTCAAGGGATCAAACCTCCTGTGGGGGATCGAGAAGGAAGCGTCGTTCAAGCCGGTCAAGAAGACGAACCGGATCAAAGTCCGCCGCCGCTATCGCCAGATCAAGCACGGCCTCGACCGAATGAGCGCCATCCGCGGAGGCGGTATCTCCATGATCTTCCAGGAACCGACCTCCGCCCTCAACCCGATCTTCTCGATTGCCGACCAGATCTCGGAGGCCCTGCTCATCCACCGCGGTCGGTCGATCATCGACCAGGTCCTCCACGCGACGCCGGACGCCCCCGGGGTAAGGCCGGCGATCGACAACCTCCTCAAGGTCGCCCGCACGGGAGACTCGGAAGCCCTCCGCGCCGCCGCGACGGCGTTCGGCGAGGCCGCCCACCTTCCCTCGCTCGGGACCCAGGCGTACTACCTCCTGCGGGGCGGACGGGCCGATCCGGACCAGAAACGCCCCGAGCTCGAGAAGGCGCTACGACGTCTACGTCTCACCGGCCTCCAGCGTTCGTTCCTGCGTCGGGAGCTGAGGTCGCTCGAGTCCGTCCGGCGCCTCAAGGAGGTCTACCTGACCGAGATGCGCTACGGACGCCCCGAATCGGCCAAACGGCGCATGCTGAGGAGCGCCCAGTTCGGACGCCGCCTATCGACCTTCTACTTCGGTCTGTGGGGTGTCCGTGGCTACGTCCGGCGCCCGCTCAAGGGCGAGACGTTCTGGGAGACCGTTCACCTGCTCGAGGGGGTGACAATCGCCAACCCGGTCCAGGTCGCCCGCGGCTACCCGCACGAACTCTCGGGGGGCATGCTCCAGCGCGTCATGATCGCGATGGCCCTTTCCTCCGAGCCCGAGCTCCTGATCGCCGACGAACCGACGACCGCTCTCGACGTGACGATCCAGGCGCAGATCCTCGAGCTGATGCGTGACCTCAAGACGCGCATCGGCGCGTCGATCCTCCTCATCACCCACGACCTGGGCGTCATCGCGGAGGTGGCCGACCGCGTCTGCGTGATGTACGCCGGCAACATCGTGGAGGTCGCCCCCGTGCGGGAGCTCTACAAGCGCCAGCTGCACCCGTACTCCCAGGGACTGCTGAGCTCGATCCCCCGGATGGACGAGCCCGACAAGAAGCTCGAGTCGATCCCGGGTTCGGTACCCAACCTCATTTATCCCCCCTCGGGCTGCCGATTCCATCCGCGCTGTCCCCACGCCATGCCGATCTGCAAGGAGGCTAGGCCGCCGATGACCGTGGAGGGCGAGGGCCACACGGTCGCCTGCTACCTCTATAACGGTCCGGTGGCCAAGGGATAGCCCGAACGGGAGCTACACCGCATGGACAACGGCGAGGACCAACTGCTGCTGGCCGTCCGGAACCTGCGCAAATTCTTCCCGATCCGTGGGGGCCTTTTCTCGAGCCACATCGGCGATGTCCGGGCGGTCGACGGGGTCAGCTTCGACGTCCACGCGAGCGAGACGGTCGGGCTCGTCGGGGAATCGGGGTGCGGGAAGACGACGGTCGGCCGCCTGCTCCTGCGCCTCATCGAACCGACGAGCGGGCACACCTACTATCGTCCCAGCCCGGGGGCCCAGGCGCGCATCGAGGCGATCTACGGCGAGCTGGGCCAGCAAGGCGACGAGGAGTCGCTGCCCCATAACGGCGCCGCGCTCCTGAAGGAGCTCGACGAGATCGCCGACCGGTACTCCGTCTAC
>JBOGRS010000032.1:0-22311 GCA_050749685.1 Thermoplasmata archaeon
CGTCCACTCCGACGAACTCCCGAACTACGGGCTCGACGAGCGCACGATCGAATGGGTACGGGCCGAACTAGCGTGCCGCGATCCGGACGCCTTCGTGCTGATCGCCGCGCCCGATGTCGAGCTCGCGGAACGCGCCGTCGCGCGCGTCCGGGAGCGGGCGAAGGTCGCCCTCACGGGGATCCCGGAGGAGACGCGCGACCCGTTACCCGATGGCCGGACGCGCTACTCCCGGCCCCTCCCCGGTCGCGATCGAATGTACCCTGAGACCGATGTGCCCCCCGTGCCGGTCCCGGACGCCACCCTCGAGAGGATCGCCGGCGCCCTTCCCGAGCGCCCCGACGTCACCCGCGCCCGCATCGCCACCACGCACCACCTGGGACCCGAGGTCGTTCGGCAGCTTCAGCAGGCAGGCGAGATCGAACGCTTCGAGGAGCTCGTCCGGGCGGGACACCCTGCGTCGACCGTGGCCCGGGTCCTGACGCACGATCTGCCCGGGATCGCGGCGACACCGGGCGACGCGGTCCACGACGAGCTCTCCCTGGCCCAGCTGGACGCGGCGCTCGCGGGGGTCGACCGCGGCGAGTTCGCGAAGGAGGGGCTCCCGGCGGTGCTCGCGGCGATGCGCGGGGGGGCGGGGAGCGTTGAGGAGGCGGTGCGCACCGTCGGCCTCGGGGCGATGGGGAGCGAGGAGTTGCGCGACCTCACCGAGAAGCTTCTGGACGCCAATGCCCCCCTCGTGCGGGAGAGGGGCGAGGCCGCGTTCTCTCCCCTGATGGGCGACCTGATGCGCGCGGTGCGCGGGCGGCGCGACGGGCAGGAGATCGCGAAGGTCCTTCGGGAGGCGCTCGGTCGTCGGCTCGCACGCTCGGCGAGCGCCTGAGCTTGGGGTCGATCGATGCGTGGGCTCCGACCCTCGGTGGCGGCCCGGCCGCTTCGGGCCATCGTCACCGACATCGACGGGACGCTCACCGACGCGCGGCGGCGACTCAACACCGAGGTCGTGGAGCGCCTGCGGGCGCTCGAGGATCGCGGCATTCCGGTCATCCTGGCCACGGGCAATGTCCTCCCGATCGCGCTCGCCCTCCACCGGTCGATCGGGCTCAGCGGACCGATCGTCGCGGAGAACGGGGGGGTGCTCTTCCGCGAGGTCGACGGCGCCGGGACGATCGAACGGCTGAGCGACCGTGCCGTCGCCTGGGCGGCGTTCCAACGCCTGCGAAGGGCGGGACTCCCCGTCCGACGGCTCTACACCGACCGGTGGCGCGAGAGCGAGGTCGCCCTCGAGGCGAACGTGGCGGTGTCTCGCCTTCGCCCGCACCTGAAGGGCCTCAACGTCCGGGTCGAGGGCACCGGCTTCGCCCTGCACCTCATGGAGCGTGGGGCGGGCAAGCTCCCGGCCCTTCGGCGGGCCCTTCGCGGCGTGGGCCTCTCCCTCGCCGATTGTCTCGTCGCGGGCGATGGCGACAACGACGTTGCGATGCTGCGTCACGCCGGCTACGCGGTGAGCTTCCCGACGGCGAGCGCGAGGGCGCGCCGGGCCGCCGATTTCATCGCGCACGGTCCATCGGCCGACGGTTTCTGCGAAGTCCTTAAGCTACCGGGCGTGGTCGCCCGACTCGTTCCCCAGGCGGCGAGATCGGATGTTGGTCGGTAGCTGCCATCGGTGTGGGGCTCCCGCCACCCTGCGCTGCTCGGTGTGCGCGCGCACGTTCTGCCGCAATCACTTGGACGCGGACGAGCGGATCTGTCCGGACTGCGCGGCCTTCCAGAAGAAGCAGCGGGGCGCGCCGAACCTGCCGGCTCCGCCGTCGCGTCGCGGATAGGTGCGGCCACGGGACGCGGGGGCGGCCCCGCTCCCTTAGTACGGTTCGCCCGGCAGCACGAGCGGGCCCTTCGCGGTCGACCTCGCGAGCCGGACGAAGGCCACGCCCATGAGGCCGGTGAAGGCGCCGAGGGCGAGGGTGAGCCACGCGTAGGGCCCGATCGCGGGGACGATCCGGATCGGACCGAACGGTATCCCGCCCGACGGGGCGAGCGCGTGGACGAGGAGGTTGAGGACGACCGCCATTCCCCATCCGACGGCGAGGAGGAGGCCGCCGGCGACGAAGAGCCCCGCGCGCTCGTCGCCCCCGGTGGGGAGAGGGTCGACCGCCGGGGTCTCCGCGAGGTCCATGGTCCCGTCGGCGAGACTTCGAGCGCCTTAAACGGTTGTGGACCGCGCCCGCGTCCGGACTAGCCGAAGCCCGGGAGGGCCTTCGTGTCCTTTCCTGTCCCCGGCCGTCCCGGCAGGCGGCGGAGCTCCTTCGGGCACTCGACCAACCGCACCATCGGGGCGGACTGGACGATGTAGGCGGGCAGCCCCGTGTTGGGGTCGTTGCCCGCGCGCAGAATGTTCATGATCTCGAGCTTGACCTCGATGACCGAGCCATCCTTCAGCTTGAGGCGGACCTTCGCGTCCCCCTCGACCGTCGTGTAGTCGACGATCTCGGCGTTCGAGAGGTCGGGCATCGGCTGCCCGGGACCGGGCATCATGCGGCGCTCCGGCGCGCCTTCAGGACGTCGCGTGGGTCCTTCCCGTCGACGGTGATGCCCATCGAGACGCACGTCCCGAGGACCTGGTTGATCTTCTGATCGATCCCGGCGCCATAGAGGTCGGCGCCCTTCGCTTCGGCGATCGACGTCACGGCGGCGAGGGTCACGTCCCCGACGACCTCGGACTTCGACTTGCCGGATCCCTTCTCCTTGCCGGCCTCCTTGAGGAGGAGCGCCGCGACCGGGGGTTTGCCCACCTCGAGCGTGAAGTTGCGCGTCGCCGGGTCGACCTTGATGATGACCGGCACACGCATGCCCGCGAACTCCTTCGTCTGTTCGTTGATCTTGACGACGACCTGGCCGACGTTGACGCCGAGCGGACCTAACGCCGCTCCGAGCGTCGCGCCCGCGGCCGCCTTGCCGCCCTCGACGAGGATGGTCACTTCAGTTGCCACTCTTGCCCCCTCCCTTCTCTAGCATGCGAACGTGGTCCCCGCGGACGGTGACCGGGATCGGGACGACCGCCTCGATGAGCTCGACGGTGATCTCCTCCTTGCCCTGGTCGATCTTGCGGACGCGGGCCTTCTCGCCCTTGAACGGTCCGGCGATGAGCTCGACGATCGCGCCCTCGACGAATCCCTCGACCGTGATCTTGGGGACGAGGAGGGGCTCGACCTCCTTGAGCGTCGTCTCGCCCGCCACGAGGCCGCGCGCCTTGCGGATCCCCTTCAGCATTTCGTGGACGCCCTCGAAGCTCATCCCCTCCGCGAAGACGTACCCCCGAAGCGCCGCCGGGACGAGGAGCGCGAAGACGACGTCCGGCTTCTCTTCGGCCCGGGCGAGCAACGTATCGGCGACCTCGCGTTCGTAGCCGCGGCTCGTCTTGATGGCGAGGACGGCCTGTCGGGCGATGCAGGCGATCGTGATCTTCGCCGGACGGCTCTGGTCCTCGAACTGCGCGATGACGCGCACCTCGAGGCGGTCGCCGTAGCGCACCCCGACGGGGGCCGTCACCTGGAAGCTAAACGGCACGCCGACGTTCGGCGGGAGGGTCACGTTGACCTTCTCTTTGGCCGCGACGATCGGCAGGAAGTTCCTCTTCCCGGGGGGCAACCAGGCGACGGGCCACTCCGCCCCCTCGCCCGGATAGGTCGAGGTGTAGGCGATCTCGACGTTGACGGTCGCGGTGCCGGGCTGCGGGTGGGCGCTCGTGAGGACGACCGACATCGTCGTGACCGTGCCCGCCGTGACGGCGCGCTCGGTGTCGTCCGCGGCCCTGAGGCTGAGGACGCCGGGCGCCTCGGGCCGCGGGGCCGGGGGCGCTACGGCCGGCGCGGGGGTCGGGGCCGCCGGCGCGGCGGGCTTGCCGGCCGGCGGGATCGGGGCGGGCTCCTCGCCCGTCAGCAGACCGATGCCTTCCTCGTTGCGATGGGTGTGCATGCGTGAACCTCGAACGTGCGGCCCCGGCTACAGGTGGAATCCGGAGAGGTAGTTCTGCCAGAGCCACGGTCCGGCGAGCGTGAAGAAGATGTAGATGAGGAAGCCCACGAACCCAATGAGGACGGCGCCCAACGCCGTCACCTCGAGGACCTTCACGTACTCGTCGACGGCGGGCTTTCGGGCCATCCGAAGGATGCGGCCGTACTTGCCGTGGCCCACGTTCCGCAGGCGGCCGTCGAACTGGTCCTGGACGCGTCGCGCCCGGTCGAGGAATGCCATGGGGTCCCTTTAGTGGACGACGTCCAGCTCCGGGCCCGACTTGCGGGCCGAAGCGGCGCCGCCCGGTGCCCCCCCGAAAATCTGGGGGGATTTAACTCCGGTGACCACCAGCATGACCCGGATCGTGCTCTGCATGGTGGGGTCGACGGCGGCCCCCCAGATGATCCGGGCGGTGGGGGAGATCGCCTTCTGGACGACCTCGGCGGCTTTCTGGGCCTCGGAGACCGTCATGTCGGGGCCCCCGGTGACGTTGATGAGCGCCCCCGTAGCGCCCGCGATATCGACGTGGAGCAGCGGGGAGTTGATGGCCTCGAGGACGGCGTCCTCGGCGCGGTTGTCGCTCTCCGACTCGCCGATCCCGATGAGCGCGACGCCCCCGCCCTTCATGATCGTGCGGAGGTCGTTGAAATCGAGGTTGACCAGCCCGGGCTTCGTGATGATCTCGGTGATGCCGCGGATCGCGCGCGCGAGCACGGAGTCGGCGACCTTGAAGGCGGTCTGGATCGGAAGTCGCGGAACGAGCTCGAGGAGGCGGTCGTTGGGGATCGTGATGACGGTGTCGATCGTCTGGCGGAGGCGCTCGAGCCCCCACTGGGCGTTCTCCCCGCGCACCAGGCCCTCCGACGCGAACGGGAGGGTGCAGACCGCGATCGTGAGCGGCTGGCCGTTGTTCGCATCCTTCGCGAGCTGCGCCACGACCGGCGCCGAGCCGGTGCCGGTCCCTCCGCCCAGGCCCAGCGTGATGAAGACCATGTCCGAGTCGGAAAGGCACTTCTTGAGTTCGTCCTCCACTTCGCGCGCGGCCTGCTCGCCGACCTGAGGGAGTGCGCCGGCGCCGAGCCCTCGGGTGAGGCGTCGCCCGAGCAGGATCTTCTTCGGCGCATGGATCGCGAGCAGGTGCTGCGCATCCGTGTTGCACGCGATCATGTCCGATCCGCTCAGCCCTTCCTCGGCGAGACGGTTGATCGTGTTGCACCCGCCGCCGCCGCATCCCACCACCTTGATGTTCGTCTTGAGCGACGCGAGAACCGCCTCGAGCTCGGCATCGTCGTTCGACGGGGGCGGGGCCTCGGGGGGGGCGCGTCGGGCATCCGTCGGAAGGTGCGAAAGAATCTCCTGGGCGAGCGGTCGCATAGCGAGGGGCCTCAGGGCGGAGAGCATGGGTCCGCTTATATCAGGTTATTTGTACTACGATAGAGGCCGACCGTGGAGTACGCCGAGTGGGCGCCGTACTATCGGCGCATCCGCGAGGCGCTCGGTTTCTCCCTCGAACGCGAGCGGGCCGCGGCGGACCGACTCCTCGCCCTCTTGCCCGAGCGTGCCCAGCGGGAGCCGTTGGAGCGGCTCGCGCGCCGCCTTCGCGGACGCGACGCGGTGATCGTCGGGCTCGCGCCGGACGTCGGTCCTCCCCCTCTCTGGACCCTCCCGGTCCGGGACCGACCCCCCGTCCTCATCGCCGCCGACGGCGCAACCGCACGGTGCCTCGACGCCGGGCTCGTCCCCGAGGTCGTGGTGACCGATCTTGACGGGCCGGTCCCGTCGGAAGTGAGCGCGAACGCCCGAGGGGCGCTCGTCGTCGTCCACGCGCACGGCGACAACGTCCCGGCGCTCGAGCACTGGGTGCCGGAGTTCGGCGGCGAGCTCGTCGGGTCGTGGTCCGGGCCGCCGGAAGCGGGGCTCATCGACGTGGGGGGATTCACGGACGGGGACCGCGCCGCGTACCTCGCGCACCACTTCGGCGCGCCGCGTCTCCTTCTCTGGGGGTTCGACTTCGACCGCGTCGAGGAAGCGGACGCGCGCGCGCTCGAGCGCAAGCGCACGAAGCTTCGACTCGCCCACGACCTCCTCGTCCGCCTCGCGGAACGTGGGCCGTCCGAGGTCATCGAGTGGAGGCCGGACGGGGGCACCGTGCGCTACGGACCAATCGGGCCATCGACCCAGTAGATCGTGGACGCCCCGTTCTCGTAGACCGGGACGAAGGGCGGTTCGCCCAACCACTGAACGGCCGCAGGGCTCATCGGTGCCGCCAGCTGGTTGGGGTCGAGCGCCACGCCGACATCGAGCATCGTCGCGTCGACCGCGACCGCATTGATCGGGCGGACCTCGCCGGCGTGCGGCGCCTGCACCGAGGCGAGCTCTCCGAGGGCCACGGTGCGACTCGAGCCCGTGAAGAGGGCCGGTGTCGAGTCCCACGTCGCCGGGAGCCCATCGAACCCGAAGAACATGGACGAGAGGCGGTGGTCGGAGGCGAGCGTCGTGCCCGCGGGAAGCCCGACCCCGGCCCACAGCCACATCGCGGCATCGGGGTGCGTCAGCCCTTCCTGGAAGCCGCCGAAGTCGGAGGGCGGGGGGTAGGCGATCGCGGCGTTCGCCCCGAGAAGGACCACGACGGCGAGCGCGCCCGCGATCACCGCGGGCCGGCCCGCGCGATCGCCGAGGCGGGCGAGCGCGCGGCCGAGTCCGAGCGCGATCAGGAGGCCCATCGGGATGAGGAGGTACTCCGGGTGTCGCGACGGTTCCAGGAGGAGGTTGTTCGTGGCGAGCGCGAAGATCGCCGAGAGCCCGATCGCGAGCAGCCACGTGACCGCGAGCGGGCCCAGCCGGTTGAACGCGACCAAACGTCGCGTCCCGGCGGCGCACGGGATGGCGATGAGCAGCGGAAGGAAGTAGACGATGGCCCACACCGACGTGGTCTGCTGCGTTCCGGGGAGGGCGACCACGAGGAGTGCGGCGACGCCGACCATTTCGGCCACGAGGACGATCGCGAGGTCGCGCACGACGCTCCCGTCCGACGGAAGGCGCACGAACGGTCGCACGGACGCGCGCGCGCGGCCGCGCCGCACGTGAACGAGCGCGCCCGCGAGCACGACGATGATCGGTCCCGCCACCATGAGGCCCGCCTCGACGGCGGTGGGCGGGAGCCCGTAGGTGCCGACGGCGAGCACGCCCGAGAAGTCCACCGCGTACCCGATCCAGAAGGCGAGCGTGGCGAGGAGGAACGCGCCCGTGAAGAGGAGCTCGCGCGTCGGGAAGCGACGGCTCCATGCCCCCGGGCGCCAAAGCTCGAGAGCGACGAGGCCGCCGAGCGCGCTCACGGCGAAGAAGTAGCTCGACAGGTGGTGGGTCACGATCAGCGCGGCCGCGCTCAACGTCAGCGGAAGGTACCAGCGAACGTCCCGACGGCCCTCGACGAACATCCAGAGGGCGGCGACGACGAGGAAATCGCCGGGGCCGAGGGGGGCGGGATGGGCGAGCGAGAACATCCGCGGCATCGCGAACGTCGCGAACCCCGCGCCCAGGATGGCGACGCGGTCGTGGGGCACGATGCGCCGGAAGAGGAGGAAGAGCGGCAGGGTGGAGAGCGCCGATACGGCGGGCACCGCGACCGTGAGCGCGGAAAGCGGAGTCGCACCGAGGGCGCCCGCGACGCCGCCCGAGAGGAGGAAGAGACCCGGGAAGTCGGGGTAGGCGCTCCCCCACCCGGTATACGCGCCTCCGATCGGGAGGTGTCCGGTGGCGATGAGGTCCGTCGTGAGCCGGTAGTACTCCCCCGTATCCGACCCAAAGAGGGAGAACGTGAGGAGCGGCTCGAGGGCGATGAACACGACCGCGAGGAGCAGCGCCCCGAGGAGGAGGAGGTCGGCGCGTGCGATCGTGGGTCGATCCTCGGGCGATCTCGGCCGCCCGGAAGCTTCGACCGTCGTGGCGTCCTGCACGCCGGCGCACCCTCGCGCGCGTAAATCAACTCACCTGCGCGAGTTCCCGGCGGGTCCGCCCAACAGATTCGGTCGTCCCCGGCGTCCATATCCATAAATAGGGGGGCAAGGTGGAGGCCGAATCGAGGTCAAACGGATGCCCTCTTCCTCGAAGGCCAAGAGGTCGGCGCGAAGCCGCGTCGGGCGCGCCCGGCCGTCGCCTTCGAAGTCCCACGCACGGCCCCGGTCGCCCTCGAAGCCGGTCGCTCGGCCGCACCGGGCGGCCCCGCGCCGCCCGCCCGCGAAACCGGCCGCGCGGCCTTCCGTACGCCCCCTGACGAAGAAGCCCACCCCGGCCCCTTCTCCGTCCCCGCAGTCCACCGCGCCGCCCCGAGGGGACGGACGTCGGCACGTCCTTTCGCTCTCGTTCCTACGCGACGGCGACGAGTTCCTGGCCCGCCTTGAGACCGACGCGGGCCAGATCACGGAGCTCAAGAATCGGTCGCTCGACCAACTGCTCACCTTGGTCGCGAACGAGCTCGAGGACCTGCTCGAGTAGCCGGTCCGCCGCGAAACCCTCTCAGGTCTCGCTGAGGAGGCCCCGTGCGACCAGGTAGGCGCGACGTCGTCCGTCGAGGCTGGTCGCCTCGACGAGCTCGGTCGGCTCGCGCGCCAGGAATCCGGACGGGTATCGGTACGCCACCGTGATGTCGAGCGCCGGGGGGGCGACGAAGCGTCGGGGGCGACCACGACGCTCGAGGACGATGATCTCGCGCCCCTCGAAGCGGATCCCCGTCGGCGCCCGGGCGAGCGTGATCATCCATCCCCAGATCGCCAGAGCGAGGGCGACGATCGTAAGGGCGACCAGCGCGGCGGAGTCGGACCGCGTCCCGGTCGACGTGGCCGTCAGCGCGAGAGAGAGGAACCCGAGATAGGCGGCGGCCAGGACGGCGAGGTACAGGACGAACAGGCGGAGCGCACGGGCCGTGCCGGCCGTGTTCGCGACATAGCGCCCCGACGCGGGCGCGACGCCGACGGACATCTCGGCGGGCAGGACGGCGCCGACCGGGCGGCGGACGATGCGGATCGGGCGGCTCTCGGCCATCGGACGACCGGAATCCGGCGGAACGAAGGGATAAACCTGCCGTCCGTGCGGGGCGCATGCCGACGGCGACCGAATACCTCTGGTTCGAAACGCAACGTGCCCGCGAGTTCCTCAACATCACGGAGTCGGTCCGTGAGATCGTGCGCCGAAGTGGCGTCACGGAGGGGCTCGCTCTCGTCTCGGCGATGCACATCACCGCGGCGGTCCACGTCAACGACGACGAGCGCGGGCTCCTTTCCGACATCGAGGAGTGGGCCGATCGCCTCGCCCCGCCCTCCCACTACGCCCCCCACCGCACCGGCGAGTCAAACGGGGACGCCCACTTGAAGAATCTCCTGTTGGGCCACCAGATCATCCCCCCGTCACGAAGGGCGACCTCGACCTCGGCCCGTGGGAGCAGGTCTTCTACGGGGAGTTCGACGGTCGGCGATGTAAGCGCGTGATCGTGAAGGTGCTCGGCGAGTGATCGGTCAGGCCTCGAGGTTCGGGTCCCCGGGCGACGCGGGGGATCGGGCGGCCCCACCGCTCGGCCGCGGGAGGGGCGCGGTGGGGTCGACGAGCGGGACCTTGCGGGCGATCTCGCGAGCCATCGCGGAGCACGACGACGGGGGGACCGGCCGTAGGGTGTAGCCCGGGAGTGCGAGGTCGTAGGTCACGACCTTCTTCTCGGCGATCGTCTCCCAGACCGCCCGGAAGACGCGGTCGGCCGCCGCACGCTCCCCGAGGTGGCGGAGCATGAGCTCGAGGCAGAGGATCTCCGCGACGGGGTTCGCCTTGTCCTGGCCCGCGTACTTGGGGGCACTGCCGTGGACCGGCTCGAAGACGGCGAGCGACTCCCCGTAGAGGGCCCCCGGGGCGACCCCGAGGCCGCCGGCGAGGCCGGCGCACAGGTCGGAGAGGATGTCGCCGAAGAGGTTCGTCGTGACGATCACGTCGTACTCCTCCGGCTTCTTGACGAGCTGCATGCACATGTTGTCGACGAGCCGCTCCTCGGCGGGGACGTCGGGGTAGTCGGCCGCCATCTCGCGGAAGGCGGTCTGAAAGAGCGCCCCGGTGGTCTTCATGATGTTCGCCTTGTGGACGGCGGTGACGCGCCGGCGGCCCTCGCGGCGCGCGAGCTCGAAGGCGAAGCGGACGATCCGGTCCGACGCCTTGCGCGTGATCACGTTCACCGTCTCGGCGGCGGTGTGGTCGCGGTCGACCCAATGCTCGACCCCGGAGTAGAGGCCCTCCGTGGCCTCGCGGACGACGATGAGGTCGGTCTCGGGGAAGCGCGTCCCTTCGCCTGCGATCGCTCGCGCGGGCCGGACCGAAGCGTAGAGGTCGAGCTGCTGGCGCAGGGCGACGTTGACGGATCGGAACCCGCCTCCGATCGGTGTCGTGATCGGGCCCTTGAGGGCGACCCGATTGCGGCGGACGGACGCGAGGACCTCCTCCGGGAGTGGGGTACCCTTCGCCCGGATCGCGGCCTCCCCGGCCTCGACGACCTCCCAGTCGATCGCCACGCCCGTCGCCTCGGCGACGACGCGGGCCGCGCTCGTGACCTCGGGGCCGATCCCATCCCCCGGAACAAGCGTCACACGATGGGCCATCGACGTCCCCTTCGCGGCGCCGAGGCGGGTTGGGGCTTAACGATTTCCTCGGGGGCGAACGTCGGATGGGGAACCCCGTGCGCGTCACGACCTCCGGCCGCCCCACCCGGGGACGGGCCACGGCGGGGGAGGAGGACGCGGTGGATCGCTTCCGGAACGCACTCACCGTTCGGAGCCGAAAATCGGAGGACGGCCGCCTCGCCCCAGAACGAGGGGCTGAAGTTGACACCATCGAGCCGAGAGACGAACATCCACCCTCCCTCCCGCCCCTCGGAGAGAGAGCGGGTGGGGAGGTGAACGATGCCATTATGAGATTTCTTATAGTGGCAAGCTATCCCATGGTTCATGCTGCGCGCCGAACACCCCGAAGTCCTGACGGCCGAATGGATACCTCCCGTTCCCCTGGGGCGACGGGTCGAGCTCGAGAATCTCCTCCGCCTTCTCACGCCCTCCTCCGAGCGAGGGGTCACCGGCGCGATCGTCCTCGGGCCGCCGGGCTCCGGGACCTCGACGCTCGCCCGGCTCGCGGCGCGTCGGTGCGTCGACGCGGCCCGTCGAGGCGAAGGTGGCCCGCCCCCCGTCGTAGCGAGCGTGCGCGCCCGCTGGTGCCGCGGCCCCCAGGGGCTCGCCGCGGCCTTCCTTCAGCGCCTCGATCCGGGGTTCCGTGCGCCGGGATTTCCGGTCGCGGAGATCCTCGCGGGATTCTTACGCCGGATACGGCGCGAGCGCCGCCCGGCCATCGTCGTGCTCGACGACATCGGGCCCGGGGCACCCGACCTCGCGGGGATCCTTCGCGCGCTCGTCCACCCCGATGCGTTCCTTCCCGAGGGCGAGACGGGCCTTCCGTCGCTGACGGTCATCTTGGCGGGCCGACCGGACGCTCCCGGGGCGTGGGAACGCGTCGCGGCGAGTGGATTTCCCCTCGACCGTCGGGTCGTTCTCCCGCCCTACGAGCGGCGCGAGCTCGAGGAGATCGTCCGCGACCGTGCCGCGCGGGCCCTCGGGCGACCGGCCCCCGATGAGTGGTCGACGCGCCTCGCCGACCACGCGCTGCGCGAAGGGCGTGGCGCCACCCGCGCGATCGATCTGCTGCGTCGTGAGCTCACCGGCGTCAGTTCGGCCGCCCCCGGGTCGATTTGGGGGCCCCGGGGAGCGCCCCCTCGACTGGGGGTGGAGATGCGGGTCCTGTCGGCCGTCGAGCGGGCGAGTCGCTCCGGTTACGCCGACCTCGCCGAGGTCCGGCACTGGGAGGCCGAACTCGCGCGATTGGAGGGGACGCGACCGCTTCCCGCGACGACGCTCTGGCGGCGGATGCTCCGGCTCGAAGCGGCGGGCCTGGTCCGACGGAACGTCCGGCCCGGAGGTTGCGGGGGGACCCGATCGACCCTCGAGATCCTCGCACCGCTCACGGAGCATCGACCGGAGGGTCCGGGTCCGACGGGAACTCGTCCAATCGACGCGGCCCCCTATGTCCGGGGCGCGCTGGGATCGCCGGGGTGATCGGTGGCGCCGATGGCGTTCCTTCCGATGGCGCCGGTCCCCGCGGGTGGGCGTGCGGACGATGGACCTCATCGAGGACCGATTCCGCGAGACGTTCGGACCGCAGGACCCGCGCCAGCCGGGGCGCGCTCGCCCCCTTGAGCGCCTCGCGGTCGGGCCAGCCGTCGTCGTAGAGCAGGCGTCCGCGCACACGGCCGATCCCGCGCAGCCGCACGAGGTCGAGGAGCTCGTCGCGCACCCCGTAGCGAACGCGGAGGGAGAGCTCGTCGATCGGACGCGCGAGTGGGCGCTGGAAGCGGCTCGCGATCCGCGACGCGCCGAAGAGGAGCCAGTCCGCGTCCTCCACCTTCGCGCGCAGGTCGCCCGCGCCGATGCCGAACCGGTCGGTGAGCTCGAGGATGGGCCGCTCGTCGATCCACGCCTCGAGGACGTTGGCCGTCTTGAGGGTCGCGAGGAAGAGTTCGAGGCCGAGGGAAACCGGTTCCTCGTCGGGCTGGAGGAGGAGCTCCGGCTGCTCGTCGGTGTAGCGCGCGAAGAGATCCGGCTCTTCGCCGCGCCGCAGGAAGAGGGGAGGGAGGTCGGGCGTCGCCGCGATGGCGGCGAGCAGAGGATAGGGCCGCACGCCGATCGGTGCGCGCTCGAGGGCGCGACGCAGGAGGAGCGCGCTCAGCGGGTCGAAGTAGAGCTCGCTCGTGAGCTCGCCGAAGGGGGTGGCCGACAGCGCAGGGCCGGGACGGAGGAAGTCGTTCGTCTCGAGGAACTCGCGCACGGTGCGTAGCGTGCCGGAGAGTTCGGAGACCGGGAGCGTATGGCCGAAGAAGGTGGCCTGAAAGAACTCCTCCAGCTCCGACTCGGAATGCACCTCGCCGCTCGCGACGAGCGCCAGGAGATGCATCCGCAGCGCGGGCTCGGCGGCGAGGCGGGACTGGATCTCTTCGGGCGGCGCGGCCAGGTAGGCGTCGAGGAACTTTTCCTCCTCCGCCGGACTGCGGGCGATGAGGACCGCCTCGCCCGCGGCGTCGAAGCGAGGTCGCCCGGCGCGTCCGCACATCTGCTGGACCTCGAGCGCGGGAATGGGCGCCTGCATGCCGAGGCGGTCGTCGTACCGGGTCGTGTCGCGGACGATCACGCGACGTGCCGGAAGGTTGATGCCGGCCGCGAGGGTGGGCGTCGCGACCAGGACCTTGAGTATCCGGTCGCGGAACGCGCGCTCCACGACGCGCCGTTCGCCGTTGGTGAGCGACGCGTTGTGGAAGGCGACCCCGTTCGGGATCATCGTCGAAAGACGGCGAATTCCCTCCGTCTCTTCTTCGGCGACGGCGAGCAGGTCGTCCGCGACGCGGGAGGCCGCATCGCGTTCGGTCGCGCCGAGCAGCGCGCGGACGGTCGTTCCGAGGCTCGTCGCGAGCTGTTCGCTCGCCCGGCGCGTGTTCACGAAGACGAGCGCCTGGCCGCCATCGTGGATCACCGTCCGCACGAGGCGTGGGACGGGCTCGCCGGGCGGGGCGATCTCGCGGTCGCTGAGGTCCGTGAAGGTGATCCTTCCCTCACGATAGACCCCGGACTTGAGCGGCACCGGGCGGAAGTCGCTCGCGACGTGAAGGGCGCCCAGCCACGATGCGAGCTCCCGCGAGTTCCCGACCGTCGCGGAGAGCGCGACGACCTGGAGTTCGGGGTGAGCGCGCCGAAGGCGGGTCAGGCTCACCTCGAGGGTCGGGCCGCGGTCGGGGTCGCGCATCAGGTGGACCTCATCGGCGACGACCGTGCCGAGCCGGTCGAGCCACGGGCTCCCCTTGCGCAGCAGCGCGTCGGCCTTCTCGCTCGTGGCGACGAGGATATCGAGCTTCTCGAGCGCCGGGTTGGCGAGGTCGAAGTCGCCCATGGACAGCCCCACCTTCACGCCCAGGTGGGCGAACTGTCCGAGCTCGTCGTACTTCTCTTGGGCGAGGGACCGAAGGGGGACGAGGTAGAGTCCCGTGCGGCCGGCGCGGGCGGCGCGAAGGAGCGCGAGGTACGCGACGAGCGACTTCCCGCTCGCGGTCGGGCACGCGAGCACGACGCTCCTACCTTCCAACACCGGTCCGAGCGCGGCCGCCTGGGGTGGGTAGAATCTCTCGATCCCGTGACGCCGGAGCGCCTCGCGCAGCGGAGGATCGATCCCCGGGATCGCCTCGAGCGCGACCGGCCCCGCGGGGACGGGAACGTCCTCGGGCGAGGCCGGCCGGTTCCCGAACTTCGGCCTCCTCACGGGTCGAGGAGCCGGCCCGGGCTCAAATCCTTTCGCGCGCGGCTCACCCACCGACCAGCGTGCGTCCGAGCAGGAACTCCTGGATCTCGGTCGTCCCCTCGACGATCGGGAAGACGCGGGCATCGCGCCACCGCCGGCCGGCCACGGACGTTTCGAGGCACCCTGCCTCGCCGGCGACATCGACGCACGCGCCCGCGACACGGACCGCCGCCTGGCTCGCGGCGAGCTTGGCGGCCGACGCCTCCTCCGCGAAAGGGAGGCCCGCGTCCCGCCGGGTCGCGGCGCGTTCCACGAGCGCCCCCGCCGCCGCGACCTCGGTGAACGCCCGGGCGACCGCGATGCGGCGGCCGTCGGTCGGACGGGACCGCGCGAGGCGTCGCATTTCGTCCAGCGCGCCGCGAGCCACGCCGAGCGCGCACGCGGCGATCCCCACCCGTCCCCCGGCGAGCGCGCTCAGCGCCACCTGGAGCCCCTTGCCCTCTTCGCCGAGAAGGTGGTCGGCGGGCAGATGCACGTCGTGGAAGACCAGCTCCATCGTCTCGCTCTCGCGCAGCCCGAGCTTGTCGAGCTTCTGCGCGTGCGAGAAACCGGGGGTGCCCTTGCTCACGAGGAAGGCGGAGATCCCTCGATGCCCCAGCTCCGGGTCGCGTGTCGCGAAGACGACGAGCGTGTCCGCCCGGCCGCCGTTCGTGATGAACATCTTGCTACCGTCGAGGACGAACCCGTGGTCGTCACGGGCGTACCGGCAGGTCAGATGCGCGGCGTCGGACCCGACCCCCGGTTCCGTGAGCCCGAAGGCCCCGAGCGCCTCGCCCCGGCAGAGCGGTCGAAGGAACGCCTCCTTCTGCGCGATGGTCCCCCACTCGGCGATCGGTTGGGCGCATACCGAAAGGTGTACCGCGAGCAAGGTCGCGATGCTGGCGTTCGCGCGCGCCAGCTCGTCCAGGACCGCCGCGACCTCCCGCGTCCCCCCGCCTTGCCCGTCCCACTCGACGGGGAGGCCGAGGCCCATGAATCCGAGGCGGGCCAGCTCGCGCGGGATTTCCGTGGGGATCTCCCACGTGGAGGCGATGTCGGCGGCCCGCGGGTCGATCTCGGCCTCGACGAACGCCCGGGCCTTCGCCCGCCACGCGTCGGCCGAGGAGAGCGGAGCCGGGGGCACGCCCCGCCGAGGTCCGCGAAGGCTTAATGGATGCTCTATGGTCCGGCCCCGGGACGGGAGGGCCATGGCAGCGCTCGGGCCCCACGCCCTCAAGGATCGCTTCACCTCGCTCGATACCCTCGCGCTCGTGCGCGAGCTGCGTGCGCTCGGACGCCTCCGGGTGGACAAGGCCTTCGACGCGCGACCCGAGGGCTGGTCGATCACCTTCCGCGTCCCGGGGGAGGGGCGGCACGAGCTCCTCCTCGTCCCGGGACGCTTCGCCGCGCTCCTGACCGATGGGATCGACCACGCCGAAGAGCTGGGACCCCTGGCGAAGGAGCTGCGCCGCCTGCTCTCGGGGGGGGTCCTCACGGACGTCCGCGACCCGCGGGGCGAACGCTACCTCGAACTCGAGGTCCAGCGCTCCGATTCCGCCGAGCCGCTGGTCCTCGCGGTCGAGCTGTTCGGCACGGGGAACGTGCTGGTCGCACGAGGCCCGAAGATCGTCGCCGTCGCCCACGCCCGCACTTGGGCTCATCGGACGGTGCGGGTCGGCGCGGCGTACGTTCGTCCTCCCCAGAGGTCGAATCCCTGGACGACGAGCGAAGTCGAGCTCGAGGCGGCCCTCGCGCAGTCCCGGACCGATCGCGTGAGTACCCTCGCCGCTCGCCTCGCGTTCGGGGGCCCCGTCGCGGAGGAGTTGCTCTACCGCGCCGGCGTCGCGCCCTCCGAACCGGCGCCGCTCGACGCCTCCCGCGTGGCGCGCGAACTCCACCGGGCGATCGGCGAGCTCCTGACCGACGTGGGCGAGCGCCCGCGCGGCTTCCTCTACCGGCGGGAGGCGGTTCCGGTCGACGTCGAGCCGTACGCGTCCCGCCGATGGTCGGCGGAGGCGGGCGTCGAATCCGTTGCGCGTGCCACGTTTTCCGAGGCCGCGCGGGAGTACTTTGCGAGCCTTCCCTCGCCCGTTCCCAAGGCGACGACCCCGACGTCGGACGCGAGGGCGGAGCTGACGCGCACGCGCGAGCGCCAACGCGCCGCGATCGAACAGCTGGGTCGTGAGGCGGAGGAGGAGATCGCCAAGGCGGAGGCGATCTACGCCCACTATGACGTGGCCGAACGCGCGCTCACCGAGGCGTCGACCTCACCCGAAGCCGGCGGAGCGAGCGTGGACGTCGATCTCGGGGGCCGAACGGTCCCCCTCCTACGGCATCGGCCCCTCCGGGAGTCGGCGCAGCAGCGTTTCGAGGAGGCGAAGAGGATCCAGGCCAAAGTCGCCGGGGCGCGGAGCGCCCTCGCGGAGACGGAGGCACGGCTCCGCAACGTCCCCACCCTCGAGACGGCCCCGAGCGCCGTCGCGACCGCCGCGGTGCGCCGACATAAACCGCACTGGTTCGAGAAGCACCGCTGGTTCCTCTCCTCCGAGGGCGTCGTGGTCATCGGCGGACGGGACGCCGCCTCGAACGACCTCATCGTCCGCCGCTACCTCAACGCGCGCGACCTCTACGTCCACGCCGACATCCACGGGGCGGCCAGCGTGATCGTGAAGCAACCACCTCCGGACCGCCCCCCCGCCGGCGAGGTGACCCTGCGGGAGGCCGCGCAGTGGGCGGTGGCCTTCTCGAAGGCATGGCGGGGGGGCCTCGCCTCCGCGAGCGCGTTCTGGGTCCACGCGGACCAGGTCTCGAAGGCCGGGGCGAGCGGCGAGTTCGTCGCCCGCGGTGCGTGGGTCGTCCACGGGACGAAGAACGTCCTGAGGGACCTACCGCTCGAGCTCGCCGTGGGGACCGTCGACTATGAGGGGGACGCGATCTGGACCGTCGCACCGCCGGGCGCCCTTCGGGCGCGCGGGACGGTCCTGGTCCTCCTCGCGCCCGGCGACGAGCGGACCCGTCCCGAGCGCGAGGTCGAGCTCGCGAAGCTCCTCGGGCTCTCGCGCGATCGACTCCAGTCGCTCCTGCCCGCGGGCGGAATCACCTGGCGGCGTGCATAGATCCGATCGACCGCTCGGGCGGCGAACCCTTCCCCCATCTCCCTCCACGTCCGACCCCGCGCCCGAAGTCCCACGATCACGAGGCGCAGTCCCTCCACCTCGATCGGGTCTCCGACCGCGAAGGAGCGGTCGGGGGGCGCGGGCAGGCGCACCGACCGGGTCCTTCGGCCCTCGACGATCGAGATGGGGACCGTCGTCCCGCGATCGGGAGCCAACCAGATCGTCGCGACTTCGTCGGCGCGGGCGGCGGGAACGGACGCTCCGTCCTTCCGGTCGATCCGAAGGACCCGGACCGCCGGGGCGATGGACGGCACGGGCGTGTCGAGCTCGAGCGGCGTGGACGCCGGCAGCGAGATCTGGCTGGCCTCGGAGATGGGTCCATCGGAGAGGATGCGCGCGAAGGTCACCGTCGCCTCCACGGTCGAGACGAACGGGTGCGTGAGGCGGCACTCGCGGCAGCGTGCCAGTCCACGGACGCCCCCGGCGCGGGTGGGGCGGTCGGTCCGAAGGATGCGGTGGCCCGTCGGGCGGCCGCACGCGTCGCAGTAGATCTCGGCGTAGTGGACGGCACCGGCGCTCCCGCCGGTCGGCCCGTGCGTCGCGTCGACCACGCTGTCCTCCCCGCCCGACGGACACGCGTGAGCATTTCACGTTCGTGGTCGGCCGGAGTGGGGCTGCCCGAATTTGAATCGGGGTCCCGGGCTCCCAAAGCCCGAAGGATGGACCAGTAGAGCGGACGGGGGATCGGCCCCCGGTCCGTAGCTACCCCACAGCCCCGCCTCCGCGTCCCCTAGACCGCGTCCACCCGCTTAAGGGTGCGGCCGATGCGGCATTCCGCCGGCTCCGGGTAGACCTTCTCGATGCGGTAGCGCTGCTTGGGCGGGAGCGATGGCCCGGCGCAATCCCACCAGTTGGGGCAGTCGACGCGGGAACAGGCGAATCGTCCGCTCTCGACGGAGCTTCCCACGACCGCGCTGCGGGACTCGACCACGAGCGGCCGGGCCACCATCGCGACCTCGACCACCCGGGCCGTCGTCTCCTGAAGGGCGCACGGATGCTCGACCGGCCGCACCTTCGTGATCGCGTAGCGCCGTCCCGTCTCGAGGGTGAGGCACGCATGGCGGAAGGGGCACGCACGGCAGACCGGGGCCGCTCCCATGTAGACGAACTCGAATCCGGGCCGGGCCTGCGCTTGCGAGATGAGGGTGATGTCGGCCATCGTTTGCTCTACCCGATGACTCCGGTCACGGAGGCGAGGCGTTCCGCCGCCTCGCGCGTGAGCCCGTTGTCACCAAGGATCGTGTAGCGCTCGGGGCGGATCCGGTGGGCGCCGACCAGGGCCTCGACGATCTCCTCGGCCGAGACCCCGAGCTCGCGGGCGGTGGTGGGCGCGCCGATCGCATGGAGGTTCGTGCGCAGCTTCCGCCAGTCGCCTCCGTGGAGGTACATCATCATGATCGATCCGACCCCACACTGTTCGCCGTGCAGGCTCGGGGTGGCCGCGGTACGGTCGAGCGCGTGGCTGAACAGGTGCTCGCTCCCCGAGCACGGTCTCGAGGAGCCGGCGACGCTCATCGCGATGCCGGCGACGATCATCGGGCGGATGGCGATCCACACCGACTCCTCGAGGTTGGGCTTGATGAGATGCACGTGGTCGGCGATCTCCGCGGCCGCGTACTCGGCGAGGGTGGCGCCCGTGCTCGAGTACTCCTCGTTGCGCAGCCGGGCGGCGAGCTTCCAGTCGAGCACGGCGGTCACGTTGGAGAGCACGTCGGCGCACCCGGAAGCGAGCAGGCGGAACGGGGCCTGGACGATCACCGAGGTGTCGGCGAGCACGCCCACCGGGACGACCGCCTCGATGCTCGTCGCGCGCTCGGTCCCATGGAGGGAGGCGCGCGGGCTCGAGATCCCGTCGTGGGCGGCGCTCGTCGGCACGCTCACGAACGGTATCTTGAGGCGGGAGGCGACGACCTTCGTGATGTCGATCTTGCTCCCGCCCCCGACCGCGACCAGGAACCGCCCCTCGGCGGCCGTCACCTGGGCCGCCATGCGCTCGACCTCGGTGAGCGTGGGCTCGCCGGCGATGATCGTCGTGATCGAGAAATGCTCGTCGGCGAGAATCTCTGCGACCCGGTTCCCCGCGAGACCGGCCGTCTTCGGCCCCGTGACGACGACGCCTCGGTCGGGAAAGTCGAACGACCGGCAGAGGCGGCCCACCTCCGCGAGGACACCGTGGCCGGCGAGGACGCTCCGGGGGAAGACCATCGATCGTGCCTTGCCGAACGGGGTGTCCCCCCCCAGGACCGAAGGCCGGGTCGCCACCACCTCGTTCCCCATACGGACGGGGCCCGTCACCCGCGCGGCCTATATATTCTCGCTAACGGGGCGCGGCTCCGGCGACCCTCGGTCGCCTACGGGCGGACGACGGTGCGCAGACCTTCGCCTCGGCGCAGGCGCTCGGCGGCGGTCGCGATCGCGTCCAGGCCGACCCGTCCTGTGACCACGGGGTCGAGGCGGATGCGTCCCACCCGCACGAGGTCGACCACACGGGCATAGTCGGCCGGGCGGCAGCCGAGCGAACCGACGATCGTCTGCTCGTGGAACATCACTTTCGGGGCCGGGAGCACCGCCGGCGCGCTGCTGTAGCCCACCAGGCAGAGCCGGCCGCCGCGGCGCAGGGTCGAGAACGCGAGCGCGATCGTCGCGGGGCTCCCGACAGCCTCGAACGCCACATCGACCCCATCGCCCCACCGACGGCGGACCTCCTGGGCGAGGTCGGCTCCCGGCTCGGGGCAAAGCGTCTCGGTGGCGCCGAGCTCCCGGGCGATCCTGAGCTTCGCTTCGTTGAGGTCGATCGCGAAGACCTGCGCCCCCGCGCCGGCGGCGAACTGGACGAGGTTGATCCCCACGCCTCCGCATCCGATCACGACCACCCGTTCCCCCTCGCGGACCGCCGCCCGGTGGACGACCGCGTGGTACGGCGTGGTGAGCGCGTCGGCGATGATGCAGCCCGTCACCGGATCGATCTCCGGTGGGAGCGGGACGAGGTCCTTCGCGGGAACGACCAGGTACTCGGCAAACCCACCGTCGATATGGTTGCCCACCATGCGCATCTTCGGGCAGATGTTCTCCCGCCCCGTACGGCAGAGCTCGCACCGCCCGCACGGGAGTACGGCGGGGACGAGGACCGTGGCGCCTTCGGCCACGCCGTCCGCCGCCGGGCCGAGAGCGTCGACCCGACCGGCGATCTCGTGTCCCAAGATGATCGGGGGCGCCTTGGCGGTCGGAACTCCGTGGTCGAGGTAGTGGAGGTCCGTGTGGCAGAACCCGCACGCGATCACACGGACCCGGGCTTCCCCCGGGCCCGGTTCGGGGGTCGGGACCTCGGTCAGTTCGAGCCCGGTGCCGGGAGTCCGTAGAACGGCCGCCCGCATCACGCCCCTCCCGGAACATTCGCGGGCCAGTCCGGCGGTCGTTTCTCGAGGAAGGCGCGCAGTCCTTCCTCCGCGCGCGGGAGCGCCATCAGCCGATCGAGATAGATCCGCTCGGCGTCCTGGAACGGGGCCCAGGCGACGGGCGCGCCGGCGTGCATGGCCGCTTTGAGAAACACGAGCGCCTCCCGGCGCAGTCGACCCAGGCGTAGCGCCACCGCGTCGACCTCGCCCTCGATCGATTCGGCGGGGACGACGCGGGAGAGCAGGCCGAGATCGCGGGCGCGTTCGGCGCCCATGCTCTCCCCGAGGAAGAGCAGTTCGGCGGCCGGCTTCGGTCCGAGGGCGCGGACATTCCACGCGGCGGCGAGCGGCGGGAAGACCCCGAGCTCGATTTCGGGTTGCCCGAAGGTCGCGGTCGAGGCTCCGAAGGCGAGGTCGCAGAGGCCGAGAAGCTCGAGACCGCCGCCGAGGCAGGGTCCCTCCGCCTGCGCGAGGGTCGGGCCGGGAACCTCGGAGAGGGCACGCACGACGGAGCGGAACGCCGCGAACATCGCCGGCACGCGCTCGATGAGATGGTCCTCCACGGCGAACCCCGCGCTCCATCGATGGTCCGCCCCTTTCAGGACCACCACATGGGCGGAGCGAACGTCGTCCCGCCGTAGAGCCCGAGCGAGCTCGTCGAGCATCGCGATATCGAAGACGTGGACCGGTGGGCGGTCCCAGATGATCGTCGCCCGGGGGCCGGAGCGTTCGACCCGTACCGTACCCGGTCGTGCGGCCATCGCTCCCCCTAGTCGAAAAGGATCGACTCGACGAACGTCTCGAGCTGGAGACGCGTCTGCTCGTAGGAGGTCGATCGCTCCTCGAACTCCAGGTGCAAGTAGGGGATCTTCCGTCGGTCGAGCGCCTTGCGGTAGGGCACGACGTCCTCGAGCGCGGGCTCGCAGAACTTTGCCGTGAGGAAGATGACTCCCTGCGCCCCCGCAGCTTCGGTCCGCTGAAGGATCGCCTCCCCCTTCGTCGTGGGCGTCATCCGCACTCCGATGTCGATGCGGCTCTCCGCGTACGCCCGAGCGAGGGCCTCGAGCGGATCCCCGCTCGGGTCGATCTCGCCGTACCACCGATGGATCTGCAGGAACTCGTCGTCCACGACGTTGCACCCGACCTGCTCGAGCAGGTCGATGAGGTCGAGGGTGGGCTGCTCGCAGAACGACCCGACGACGACGACCTTGATCGCGTCGCGCGGCCGCCCGGAGCGCCCCGCCACGTCGGCCATCGCGTGCTCGAGGACCTTGAGGTGCATCTCACGCGGGAGAAGCCCGCCCAGCCGGCGCAGGAGATAGGAGTCCCCC
>JBOGRS010000033.1:0-22123 GCA_050749685.1 Thermoplasmata archaeon
TCCTCACGTGGCCGCCGCGCGTCGTCTGTCCGACCTGCCACGCGGAGGTCCTCGAATGGATCGACCTCCCGATGACCGGGACGATCTATGCCTTCAGCGCGGTGCTCGCCGGCGCCCCCCTCGGGATGGAATCGGACGTTCCGTTCGCGGTCGGCCTCGTCGACCTGGACGGGAGTCCGCTCCGCCTGTTCGGCCGGATCGTGGGCCGACCCTGGGAGGGGCTCCACATCGGGGACAAGGTCCGAGCCGAGCCGTTCGACGTGTCCGACGGGCGCGTCTTCTACCAGTTCCGCGCCGTCGCGTGAGCCGCTCGTCGCTCCGGTTCGCGGGACGCCCACCGGGCGCCCATACGCGCTCCGCAACGCGGCGTTCGGCCCGCCGAGAGGAAGCCTATTTATACACCCCCCTGGTCTCGCGCGCCGCCGATTCAGGGGAGTCGGAGACTGATGGATTCGACCGGTTCCGGGTGGTGGGCGCGTCATGGCTGGACCGTCGCCCTCCTCCTCACGGCGTTCGGGATCGCCCTCCTGATCCGCACGGTCTTCATGGCCGCGCTGATCCAGCAGTTCGGCCCACTGAATCTGTACGGCGGGGGATCGGATTCGTTCTACCACTCGCGGGTGATGGAGTACATCATTCTCAACCATCACAACCTGGTCAATGACGGGATGCTCAAGTACCCGCTCGGAGCGATCAACCCGCGCGAGCCGCTCTTCGACTGGATGAACGCGGTCCTCGGGATCGTCTTCGCTCCGCTCTTCGGCGGGAGCGCCGTCACCGCGGGGGCGTTCTTCCTCGACCTCCAGGGCCCTCTGTGGGCGGCGCTCGGCGTCTTCCCGGTCTACCTCATCGGCAAGGAGGTCGCGTCCAAGCGGGTCGGGCTCGTGGCGGTGTTCATTTACCCGTTCCTGGTGGCGAACATCGACTCCTCCACCCTCGGCTACGCGAACTACCTCTCGTTCTACACGTTCTTCATCCTGCTGACGATCTACGGGTACCTGCGCACCATCCGCGCCGCCGGGACGCGCCGGTGGGTGGAGCGCTACCGCCGTCCCGCCGACATCGTGGCGGGACTGCGCGGGTTCTACCGGACCGAGCGGGCCGCGGTGAAATGGGCGGTCTTCACCGGGGTCTGCTTCGGGGCGCTCTCGCTCGCGTGGCAGGGGTTCTCCTTCGCCGTCGCCGCGATCGTCGTGTTCCTCGCGGTCATGCTCATCATCGAGCGGATCCGACGGGTCGATTCGTTCGGTCTCTACGTCGCCACGTGGATCGTCGGGGGAGTCGGGTTCCTGATGGCGGTCCCGTACTACCTACCCCAGGGGCTGTTCGCGAGCTGGTTCGGCCTGCCCGCCGTCGCCTTCTTCGGCGGGCTGCTCATCCTCCTCCCGTTCGTCGTGCTCCGGGACCAGCCATGGGTCGTCTCGATCCCCGTGCTGATCGGCACCGCCGCCGTCGCCATCGGTGGGCTGTTCGTGGTCGACCGCAGTGCGTTCACGAACATCGTCACGGGACAAGGTTACTTCGTCAAGACGCTGGTCTATTCGACCGTCGCCGAGGCGCAGGCCCCCTCCGTGGACGCGCTCATCCTGGGCTACGGCGTGATTACCTTCTTCCTCGCGTTCGTCGGGCTCGCCCTGCTCGTCTACTCGATCGCGCGCCACCGCTTCCGGCGCGTCGAGATGATGTTCCTGGTCTTCGCGATCATCGACATCTACCTCCCGATCACGGCGGCGAAGTTCTTCTACATCGGATCGCCCGTCTTCGCCCTCCTCCCGGCGATCGCGATCCTCAGAGCGCTCGACGTGGGAGGCTATCCGGGATTGCGTCGCAACGTGGCCTCACTCTCGGACCGCCGCAGCCAGTTCTCGGCGTTCCGCAAGTCGATCAAGGCGCGTCACTTCCTCATCCTGATCCTCGTCGTCGGGCTCCTCCTGCCCAACGTGTGGTACGCGATCGACGCCGGCGTCCCCTACAACCTGAAGACGCCCTACAACCAGCAGATCTTCAACTCGCTCCCCTCGGCCCTGCAGCCGACCGCCCCATCGGCGTCCTCGAACTTCTTCCTCGGCGCCGCCGGTACCCAGCTCGACACGCCACCCCAGTACGACGAGAACGGCTACGACTGGCTCGCGATGCAGGATGGCAATCTACCGGCGCCGCAACGACCGGCGTTCATCAGCTGGTGGGACTACGGATTCCAGGCCGTCGCCGAGGGCCAGCATCCGACGGTCGCCGACAACTTCCAGAACGGGATCGTCCCCGCGGGGAACTTCCTGCTCGCGCAGAACGAGAGCCTCGCGATTGGGATCCTCGCGACCACCCTTCTCCAGGCCGAGGCGAAGACCTCCGGGCAGGCCAACCTCCCGGCGCCCCTCAACGTCGAGCTCGCGCGCGACGGGGTCAACCTCACGACGCTCCACGGGCTCATGACGAACACGAGCCAGGACGTCCAGACGGTCCTCGCCCATCCCGACCGCTACCTCGCCGTCGACCCCACGACGATCGACGGCCAGAACGCGATGTACGACACGGTCTCCTACTTCCTCGCGAGCACGCTCTCCGAGAGCGGGGTCGTCCAGGTCTACTCCGACGTGCAGAGCTACACCGGTTGGTCGATCCGCTACGCGATGGTCGACAGCCGTCTCTTCCCGTTCAGCGGGTCGAACACGGGCATCTTCTACGCTCCGGCCGACCTCACCGACCGGGTCATCGGGAGCGGCGGGGCCCCGACGGCGTACTACACGCTCTCGGTCACCGGTTCGGACGGCAACACCTACCCGGTGAACGCCCTGCCCGCGGGCGTGACGGCGGCCAATTACAACATCAATTATCTTCCGGCGTTCTACCACTCGATGATCTACCGGACCTACATCGGCTACAACGGCACCCAGGTAGGACAGGGAGCGGGGATCCCCGGGCTGAGCTCGGGTGCGGTGCAGTCCGACCCGATCATGCCCGGTTGGATGATGCAGCACTTCGAAGTGGTCTACCGGACCGCCTACTACTGTCCGTATGCGAACCCCTCCGGCCACACCGGGTGCTTCTCCGCGATGAACCTCCCGACCGCGACGCAGCTCGCGAAGAAGAACAACGGGACGGCGGACACGTCGGCGAGCAGCTACTTCCAGGGCGGGGAGACGATGCTCGAGTACTTCCCGGGCGAGACGATGACCGGAACGGTCGCTCTCCCCGATGGGACACCGGTCGCCCAGGCGCGCGTGACCGTCTATGACGGATGGGGGATCCCGCACATGACGACCACGTCCTCGTCCGATGGCGCCTATTCGATCATCCTTCCTCCCGGGAACGATACGGTGAACGTGACGACCGGCCCCGTGAACGGTCTCTCGCAGGCCGGCACCACCAGCCTCGCGACGATCCACCTTTACGTCCCCCAGGCGCTCGGGGGCGTTCCGGGCGCGCCCACGCTCGTGCGCCCGATCGTCCTCGCGCCCGCCCACGTCCAGGGGTTCCTGTACTGGAACGCCGCCGGCAACGCGACCTTCGTCCCCAACGCGGACACCCTCGTGAACGGTGCGCGCGTGACCGTCTGGGGGTCGGGGCTCCCCGCCCGCTCCACGACGACCGATGCGAGTGGCGCGTTCCTCCTGCCGAACGTCCCTCCGGGCGTCTACAACTTTTCCGTACGCGTCGCCGGGGCGAACTACACGAACTCCTCCTGGACGGTCTACGCGGGCGCGGGCAAGACGGTCAACGAGACCCAGGGCCTCGCCCCGGCGAAGGTCACGGGACGGGCGACCTTCGCGAACGGGGTCCCCGCCGTCGGGGCGATCATCACGGTGTCGAACCGGACCCACGTCATTTCGACGACGACCGTCAACGTGACCGGGACGTTCTCGCTCGTGAACCTTCCCCCGGGGAACTACTCGCTCGCCGCCTCGGCCCAGGGCGGGGCCATGTCCGCCGCGCCCCAGGCGTTCAACGTCGCCACCGAGGGCCAGAAGCTCACCACGAACGTCACGCTGGTACCGGTGGTCCGCGTCGCGCTCACCGTCGTCGCGAACGGGAATCCGGCGGCGTCGTTCCCGGTCCGCTTCGCGCCGCTCGTCCCGCTCGAGCCGCCGTCGATCCCCTCCAACCGGACCGGGAACCAGAGCGCCGGCTCGACCCCGCCGGGAGGCGCTCCACCGCCCCCGAGTCCGCCGGGATCCCCGGCCCAGCTCAACGCGACGGTCATCTTCACCGACGCGAACGGCCAGATCACCGCCACGTTGCCCGCCGGAAACTATTCGGTCTACGGGTTCGGCCTCGTGAACGGCCAGTGGCAATCGGCGTTCGCGTCGGCGTACATCTCCTCGACGCCCGGTGGGGCCGTCACATTGGCCCCGCTCTTCCTCGCCCCGGCGGTCCGGTTGAGCGGGTTCGCGACCCTCACGGGCGGTGCGTCGGCGACGTCCCCGATCGTCGTGACCGCCTACGATGCCCGCGGGAACCAAGTCTCCACGTTCGCGAACTCGACCCACGACTTCAGCCTCTGGCTGCCGTCGGCGACCTACACGATCTCCGCCGAAGAAGGTGCCTCGACCCGCGGGGCGATCGTCTACGCCGCCCAGTCGGTCGTGAACCTCACGTACGCGACCTTCCTCCCGCTCACCCTGGGCAACGGCGCGCGGCTGAGCGCCGTCGTGGGGTCGATCACGACGAGCGCATTCGTCCCCGCGTTCGAGGCTACGGTGAAGCTCTCGCTCACGCCGGGCGCCGGAACCGTGACCGCCCTCTCGAACGCCTCGGGGAACGTGAGCCTCGTCGTCCCGGAGGGGATCCTCTCGAGCCAGAGCTACTGCCTCAACGTCAGCGCGTTCGGCTACCTTCCCTACCAACGGTGCGGGATCGCCCCGAGCGAGCTCGGGGTGATGACGTCGATCCCCCTCACGATCCGACCGGCGCTCGTCTTCGTCAACTTAAGCGGCCTCACGGGCGGGACGCGCTTTACGCTCAACTTCAGCGCGAACAGCTCGACGGCGAGGAGCGTCTCGGTCGTCGGCGGGCCGACCTTCGCCGTGAACGTGACGCCCGGGAACTACCGCGTGAACGGCTACGCCCCGGTGAACAACTCCTCCGGCCTCCTGCTTCCGTCGCAGGTCACGTCGGTCACGATCCCGCTCGGGGCGCGGACGGACAACCTCTCCTTCTCGGTCGTCCGGGAGCTCGCGACGATCGGCATGCTCGCCCTCCCGGCCGGACTGTCGAACGCCTCCGTCGCCGTCCGCTTGACGAGCCCGACGCTCAACCTGTCGCTCTCGGGGGCGCAGTTCGAGTCGAAGTTCTTCGCGACGCCCTCCACCTACCAGGTGTTCGCGCAGGGCACCGTAGGGAACATGACCTACGCCACGATCACGAACGTGACCCTCAACGCGACCGGCGTCTTCTCCTCCTCCATCTCCCTGACCGCGCCCGGCACCCAGGTGGAGGGAACGCTCGTCGGCCCCACTGGGGCCGTCCTCAACGCGACGGTCCCTGTGACGCTCGTCGGACCGAGCGGGTTCACGCTGGAGGCGAGCGCCGCGAACGGACGGTTCACGTTGGACCTGCCCGTCAACCTCACGTTCGGGGTCGCCGTCCGAACGACGCAGCTGATCTCGACGAGCGCCGGCCCGCGCTACGAGGTCTATACGAGCCTTCCCGGGGCCACGTGCGTCACCCAACGCGCCGCCTCGAACTGCACGATCGCCCTCTCGGCCCGCGCCGTCATGTCCTACCTCAATGGCACCTTCGCCTTCGACGCGTTCCCCTCCCCCCTCGCCGGCGCGCTCCGCCTCGTCGGGCCGTTCCCGTCCACGAACGTGACGAACGTATCGGTCCCGGCATCGGGCTTCGCGCAGGCGCTCCTCCCGGGGACCTACAGCCTCTACGCCACCTCGGGGGCCGGTGGCGGGATGCTCGCGAACGTCAGCGACGTCGTCGTCGGCCCGACCCCCTCGCCCGCGGTGGTCGTCCGCCTGCATCCGACCTGGCAGCTCGCGATCACGATCGTCCCACCGGGTGCCGGGTCCCCGACGGCAGCCACGGTATGGATCCACGGCCCGCCGGGGATCTCCCTCGCCTTGGGCGGCGTGACCTTCCGGGTGCCGGTCGTCGTCGCGCTGCCGTACGGGGTCTACACGATCCAAGCGAACACGTCGGGCACCCCGTACGGCGTCCCGGTCCTTGCGACGGCCACAACGGTCGTCGGCCTGCAGAACGGCAACGGCGCGGTCACGCTCGCCCCGTCCTACGAGGTGCGCCGGACGGCGACGCTCACCCTCCTCGCTCCGACGCAGGTCGTGGCGGCTCCGGGAAGCTCGGTCTCCTTCGCCCTGTCGGTGACGAACTCCGGGACGGCTCCGGAGGCGATCCACTTCGTCGGCACCCCGAGCTACTGGAACTTCACCTTCGTCCCGGGCAACGTCACGCTCGGCGTCACCGGGACGAACCAGAGCGCGGCCGTCGAAGCGATCGTCCACGTCCCGTCGGGCACGCTGGTCGCGCATCCGACGATCCAGATCGAAGCGGTGGTCGATGCGACCGGGTCCGTCGCGGGGTTCGCTCAACCTCTCCCGCAGATCGTCGTTCCGGCGTCGCCCGGACTTCGGATCGGCGCGCTGCCGCCCGCCGGGGCGTTGATCGCGCCGTACACCGCGCACGTGCCCTTCTACGTGCTCAACACGGGGAACTTCCCGGAAGGATTCGACCTCGCGGTCACCGACGCGTCGCGCCTCGCCGGGCTCGGCTGGACGGCGTCCGTCGGGACCGGCTCGACGACGCTCCTGACCTCCCAGATCCTTCAACCCGGGGCCAATCGGACGTATGACGTCCTGTTGACCTCCCCGAGCGCACAGGCACTCCCGCCGGGGAACGTCACCGTGGTCGCCCACCTCCTCAACGCCTCGGGCTCGGTGCGTGCCAGCGTCACGTTGAGCGTCCCGAGCGTACCGCTCTCGGTCAACTCGAGCTCGATCTTCGTGACCGGACCCGGGATCGGGAGCCCACCCGCCTACCCAGAGCAGCTCGTCTGGCTCCTGTCCTTCGTCCCCGCGATCGCCCTCGTGGTGGGCGTCGTGGTCTACCGCCTGTGGCGGACGCGCCGGTGGGTGAGGCGCTGATGCGGGTCCGTACCCTCCGTCCGCCGGTCGTCGCGACCCTCCTCGTCGTTCTCGCACTCTTCGCGGGGACGTTCGCGCTCTTCGCGACCGTGCCCCCAGCGCGCGCCGCCTCGTCCTACGCTCCCGTCACGGGAGCGGTGAGCGGGCCCGCGCTCGTCGGGGTATCGGGACGGGGCACCTACGAGGTGACCGCGAGCGGAGGACCGGCCGGAGCCCCGAACGGGACCCAGGTGGGGATCTACTCGTACCGCGCGTCGCTGGGCGGGCTGCCCGTCGGCAACGCGAGCGGGGCGATCATCACGCCGAGCTCCGGGGTTCTCGTCAACGGGTCGGTGAACCTCTCGTTCGTCGCCCCCAACTTTACCGCGATCGTGACGGTGTTCGTCGACGTGACGTCGAGCTACCAAGGGACGAACGTCTCGCAGAACTTCTCGGCCGTCGTTCAGGTGATCGAACCCTACCGCCTACGGGCGACCCTCGTGGTCGCATCGGGTTCGTCGGTCTCCGCCTTCGCCGTCACGGTGACCCTCGACGGAGCGCCCGTCGGGAGCGTGAACGTGCCGACGCTCACGGGGGGGGCCACGTATCCCCTCAACTTCTCCTACGTCACGTCCGGGCTCTCCGTCGGGTGGCACACCTTCGCCATCACCCTCGCCCAGGAACACGGGCTCGTCACGTTCTCGGGCGGTCAGGAACAATTCTCGACCTCGTTCTACGTTCCGGGACCTCCGCCGGACTACACGGTGTGGTACCTCGCCGGGACGAGCGCGTTCGTCGGGGCCATCCTTATATTGACCATGCGGGTGGGCGCGCGCCGACGCGGCCGCTCGAAGAAGTAGGCGCGTCGCCGTCCCTTAGGAGGAATCCCATGGCCGTCACGGATCTTCGGTGCAGCTCGTGCGGCGTCGCCCTTTCGGGACGGGGCGCGACCCACTTCCCGTGCCCCCAGTGCGGCGAGCTCACCCTCGGACGATGCGCGCGATGCCGCGACCAGTCCGTCGTCTACCGGTGCCCGAAGTGCTCCTTCGAGGGGCCGTAGGAGGTCCCATGGGCCAGGTCGCGGTCCTCTTTCGCTTGATGCCGCAGGGCGTCGAAACGGACCTCAACGCGGTCGCGGCGGGGGCGAAGGAGAGCCTGCCGGCGGGCGTCACGGTCCGCGGCACGCAGGTGAAGGACATCGCCTACGGACTGAAGGCGCTCCTCATCTCCGTCGTGATGAACGATGCCGGGGGCGTCCTCGACGCGACCGAGCAGGCGCTCGCGAAGGTCCCCCACGTCGAATCCGTCGAGGTCATGGAGGAGGGGCTCCTCTAGCGGCCCCTCCGAGACCCCGTGGACCTCTTCACGCACGTCCTGGTCGCCTACCTCCTCTCCTTCGGCCTCGTCGGGTTCCAGCCCAACTATCTCATCGCCGGCGCGATCGCGGGGGGCCTGCCCGACGGGGACGTCTTCCTCTTCCCGCTCTGGCGGCGGTTTCCGATCCTGCGCCACCACGGGATCTCCCACTCGATCTTCGGCGTGACCGTCCTCGCCGCCATCGGGGGTCTCCTCGTCGCGCCGTGGCTCGCGCCGGGCAATCCGCTCGTCTACTTCGGCGTCATGCTCGCGGCCGGGGTCGGCCATATGCTCATGGACGGATTCACCCACTTCTCCGTCCCGCCGTTGCTCCCGTTCTCGGACCGGCGTCTCGAGTTGGACGCGGACGTGGCCGTCAACTTCGTCACGCTCGTCGTTTCGGTCGCGTCGTTCTACCTCCTCCTCGGGGTCGAGCGCGGCCACGTGGCGTTCGCGGTCTACCTTGCGACGGTCGACGTGCTCATCGTCTTCTTCGTCGTGTACTTCCTCGTCCGCATCGCCGCCCGCCTCCTCGCCGCCCGCACCCTCGCCCGCATGGGACGGCACGGGGTGCCGGTCCCTCGGACGAACCCCTTCGCCTGGCTCCTCGTGGAGGAGACCAAGAGGGACGGCCGCTACGCGATCTGGTTCGCGGAGTACGTCCTCGGCCGTGGCGTGACGCGGGGCCCGTTCACCCTCTCCGTCGCCCCACCCGGAGGTGAGCCGGCCGACCCGGTCCGCTCGGAGTCGGACGCGCTCGCTCGTTCCTATCCGATCGCGCTTTCGGGCGGGTGGCGCTTCCAGGATTCCTACCTCTTCGCCGACGTGAGCGCGGAAGGGAACGATTGGGTCGCGACCTGGTACTCCCTCGAGTTCTCCGCCTTCGGCCGCTCGGCCGCGGTCCGCGTGCGTTTCCCCCCGACCGGCGCCCCCACGGTGACCCGCCCGTGGTACGTCCCGCGCTGGCGACGCCGGCCGGCGTGACGGCCTCGCCGCCGCTCGACGCCCCGAAGGGATGCGCACCGCCCTCACCCGTGGGCGAGGGCCGACTTCATCCGGGTGATCGCGTGGACCTCGAACGGATCGACCCGGCCCATGTCCGCGAGCTCCAGACTGACGAAATCCCCCCACCACACCCCCTCGAGCAGGGAGGCGAGCCGGTCGGGGTGGCCGAGGCGCACCCGGGTGACGCACGCGCCGCGGGCCCGCACGAGCCGCTCGAGATAACGGAACCGCCGCCCGATGCGCGGGTCCTGACGCGCCCATTCGAGGAGCACGACGCCTCGGCGCGCCGCCTCCCGGGGCGAGATCGCGTCCCACGGGACGAGGGCGTTATGGAAGAGCTCGGGGAGGAGGTCGAAGTGGGCGAGCCGCTTCGCGTTCTCCTCCACCTGGGTCTTCCAGCGGCGCGCGAGTCCGCCGAAACCGGTCTCCGCGTAGATGTAGGGGCTGCGCGACCCCAGTTGGTGGGCGAGCGCGGCCGGAGCCCCCTTCGGCCCTTCGATCCGCCGCCGGCGGGATTCGAGGAGGTGGAGGGCGGCGTGGAGGCGGGCCTCGTTCGATTCCGGGAAGATCGGGTCGCACGCCCCGAGGAGTCCGCCCAACATGTAGCCGACCGCGGAGCGTGGAGGAAGGCCGGCGGGAACGACGAGGCAGGGTACGCCCTCGTCCGCGGCGAGCTCGGAGAGTCGTCCCCCCGAGCTCACGACGATCCGGCTCGCCGACCGGCGACCGGCCTCCTCGAACGCCGCGATCGTTTCCCACGTGCCGCCGGAGTAGCTCGCGCAGACGACGAGCCAATCCCGGTCGATCGCTCGTGGGAGGTCCGGGGACCGGACGACGGCAACGGTCCGGTCCGTCTCCGGCTCGGTCACGTTGCCCAGCAGGTCGCCGGCGATCGCCGAACCGCCCATGCCGACGAGGGCGATCTGACGGACCTTCGGAGAGACCGTCGGTCCCAGCTGGCGACCGGAATGGAATCCGTCCCGTAGCTGGTCCGGGAACTGCGCGGCAAGCTCCCGCATTCGAACGCGGCCGGGAATCTCTGTGGCGGGCATGCGACGTGTGAACCACGTAGGTATTTCGCTTGGAGGGAGGCCGAGCGCAACGGTTTTCCCGCCGGGACGGCTCGTCGACCGGATGCCATTTCCGCCGAGCGTGCACCAGCTGCCGAAGACCCAACTCGCCGGGATCGACGTGTACATCCACGAGGACGGCCGAACCCAGGTGCTCTTCCTGGAGCTGCCCGCCGGACGCCCGGAGGTCGTCGTTCCCACGCACACCCATGACGTCGAGTGGGGCGTGGTCGTCGAGGGCGAGATCGCGATGACGATCGACGGGCACGAGGAGCGACATGGACCCGGCGCGACCCACCTCATCCCGGCCCGGGTCCCCCACAGCTTCCGATTCCTCCCCGGCACGGCCTCCGTCCACTACTTCGTCGAGCGTCGCGTCGCCCTCCCGCCTCGGTGATCGCACCGCGGTCCACCGCGTCTCCGAGGGCCCCCGATCGCGGTCGCCTCTGGCGGGGGCGAGCGTCGAAGCCGCGGGCGGCCCTGAAATAGCGTCGGCGAATGCCGGCACGTGGCTTCCTCGCGCGGGTGGGCCGGGCGTCGTTCGCGATCCGGCCGTCCCGCGCCCATCGATTCCCTGCCGCCCGACGTGCTCGCCGAAGTTTCCCTGATGGACGGCGAGCACGTACGGGCGTGGTGGCCGACCCGGCTCGGCTTTCTCGTGGTGAGCAATCTGCGCTGCGTCCCGGTCTGGAAGCCGCCCGGCCTCCTGGGGTTCTTGGAGGGCCAGCCGTGGCACACGGGTCCCGAGTTCCTCTTCCTCGACTTTGCCCCGCCCACCGCGGTCGGGGGTCGCTACGTCGAGCTCCGCGAGGAGTCGATCGATGGCGCGGCGACACGGATCGAGGTGGAAGATCCCCAGGAGGTCGTGGCGACGATCGACGCGGCGCGTACGGAGGGGCGTCTCGAGTGGTCCCGCCGTCGTGCCGATCTGGATCTCCACCGGCCGGCCGTCAGCGCACCGGTCGCCCGTCTCCCGCCCGTCCCGTGCGCGTACTGCGGGACTCGGTTCGATCGGGCCGGGTCGCGCTGCCCGTCCTGCGGAGCTCCGCGTCCCCCGGCCTAGCCGGCCGTCGCAGCGGCGGAGCGCGTCGAGCGGATATGCATCGGGGGGATGCGCCGGCCATGTACCTCGACTACGCGGGGATCCGCGTCTCCGACCTGGAGCGGTCGGTGCGGTTCTACACCGAAGGAGTCGGTCTCCGAGAGTTGCGGCGCGAGACGATGACCCACGGCGGGATCTGGGTCCTGCTCCAGGATCCGGTCTCCCACCAACAGCTCGAACTCAATTGGTACCCCCCTGGGAGCCGGTACGACGTCCCCTTCGTCACCGGGGAGGGGCTGGACCACCTCGGCTTGCGTGTCGAGGACCTCGACGCCGCCAGGCAGCGGCTGGTCCTCGCGGGCGCACGCCCTGTCGATCGGATCGAGCGAGAGGGGGACCCCAGCATCGTCTACCTAGAGGACCCGGATGGCCACTGGCTCGAATTGTTTCAACCCCACGGGGAGCCACCGCCGAAGCCCACGGACTCCACCTTCGTCCGTGCCGAAGGTCCGCCACGCTGAGCGTGAACGCCTCGCGGAACGGACCCGTTCAGCGGAGCGATCGCACCGTGGTTCGACGGACGGGACGCCGCGACACCCGCTCGTTGCGGGTGGCGCGTCTCCGACCGGTCTCCCTAACGTCGCCGCTCGCAAGGGAACGTCCGCGAGTCCGTAGCGCCGGGGTATTCCGTTAAGGGCGAATTTGGATCGTGCCGGAGCGCCCCATCGAGACCTGGAGCTTCCCTCGGAAGTCCTTCACCCAACCGTCCGCGATATGGACCTTCTGTCCCACCGTGTACTTCTTGGTGTCCTCGCCCCACAAGGTGAGGGTAATCGTCCCCGTCTCGTCCTGCAGCGTGGCATCCGCGACCTGGGACGGCCCGCGGGAGGTCGTCACGTCGCGCACCGGGGAGATGGCGGTGATGGTGGCATCGATCGTCGCGTTCTGGTTCGCACGAAGACTGGCTATTCCGGGCATGTGGAGGGGGGCACCCAGGCGAGGGTTAAGCTTCTTCCCCCCCTCCTTGGGCGGCCGAACGATGTCCCCCGGCGCCTTATCGTGCTCCTTTCCGTGCCTCCCCCGTGACCAAACGGCCCGCCGATCGGTCGGCGGAGGACGGGGGCTCGCCGCCCATCTCCGCCCGCGAAGTCGCGCTCCCGGGATCGTCGACCATCGCCCTGCGCGTCCAACCGTCGGCGACGCGGGAGTCGTGGCGCAGGGATGCGTGGCGGGAGTGTTGGGTCGTCAGTGTGACCGCACCGCCCCGGGCCGGCCGCGCCAACGCGGCCGCGTTGGCCGCCCTCGTCCGAGCCCTGGGCGTGGAGGAGAGGTCCGTCCGGTGGCTCCGCGCCGGGACGACCCGTGACAAGCTCGCTCTCGTCGACGGGATCGCATCGGCCGACATCGAAGCGCGTCTTCGTCGGAGCGTTCGCGGACCGAACGGTAGGCTCGCGAACGGCGCGCCGCGCGAGGTGCGCGGGGCGACTTCCTCGGAATAGTGGACCGGGAGTCCAAAACCCGATCCACGGTCGGATCCGCGGATATCGAGCGGGACCGGGGCCGCCGCGCGGGCCGTGAGCGCCGAGTGAATGCCCGTTCATCATGGTCTTATGGGCGGAGGCGTGATGGTCGTGAAGGGAAACCAGATGTCGACCCGATCCCGGCCCAAAGACGCCCCGCGCGCCGTTCGACCCCGGGCCCACCGAGACCCCGATGACGTGGCCGAACGTCCGTTGGGATTCTACGGCTTCACCGTCCGGGACGTCATGACGCGCAAGGTCTACACGGCCTCGGCCTCGTCGAGCCTCGCCGAAGCCGCGGCCACGATGAGTCAACGACGGGTGTCCGGACTTCCGGTCGTGGCGGAGGGTGGCCGACCGGTGGGCATTCTGAGCCAGAAGGACGTGATCCGAGTACTCCATGAGAAAGCCGGACTCTCGCTGCCCGGCGGCGTCTTCGACCTTCTCCTCGACGTGGCGGCCGCCGGAGAGCCCGGCCTCCTCGACCGCTGTCGGGCGGTCCTCGAGCGCACGGGCGTCCGGACCGCCATGAGCCGACCGGTCGTGTCCGTGGCCCCGTCGACCACGTTGGACGACGCGGTCCAGCGGATGGTCGCATCGAAGATCAATCGCGTCCCCGTCGTCGAACGGGGGCGCATGATCGGGATCGTGACACGACACGACCTCTTGACCGGGATCGGACCGGAGTGACCCGAGGCCGGCGGGCGGCGGAGTCCGGCGACCCGCGAGAGCCGGATCCGCCGGAAGGGCTGCTTCCGGGTCGACGGCCTCGTTCCGCACGGGCGATGCCATCTCGATCGACCCCTTCCGGTCCGGAGCGACCTGCGATGCGATTCGGGCGAAGTTCGCTCGGTCGCCCCTCTCCCGAGCGCGCGTTCCGGTGCCACGACCACCCGGATCCTGGAGATCGCGCGCACGCGCCCGGGATCTTCGGGCGATGGCGATAGGAGGGTCGGACCGCCCGCGTTATTCTTACTCCTCTCGGGAACCCTTATACGATGGGCGCCCTGCGGCAGGTAGATGCTCGTCCCGCGGTCCCCGGCGCAAGGCCGACGCCCTCGCCGAGTGCGAATTCTTTCCATCGGCGCCCTCGCCCTGGTCATGGTCGTTCTCCTGCTCGGTGCGCTCCCGGGCGTGCGCGCCGGATCGCTCGATCGTTCTGCTGCCGCGCCGCGCGCATTGACGTCGACGCTCGGCCAGGTTCCGTTCGCCGCCGGGGTCGTACCGCTCGGGGCCGCCCCGCTCCGGCCGGCGGTCGCCACGTCCGCACCGACCGCGCCGGCGGCCCGCAGTGCCGGGGAAGGCGCGCTCGCGACGCCCTCGGTCGTGGCGAGCCTCATCCTGCCCAACGACTCGCTCCTGCCGGGCAATCCCGTGCAGGCGGTACTCCAAGGTGCGACGGCGGCCGCGTATGCCGCCAACGTCCACTACTACTACGTCACGGGTGCGGCGAGCGGGAACGTACTGGTCGTGAACCCGTCCTCCCAAAGAGTCCTGACGAGCATCTCGGTAGGGGGATCCCCGACATCGATCGCCTATGATGTCAACAACCACCTCCTCTACGTGGCGAACGCTGGGACGGCGGGCGCGGGGAGGCTCGACGTCATCAATCCCGTGACGAACACCGCCGGCGCTTCGATCCTGCTCGGACCCGCCTCGATGTACCCTTCGTCCGTCGCGTACGATCCGGTCACGAAGTACCTCTACGTGGCGGACTTGGGGAGTCACAACCTCACCGTGGTCGACCCGCTGTCCGCGGTCGTCGTGGGAACGGTGGCGGTCGGCTCCGAGCCCTCGGGCGTAGCGATCGCCCCCTCCGCGAGCCGCGTCTACGTCACGAACTTCGGCAGCGACAACGTCAGCCTCGTGAACGCGACCTCCTTCAAGGTCCTGGGCTCGATCGAAGTCGGTTCCGAGCCCGCGGGGCTCGATGTCGCCGTCGCTTCGAGCCAGCTTTACGTGGCGAATTCCAACTCCTCGAACGTCAGCGTCATCGACATGACCACCGCGACGGTGGCGCGCACGGTGGCGCTCGCCCATGGGTCCACCCCCGTAGGCATCTTGTCGGACCCGGCACGGAACACCGTCTGGATCGGCGGGGTCGCGGGCACGTTCGTCGAAGTGGTCAACGCGACCGACAGTTCCTTGGTGACGACCCCTGCCTTGAGCTCCTTCGTCAACGTATTCGCCTACGCTCCCGACCGCAACGAGGTGGGCGCGGTGAGCGCGAGCAACTATCTCGTGCGCGTCTCGGACCTTTCCTACGGCACCCTGGGCGCCATCTCCCTCGGATCCGGTCCCGATCTCGTCGTCTTCGACAACGCGACCGGGGACGTGTATGTTTCCGACGCGTACACGGCGAACGTCTGGGTGATCGATCAACAGACGGACCAGTTGGCGGCCACCTTCGTCGGCCCCGCCCCCGCCACCGCGATGACCGTAAGCCCGGATGGGAGCGAGCTCCTCATCGGGACCAACTCAACGACCCGCATCACTGTCCTGAACGCCTCTACTGGGGCCACGGTGCGCCAGGTGGCGCTCGGCGACCCCGGTGGGATCGGCGGATTCCTGTTCCTCGGCGACCAGCTCTTCGTGAGCGAGTCGCGCGGGGCCGTCGCCGCACTCAACTCGACCACGTACGCGCCCCGCTCGACCTTCGGCGTCGGCGGCTCCCCCACCGAGATGATCGGTGATCGGTCGCTCGGCCTCGCCTATCTCGTGAACTCGAACGAAAGCAACCTCACGGTCTTCCGCAACTCGACGGATTCGGTCGTCGGGACGGTCAACCTCTCGAACCCCGCCACGGGGATCGCGTTCCAGTCTTCGCTCGGTGGCCACGTGTTCGTTTCGATCGGCGCCGCGAGTGCGGTCGATACGATCGTCGCCGGAACGAGCGTCGTGTCGACCGTCGTGTCGGTCGCCGGTTACCCCGGCCCCATGACCTACAACGCTACCCTCGGCTCGGTGCTCGTATCGGAGAGCGGGTCTGACCGGGTCGCGATCTTGAACGCGACCAACTTCCTTTACGTCGGGTCGATCGTGACCGGCGCATTCCCCATGGGCCTCGACTTTTCGCTCTACACGGGCGAGCTCTACGTCGCCGCCCCCGGGAACACCGGAGTGTCGATCGTTTCGATGCAACCCGCCGGAGTGATCCCTCCGTTCGCCGCGTCGTCGTTGGCGATGCCATCGACCGCCGAAGTGGGGCAGCCGACGACGATCGTGGTGTCCTCGACGATCCGGCCGTGGACGCTCTCGTTTGCCTACACCAACCTTCCTACCGGCTGCGTGGGCTCAAACTCGGCTCGCATCTCGTGCACGGCGACCCAATCCGGGACCTACACGGTCCACGTGGCGGTCACCGGTCCTCTCTCGCAGACGGTCGACACCTCCTTCACCCTCGAGATCCTTCCGCGGGTCTCGGTCGTCCTCTCGGCCGCCCCCGCCGCGATCACCCTGGGAGGTCAGACCACCATCACCGCCGCCATCGTCAATGCCTCCGGCGCCGCCCAGGTGGGTTGGCTCTCGGTACCGGCCGGCTGTTCGGTGACTTCCCCGGCATTGAGCTTTGCGTGCCATCCTCCCGCGGGAGGCTCGCTCACCGTGACCGCGTTCGTCTCGGACGGGCTCGGTGCCTGGTCCGAGGCGAACCTCACGTTCAAGGTGAATGCCGTCCCCCAGGTCGCGACGTTCGCCCCTTCACCACCCACGGTCGAGGTGGACAGTTCCGTCACGTTCGACGCGACCATCTCGGGCGGGACGGCGCCGTTCACCGTGGTCTACTCGGGACTACCCCCGGGATGCGTCGGGGCCAATTCGACCACGCTCACGTGCGCGCCGACCTCCACGGGTTCCTTCGAGGTGTCGATCCTGGTCACCGACGCGAACGGAGCGGTCGCCCGAGGTACCACGAACCTCTCGGTGATCGCGAAACCGGTGACCGCGAGTTTCCTCGGACTTCCCTATCTCGACTGGGCTCTCATCGGGGTCGTGATCATCATCGTCGTCGTGGCGCTCGCGCTGCTCTTGCGGCGCCGCTCAGCCCCGGGTCTTCCACCGACCGAGCCCTCCTCCCCACCCGCAGCCGCCGGCCCGTCGGAGGTCACGTACGGTGCGGAAGACGCTGCCGCCCCGCCGCCGACACCGTCGCCCGAGGCAGCCCCACCGGCGGCTCCCCGGTCGCCGCCTCCGGCGGCGCCCCGGGCCGCCCCGCCGACGCCGCCACCCCCGCGCCCGGCTCCCGCGAGGGTCCCACCCTCCTCGACCCCGAAGGTAAGCTCGGCCGCGCCCGCCCGCGGACCCGTCGCAGGATCGGCCCGAGCCCCGATCAAGTGCAGTAGCTGCGGTACGATGAACGAGCCGTGGCTCACGAACTGCCGCTGGTGCAAGCGCTCGCTCGGCTCCACGTAGCGACGCGCGACCGGGCCCGAGAATCCCGGGCACGAAGCGCGATCGCTCCGAGCGAGCGTGTCGCCTCGCGTCGACGCCCTCACCATCCGACCGGGCGCACGAGGGACGGTGGTCCGGCTTCGAGCAGACGCACAAGTCGTGGGCCATCCTCCACGTTCCGTGCGTCGGGGGACGGGAGAGTTGCCGTCTCCCGCACGAGGTAGAGACCCGTTCGTCCCTCCAGCGAAGGATCGACCGCGGCGAAGACCGGGGTGTCCGCGCCAACCTCGGGACCGACGGCGAAGAGGTAGCTGACGAACCGTACGACTCCGGCGAAGGCTCCCCCGTTGTTCTGGGCGAACCCGGTGCGCACGAATCCGGGGTGGACCGCGTTCACGGTCACGCCCGTTCCCGACCAGCGGCGGGCGAGCTCGAACGTCCAGACAAGCAGCGCAAGCTTCGAGCGTCCGTAGGCGCGGTACCCCGAGTACCCCTTCGCGCCCTCGAGGTCCGCGAAGTCGAGGTGCTGACCGCGGTGGGCGTCGGAGGCGACGTTGACGACGCGAGCGTAACCCGCAGCCCGCAGCGAGCCCTCGAGTCCCCGAGTGAGGCGGAACGGAGCGACCACATTGAGCGCCCAGGTGCGTTCCACCCCGTCGCGCGTCACCTCCCGGCGGGCGTAGATCGCCCCCGCATTGTTGACCAGGACGTCGATGCGCGGGTACCGTTGGGTGAGCTCCGCCGCGAGCGTGTCCACGCCCACGCGTTCCGCGAGGTCGCCCGTGACGAGGTCGAGTTGGGCCGAGGGGACCAGAGTGCGGATCCGCTCGAGCGCGGCCCGGCCGCGTCCCACGTCGTGGCCCACCAGGACGACGAACGCCCCCTGGCTCGCGAGCCGCCGGGCGGTGACCTCCCCGATGCCCGAGGTGGCACCGGTCACGACCGCGATCTTGCGCGAAATGACCGGAGGTGCACCGGACCCCGCCATCGTCCTCGTGAGCCGTGCGCGAGCTTGGGCTTTGTCCTAGCGACCGGCGCCTCCGTTCAGGGGCGATTCGCTCGCGCGGCCGTGGCCGGCACCCCGGCGAGCATCACGAGGGTGGCGACGGTGAGCCCCGCCATCAGCTCGAAGGCAACCACATACCCGAAGGCTCCGACCGTCGCGCCCACGAGGGCGGCGATCATCGCCCCCCCTCCGAGCTGGAGCCCGTTGAAGAGACCGATCGCGAGAGGCGCGTCGTCCAGATGGAGACCGGGAAGGTACGAGGGCAGGATGTACATGATCGCGTAGACCATACCGTACGCGAACGAGAAGGTCGTCGCGATCGCGGCGATGCCGCCAATCCCGGCGAACGGAACGAGGGCGAGCAACGCCCCCGGTCCGGCGGTCAGGAGGAGCATCTGCGTACGACGGTTCGTGCGCTCCTCCGCCAGCCGTCCTCCCACGGGCCCGCCGAAGACGCTCGGGACGACGAAGAGCGCGCCGATCGCGCCGGCGAGGACCGGGTTCCATCCTCGGACGAGCTGGGCGTAGGGCACGAAGTACTGCCCGCTCGAGAGCGACGCGCCCTCGAGGCCCATGAATGCGAATCCGATCGCCCATACGGCAGGCGACCGCAGCGCCGCCGGGAGTCGGGCTCCCGGGTGGGGGGACCGAGCGAGGGGCGTCGGTGGGCCACCGGCCTCTCGGGGGATCTGACGCTCGGCCACTACGAGCAGCGCAAGGAGGACGACGCCCCCCAATGCCAGGGCGTCCCGCCATCCGATCACGGGAACGAGCACGGCGGAAGCGAACACGCCGAGTCCGGCGCCCGCGCTGAATGCGGAGCTGAACACTCCCACCGGAAGTCCGCGAGAGCCTTCGGGGTGGAGCGAGGCCACGAGGGCGATCGCCGGCGAGAAGAACAGACCCGCCCCGGCACCCGACACGACCCGAAGCGCCAGGAGGGTCGCGAAGTTGGGCGCGACGACGATCGCGACCGCGCTACCCCCGAGGAGGAGAGCTCCGACGAGCGACACGCGTCGTGTTCCCCAGCGGCGCGCGAGCAGACCCGCCGGCACCTGCAGCAGCGCGGCCCCGACGAGGAACGCGGCGACCAGGTACCCCCAATCGATCGCCGTCAGTCCGAAGGTCCTGCCGATCGCCGGCAACGCCGGTCCGATGTCGAGCCAGTTGTACGCGTAGAAGACCCGTAGTCCGATGAGCGCGACGGTCGCGCGGGCGATCCTCGGCGACCCCAGCCATCCCGCCCACGAGCGCGCCATCGCGAACGCCGATGGTGGGTTCGTTCGGGGGCAGATAAGCGTGGTTGCACGGGGCCCGAGCGATTCGACGGAGGGACGCTCCGCTTCGAGGGAGGGGTCCGTCCCACACCACGGAACCTTCGTGACCGAATCCGGCGCGTCGAGGAGGAGCGGTCGACCGTCGATCCCGACATCGGGATGGCGGCCGTGGCGGCTCGCCGGCGTAGCGCCGGAAGAAGGATGTCCGAAGAGCACTTCCCGCCGGCGGGGGAAGGCGTGGCACGAACGGGCTCGGTACGATGCGTGTCCGCGGGAAGCCGGCTCGGTGAGCTCGTCCGCGCGCTCCGCATCTCTCGAGCCCTCGACGTTGACGTCCGTCGGCACGAAACAATGGAGCATGGGGGGCCGCGAGTCCCCCTCGCCCACCCGTGTTCGGCGCTTCGTCGGAAACGGTACTTCTGCCCCTCCGAGAACCCCACGACAACCCCTACCGCGCCGGGACCTCGGTGGGCTACCGAGGATCTCTTGGGGACGCCGTCGATGCGCGAGGAGGGCGTGGATGCGTCGCTCGGGCACCGGGGTGCCGCTCGGAGTTCTCCACGGGGCCGATGAAGGCTCAAGGGCCATCTGCGACCCGGACGGGAGCCGGTTCGAGTCCATGGGGTCGGAGGCGCCGCCGCGCCGACGACGCCGAACGGTAGGTCGATGAGTTCGGTCATCGCACGGCGCCCGCCGCGACGCTCCTCGACGACCGCGACGGGCGCGGCCCGTGCCAACCGTGCGCTCTGGGATCGGATCAGCGGGCCATACGAACGCCGGCATCGCCGCTCGCTACGCGGGAGCAAGGCCACGGCATGGGGGGTGTGGAGGATCCGCGAGTCCGATCTACGTCTCCTCGGAGGAGTGCGAGGGGCGCGGACGTTGGAACTGGGTTGCGGCGCCGCGGACTGGTCGATCGCCTTGCGACGCCGCGGGGCGCGTCCGGTGGGGATCGACGCGTCGTCGGCCCGCGTCCGCCAGGCCGAGGCGAACGCTCAGCGGAACCATTCCTATGTCCCGCTGGTCGAAGGGACCGCCGAACGGCTCCCCTTCGGAGCGGCGACGTTCGACATCGTCTTCAGCGACTGGGGAGCGATGACGTTCGCGGACCCGCGGGCGACCGTTCCCGAGGTCGCGCGGGTTCTCTCGGACGGCGGCCGATTCGTCTTTTGTACCGACTCGCCCGTGCACGTCCTCACCTACGACCTCGACCGGGACCGGCCCACGCGCACCCTGCGTCGTGACTACTTCGGGCTCCATCGTATCTCGACGAGGGATTCGATCGAGTTCCAGCTCCCGTATGGGGAATGGATCGACCTCTTCCGACGCCACGGTCTACGGATCGAGGGCCTTCTCGAACCCCGTCCGGGACCGAACGCGAGAAGCACCTACCGTTCGCGTCGGGACCGTGCGTGGGCGCGCAGATGGCCGGAAGAGACGATATGGCACCTCGTCCGGGAGCCTCGCGCACCCCCCCAGCTCAAGACCCCCCGACCTCTGAGGACTGACGCCTCCGGGGTCGTTCGCGGATGAATCGGCTACAGCCGTGCAGCGCGTGTGGTTGCCCGATCCTCTACCACCGCACCTCCTCCGTACCCGGGGTCCCTCCGGGGGCCATGGTGTGCGAGGCGTGCAGCCGAGCCCAAGGGCGCGAGGTAGTCTGCCCGGCGGACGGGGCGTAGTACATCTTCTCCCCGTCCGCGTACGGAACGCCCGCGCACCGAAACGACCGGACGGCGCGGGCGATCCGCAAGGGACACTCGCACGCCGACCTCGGCACCGCTCCCGTCGTGCCGGCCCCCGCCGAGGGCGCATCGTCGTGCGGCCGCGTCAGCATGGGCGTCGTCCCGAGACACGTGATTCCCCCAGCGGGAAGCACCGGCAGGGCGCGGGGCGTCAACGGGACTCGTGCGTCGAGCGGCGTGTCGTCGCGCCCGGATGGGCGCGCTCCTCCCGGCGGCGTCGAGCCCGCGCCGGGTCGAGGAAGGTGCGCATCTCCCACGTGCGTTCGAAGCCCAGGCGACCGTAGACCGGTCGACCGAAGACGGAACCATGGAGGACGACGCGCGCATACGTCGCCGCACGACACTCGGCCAGGAATCGGCGGACGATTGCGGTCGCGACCCCCCGTCCACGACAGGCGGGGACGGTGTACATCGAGAGGATGTACGGCTCGAACCTTGCGACCTCGCCCGGGCGCGGTTGGGCCTCCCGCAGCCAGAGACATCCACTTCCTCCGATCTCGCCCCCGCGGACCCCGGCAACGTATCCCCAAAGGCGACCCGAGGTGAGGCGTGGGAGCAGCCAACGACGATAGGTCGGTGCATGCGCACGAAGGGCCGCCGGAGATACTCCGCCGATCTCCTCCCACATCCG
>JBOGRS010000034.1:0-19314 GCA_050749685.1 Thermoplasmata archaeon
CCGCCGTCTCCTGACGGCGCGCCCTCGCCCTCACCGGAGTACAAAGTAATAGGGGAGCCCCGGCATCGTTCGCGCATCCGTGCTCGCATCCTCGCGTCGTTCCCCACGGAGGGCCGCGAGCGCCATCGCCACGGTCACCCTCCTGGTCGTCGTCGCGTTCTCCCTTCCGCCCGCGGGGTCGCCGGCGTCCTCACAAGCGGGCGTCGGCGCGAGCCACCCCGCGGGGACCCCCATTGAGGTCGCCCCGGCGTTCCACCCCGGACCGGGCATCCGAACGCTCGGCCCGCTCGCGAACACCACGATGGTCAGCACGATCGTGACCTTGGCGCCGCGCGACGCGTCCGGGCTCGCGGCTGAGGCGACGCTCGTCTCGACGCCGGGGAGCCCCGACTATCGCCACTACCTTACGCCGTCGGAGATCGCCGAGCGGTTCGCCCCGAGCCCCTCGGTCTACCGCGCGGCCGTGGACTACTTCGCCGGCCCCCACGTGACCGTCCAGACGAGCCCGGACCGGCTCTTCCTCTCCGTCCGCGGCCCGGCGTCGTCGGTGGGGGCGAGCTTTGGGGTGCAGTTCGAACGCTACGCGTCCGCTAGCTCGGTCTTCTACAGCCACGTCGCCGCGGCCCGGCTTCCCGCCGGCATCCCGTGGGCCGCGGCGCTGGGTCTGGGCAACGCCTCGGGAATCCGCCCTTTGACCTCGCCGTCCTCGGCCGTTCCGGTCGTAGGACCCCAAGCGACGTGCTCAGGAGCGTTCGGCCTACTTCCCTGCCAGATCGCGACGGCCTACAACTTCAGCGGATTCGTCGCGAACGGGACCAACGGCACCGGCACCCGTGTCGGCGTCGTGGACGTCTACAGCTCCGCCGAGAACCAGACGAACCTCGCGCGCGACCTCGCCCTCTTCGCGAGCGGCACCGGGATCTCGGTCGGGCCCGTGAACTTCATCTACCCGGTCCCCACGAATCGCAACCTCAACGTCAGCGCGAATCCTGCCTGGGGCCTCGAGGACGCGCTCGACCTCGAGTGGGCCCGCGGGATCGCCCCGGGCTCGACGATCGACATGACGCTCGCCCCCGATGCCTCCACCGGGCTCTACGCCGCGGTCGACTGGCTCGTGGCCCACCATGCCGTCGATATCCTCTCGATGAGCTGGGGCGAACCGGATCTCGGCGTCTTCAACGCGTACTCGACGCCGTGTTCGTCCGAGTGCAATGCCTCCTCGGATGGATCCTACACGCTGCTCCACCCGGTCCTCCAGGCGGCGGCCGCCGAAGGAGTGAGCGTCTTCGCTGCGAGCGGGGACTGCGGGGCGGCCTGGGGGACGAGCGGGGACTCGACGGGCTACCCGGCGTCCGACCCGTGGACCACGGGGGTCGGCGCCACGGAGGTCACGCTGTCCTCCGGGGGTCAGTACGTCCGTGAGGTCGGCTGGTCCGGCAACGCGACCGGCGCCTCCTCCCCCGGCTGTCAGAATCAGGGGGGGAGCGGAGGAGGCTATGCCCCGTTCGCCCGTCCGGCGTGGCAAGCCGGGCCGGGAATCTCCCCGACGCAGTCCCACCGCGGGGTCCCCGACGTATCGATTCAAGGCGGCCCCTCCATGCAGCTCACCTTCCAAGGCCAGAACTACTCGGTCTGGGGGACGAGCGCGTCCACCCCGATGTGGGCCGGGATGACCGCGATCGCGGACCAGATCGCGGGCGCGCCGTTGGGCTTTCTCGACCCCTCGCTCTACGCCGTCGCGCGCTCCGGCAATGGGGCGACGGCCTTCCACGACATCACGAGCGGTTCCAACGGCTTTAGCGCGGGCGTCGGATGGGACCCTGTGACGGGCATCGGGTCGCCGAATGCGGCCGTCCTTCTCCCGCTCCTCGCTCGACCGACGTGGTCGCCGTCGGTGGGCAGCCTCCAACTCCTCGCCTCGCCCCGTTTCGCACCGGTCGGCGTCAACGTCACGTTCGCCGCGAACGCGACCACCTCGAGCCCCGGCATATCGCTCGTCGACATCGACTTCGGCGACGGGAACGCGAGCGTCGCGCCCAACGGGAACGCCTCGCACGCCTTCGCCGCCCCGGGGGTGTACATCGCCCGGGCGGTCGCGTTCGACCTCACCGGCAACGCGACGATCTCCTCCCCCGTCGTGACCGTCATCGGAGGCGGCACGGCGCTTTCCGTCAACCTAAGCGCCTCGACCCGGACCCTGGCGCCGGGAGCGTCCGTCACCTTCACGGCCACGGTCCTTGGGGGGAGCGCGCCGTACCGTCTGACGTACCTCTTCGGCGATGGGACGTACTGGTCGAACACCACGTCGACGACGGCGACCCGCGCCTACGCGGTCGCGGGGACGTACTGTGCCTTCGTCGTGGCGACGGACGCGCGCCCACTGGTCGACGGGGGAATCTCGGCCGGTGTGGGACTGGGCGTCGGGGGCGGATCGACGGGCGGCTGCCCGAGCTTCGCGCCGCTCCGCGTCACGGCAACCGCGGGCTACGTCGCGGCCGACATGCCCGGCGACTTCCCGATCCAAGTGACCTCGTTGGGGGGGGCCCCGCCGGTGAGCACGCAGCTCGCCTCCGACGACCCCTACGTCGCGGCGTGCAACTGCGCCATCTTCCGGCCCGGCGAGACCACGCTCGGAAACCACGCGATCACGGTCTACGCCAACGACAGCTTTGACGAGAACGCCACGGCGCGCGTGAACGTCACCGTCTTCCCGTCGCTCGTCGCGACGTTCACCGCCACCCCCGTCGAGGGAACGACGCCGCTGACGGTCGACGTGAGTGCGTCCGCCCAGGGAGGACACCTCCCGGACGCCAACCGCACCGGGTGGACCTTCGGGGATGGCGGGACGGGGGCGGGCGCCGCGTTGTCCCACACGTACACCACGGCCGGCCGCTACACCCTCATCGGACAGCTCTCGGACCAGGGTCACGGCAACGCGTCCGAGGCGTTCCTGATCGATGTCCTACCGTCCGGTGGGAGCGGAGGATCGCCCTTGTCCGTCACCGCCCAGGTCCTGCCCGCTACGATGTCCGCCGCCGGCTATCCGATGCAGTTTAGGGCGTTCCCGACCGGCGGGGCGTCGCCGTACGTCGTGCGGTGGGACCTCGGCCAGAACGACTCCGCCTTCGGCCCCACGGTCACGCAGACGTACACTCGTGTAGGCTGCCTCGCCGCCGGGACGTGCCCGCTCACGGTCCGGCTCAACGTCACCGATGCGAACGGCACCCGCGCGACCGCGACGATCGCGCTCGCACCGCTCTTCGCGCTGCGATGGAGCGGACTCACGCTCTCCGAGACCCTCACCGGCAGCGTCGGGACGACACCGTGGCTGCTGAAGGGCGTCGCCCGGACCGTCGGGGTGGCCGGGGCGACCGTGAACTGGACCTGGGGCGACGGCAACGATTCCGTCGGCGCGAGCGCCTCCCACACCTACCTCGTCCCCGGGAACTATACGGTCACCGAGACGGCCGTCACGTCGTGGGGGGACCTGCTCGTGCGCACCCATGCGGTCACGGTGACGGGGGCGACGCTGAGCGCACCCACGGTGGCGGGAGGTCCGACCCGCTCGTGGGGGATCGCCCCCGCGCCCATGGACTTCACCGCGGTCGCGTCCGGGGGTCAGGGTGGCCCCTACACCTACGCATGGACGTTCGGGGACGGAGGGACGGGGTATGGCCCGCTCGTCGCCCACACGTACGTTCACACGGGGCACTTCGTGGCCAACGTTACGGTGACCGACCAGGTGGGCGCCTCCCGTACGGTCGCCTACGTGATCGACGTCTACAACGCGACCGTCGTGCCGATCACGGTCGCGGCCACGCTCGACGCGAGCGTCACGCACCTCAATGCCTCGATCTACATCGCGCCCCGCTGCGGGCCGGTCAGCGTCCCGTCCTGCGCGGCCGCGAACGTCACGCTCGCCGCCGCGTGGACGAACGCGACGGATGCGCCGCCGCTGGCCCACAACATCACGCTCCCCAGCGTGACGTTCGGGGCGACCGGCTGGGCGAACGTCTCCTTCGCGCTCCCGGGCACCGTCGACCTCGCGGTCTACGCGCTCGAACTCACGGCCAACGGGACGAACTATACGGGGGCGGCCCTCGTGCCGATGCCCACCGCACCGGGTCCCTCCCGGGGGACCCCGACCCGGGTCGGAGTGATCCCGTGGGAGCTCCTCCTCGTGGGCGGGGCGGCCGCGGCGATCGCGGCATCGGCGGTGTTCGTGGGGTGGAGGCTCTATCGCCGACGCCGTGCGGCGACCTAACCCTTCACGACCCCGAGCGGCACGAGGCGGGCCACGCGACGCGTGAGCCCGGCGCCCTCGGCGACGCGGACGACCTCTTCGACATTCTTGTAGGCGCCCGGGGCTTCTTCTTGGACCCCCTCGCGGGACGCTGACCGCACGACGATGCCCTGACTGGCGAGCGCCCGCGTCACCTCCTCGAAACGGAAGCGCCGCACGGCCGCGTGGCGCGAGAGCCTTCGCCCGGCGCCGTGGCACGAGGAGCCGAACGAACGCTCCATCGAGGTCGGGAGACCGACCAGGACGTAGCTCGCGGTCCCCATATCGCCCGGGATGAGGACGGGCTGACCGAACGGACGGTAGGCGGACGGGACCTCCTCGCGGCCGGCGGGGAAGGCGCGCGTCGCCCCCTTGCGGTGGACGAGCAGCGGTCGCGGCCCGCGGTCGGTGGCGTGCACCTCCTCCTTCGCGATGTTGTGGGCGATATCGTAGACCACCGCGAGGTCCATGGTCTCGTCGGCGCGACCGAAGACCTCGCGAAAGGCCCGTCGGACGCCGTGGGTGATCATCTGGCGGTTGGCCCATGCGAAGTTCGCTCCGGCGGCCATCGCCTTGAGGTAGCGCTGCCCCTCGTCCGACGCGATCGGCGCGCAGGAGAGCTGGCGATCGACGAGCGTGACGCCGTCGCGCAGGAGGCGTTGGTCCATGAGCTGGATGAAGTCCGTCGCGACCTGGTGGCCGAGGCCGCGCGACCCCGTGTGGAGCATCACCACGACCTGGTCCCTCGAGAGCCCGAGCGCCGCCGCGGCGTCCGGAAAGAAGATCTCGTGGACAGTCTGGACCTCGAGGAAGTGGTTCCCCGACCCGAGGGTGCCGAGCTGCTTCAGCCCGCGGTGGCGCGCCGCGTCGCTGACGAGCGTCGGGTCGGCCCGCGGGTGGCGTCCCTCCTCCTCTTGGACGGCGAGGTCGCCCGACCGGCCGAACCCCCGTCCGACGGCCCACCGCGCGCCGTCCGCGAGGACCTCGTCGAGCTCGCTCGGCGAGAGCGTGATCGCGCCCTTCGAGCCGACCCCGGAAGGGACGGCGCGGTAGAGGGCGTCGACGAGCTCCTTGAGCCGCGGCCGCACCTCCTCCGCCGTGAGCGACGTCCGAAGGAGGCGCACGCCGCAGTTGATGTCGTAGCCGATCCCTCCGGGCGAGACGACGCCCTCGTTGAGGTCGAAGGCGGCGACTCCCCCGACGGGGAAGCCGTAGCCGAAATGGATGTCCGGCATCGCGAGGGCGTTGCGCTCGATGCCGGGGAGCGTCGCGACGTTCGCGAGCTGCTGAAGCGACGGGTCCCCCTCGACGGCGGAAAGGAGGGCGGAGTCGGTGAACAGGACGCCGGGAACGCGCATGCCCGGCGCCTCGGACATCGGGATCTCGTAGGTGAACTCGTCGCGAGCGACGAGCTTCGGAGGGGGGGGCACGCGGCCCGCCACCCCCGTCGCCTATTAGAGCGGGGGGGAGGAACGGTCCCAAGGTCGGGGACCCCCGATTAACCCTAAGTAGCGACGCGCCCGTCGCACGGTGGAGTTCGGGATCGACGTGCTCGTGCGCAACCTCGTCCTCGTCGTCAGCCTCGTCGCGATGGGGGTCGCCTTCCTCGTCGATTTCCTCGTCCCCGCCGTCGCGGGTTTCATCTTCTACGGCCTCCTTCTCTGGCTGGTCGCCGGCTTCTTCATCTACCGACTCCCGGTTATGTCCCGCAGCGTCGGCACGGCGCCCGCCCCCCGGCCGGCGCCGTTCCTGCCCCCCGCCCCCACTCCGGCGTTCGGGCCGGGCTCGTCCCCCCCGGTCGACCTCGGGTTCTGCATGTTCTGCGGCACGAACCTGGAACCCGGTACTCCTCAGTGCCCGACCTGCGGACACGCCCTCGCCCCCGTCTAGGATGGAGGACGATGCGCTTCGGTGACCTACCGTTCGGGCTCGCGCTCCTCCTCGTCGCGGGCCTCGCCGCCCTCGGTGTCGCTGGGATCGTCCGGCTGGGCGACCCATCGTCGTGGTACCTCGGGCTCCTTCCCGCCGTGGTCGTCGCCGTCCTCTACCTCGTCAGCTACGACGCCCGTCCGAGGCTCGACGCTCCCCCGCCCCCCGCCGAGGACTTTGATGATCCCGTCGCCGAGGCGGATCGGATCCGACGGGGGATCGAGCTCCCGGACGCGCCGGTGCCCGCCGCGGACGAAAGTACACGTCGCCCGCCCGTCCCTCCGCCGGCGGACGGACGGTCGGAAGTAGGCTAGGCGGGCACCACGCGAAGCATCGCTTCCTTCGCGCGGACGTTCGCGCCCGGCCGCACGCGTAGGTCCGTCACACGGCCGGCCGACGGGCTCGTCACCTCGTTGCGCATCTTCATCGCCTCGAGCACGAGCACGACCTGGCCGACGGCGACCATCTCGCCCTCGGCCACGCGCACCTCGATGACCTTCCCGGGCATCGGCGGAACGATCGCCACCCCCGGCCCCGCATCGGCCGCGACGGGGGGCGGGGCGCTCGTCGCCAGAGGGGCGCGGGTCGGGGGAGGCGCCCGCGCGACCGCCCCGATGGGGCCGATCGTCCGATCGGTGAGCTCGACCTTCACGGCCTCTCCGTTGACCGCCACCGGGGCACGCGGTGGGTCCGCGAGACCCTTCAGCCACCCTTCGACGATCACCTTCTCGCCCGCGACCTCGAGTTCGACGCGGTCCCCCTCGCCGCTGACGACCGAGAACGGGAGCTCGTGGCCGTCGAGGCGGACGCGGCCCGCGTCCAGGTCGACGTCGATCTCGACCGGCCTACCGTCGAGGATGAGCGCGACGCGCATCGACCCACCTCCGGTTCGCCATGAGCATCGTGCGCCCCTCGTGGGTCCACGCGCTCACCCCGCCCCCCGACGGACCCCCCGCATGCGCCCCGGTCCAGGGGCTCGCGGGCGGGGGAGCGCGCAGCGCGCCCACGACGCCGAGCGCGGCGGACTCGAGCACCTCGGGGGTGAGGCCTCGGTCCCGGCTCTCGCGGAACGAGGTGTACACGAGGGGAAAGAGCGCGTAGGCGAGCGCTTCCGCGTCGTCGGCCGCCGGAACGAAAGCGCGGACCTCGTGAAGCGCCTTCTCGAACTCGGGCGGGAGAAGGTCGGCCGGCCGTCGCGTGACCGCAGGGTCCGAACCCAGGACCTTCTTCTTGAGGTCGGGATCGATCGCGGCGGGGGGCGTCCCATAGAGGCCCTTCACGTAGTCGCGGACCTCGCGCGTGATCTGGGCGTAGCGCTGGCCGGCGAGGACGTTGATCACCGCCTGGATGCCGACGATCTGGCTCGTCGGCGTCACCAGCGGCGGGTAGCCTAAGTCGGCGCGCACCCGCGGGATCTCCTCGAGGACCTCGGTGAGGCGCCCCATCGCATCCTGTTCCTTGAGCTGCGAAAGCAGGTTCGAGAGCATCCCGCCCGGGACCTGGTGGAGGAGGATCGCGGGATCGGTCTGCAGCGACGCCAAGTTGAGGAGCGGACGATAGTGGTCGAGCACCCCGTGGAAGTACCCGGAGAGCTCGGCGAGCGCGGCGAGGTCGAGCTTCGGGTCGAGCGGGGTCCCCTTCATCGCCCCGACGAGCGTCTCCGTCGGCGGCTGGCTCGTCCCACCCGCGAACGGAGAGAGCGCGGCGTCCACGGCGGCGGCTCCGGCCTCGGCCGCGGCGAGGCAGCTCAGGGTCGCCATCCCGCTCGCCGAGTGGGTGTGGACGACGACGGGGAGCCCGACCTCCTTCACGAGGGCGCGGACGAGGGGCCCGGCCTCCTGGGGCGGCATGAACCCCCCCATATCCTTCACGCACAGCTCGTCGGCCCCCATCTCGGCGAGGGTGCGACCGAGTTCCACGAACGCCGCGCGTGTGTGCACGGGCGACTGCGTGTAGCAGATCGTTCCCTGGGCGCGCGCGCCGGCCTTCTTGACCGCGTGCAGCGCGACCTCCATGTTCCGGGGGTCGTTGAGCGCGTCGAAGACGCGGAAGATGTCGATCCCCTGACGCGCGGACTCGGCCACGAACTTCTCGACGACGTCGTCGGCGTAATGCCGGTAGCCGACCAGGTTCTGGCCGCGCAGGAGCATCTGGAGGGGCGTGGCGGGCATCCTCCGCTTGAGCTCGCGCAGGCGCTCCCACGGGTCCTCGCGCAGGAACCGGAGGCAGACGTCGAACGTGGCTCCCCCCCAGACCTCGAGCGAACGGTAGCCGACCGCGTCGAGCCGCTCCGCCGCCGGAAGCATGTGCTTCGTGCGCATCCGCGTCGCGATCAGCGACTGGTGGCCGTCGCGAAGGACCGTCTCGGTGATGCCGACCATCGTCGCCCTCCCGCGCCCGGCTACAGGGGGATGTTCCCGTGCTTCTTCGGGGGTCGGTCCTCGCGCTTCGTCCCGAGGATCGTGAGCCCGTCAACGAGCCGCGCCCGCGTCGTCGACGGGTCGATGACGTCGTCGACGTAGCCGCGTTCGGCCGCCAGATAGGGGTTGAGGAACTCGGCCTGGTAGGTGCGCACGAGCCGCGCGCGCAGCGCGTCGCGCTCCCCTTCCGGGGCCTTGTCGAGGTCCCGCCGGAACAGGATGTTCACCGCCCCGTCGGCGCCCATGACGGCGATCTCCGCCGTCGGCCACGCCAGGTTGACGTCCCCCCCGAGGTGCTTCGAGCACATGACGTCGTACGCCCCGCCGTACGCCTTGCGCAGGATGACGGTGAGTTTCGGCACGGTCGCCTCGGAATACGCGTAGAGGAGCTTCGCCCCGTGGCGGATGATCCCGCCGAACTCCTGGCTCGTCCCCGGAAGGAAGCCGGGGACGTCCACGAACGTCAGGAGCGGGATGTTGAACGCGTCGCAGAAGCGCACGAAGCGCGCCGCCTTGGTCGATGCGGCGATGTCGAGGCAGCCGGCGAGGACTTTCGGCTGGTTCGCGACGACTCCGACCACCTTGCCGTCCAGGCGCGCCAGTCCGACGAGGATGTTGCCCGCCCATTGGGCATGGACCTCGAGGAAGGTGCCCGGGTCGAGGACCCGGCCCAGGACCTCGTGCACGTCGTAGGGGGCGTTGGAATCCTCCGGGACCATCTTCACGAGCTCGGCGGCGGCCGCCGCCGGGGGTGCGACGGCGGGAAGGGCCGGAGGTTCCTCGAGGTTGTTGAGGGGAAGGTAGGCGAGGAGGTGGCGTGCGAGGGCGATCGCGTCCGCGTCCGACGCCGCGCTGAAGTGCGAGACCCCGGATGTCGATCCGTGCGCGTCGGCGCCCCCCAGGGCCTCGGCGCTGACCTCCTCACCGGTGACCGCGCGGATGACCTCCGGGCCGGTGATGAACATCTGCGCCTGCCCGCGCGCCATAATGATGAAGTCGGTGATCGCGGGCGAGTAGACCGCCCCTCCCGCGCACGGGCCGAGGATGAGCGAGATCTGGGGAACGACGCCCGAGAGTGTGACGTTGCGCAGGAACACCTCGCCGTAGCCGCCGAGGCTCATCACCCCCTCCTGGATGCGTGCCCCGCCGGAGTCGTTGAGCCCGACGACCGGGACCCCCGCCTTCTTCGCGGTCTCCATCGCCTTCACGATCTTCTCGGCGTGGGCCTCGCCCAGCGCGCCGCCGAAGACCGTCGCGTCCTGCGCGAAGGCGCAGATGGGCCGCCCCTCGACCTCGCCCCACCCGGTGACGACACCGTCGCCCGGGATGCGGCGATCTTCCATCCCGAAGGTCGTCACGCGGTGGGTCACGAAGGCGCCGCTCTCGACGAAGGTGCCCGGATCGAAGAACGCCTCCAGACGATCGCGGGCCGTCATCTTCCCGCTTGCGCGATGCTTCTTCACGCGGTCGGACCCGCCGGCCTCCTTCGCCTGCTTCTTGAGCGTGTTCCACCGGTCGAAGGCCGCGGTCACGATGCCTCCTCGATCGTCAGGGAGCCGGCGAGGATCCGATCGGTGTGACCGGCCTCCTCCACGAGCAACGCGCCGTCGAAGTCGACGCCCCGGATCCGCCCCACGGGGCGACCGTCGACGCGCGCCCGTTGACCCACCCCGAAGAGGGAAGAACGTAGGTCGCTGAGGAGGGGACCCGACGGGTCGACGCTCTCCGCGATGGTCCACGCGGACTCCGTCGCCCCCGCCGCGACCTCCTCGACGTCCGCGAGGGTGGGCGGGGATTGCGCGATCTCGTCGAGCCCGACGACGCTCGGCCGCAGGCCGGCAGGGAACCGTGAGGCGGGGGAGGCGACATTGATCCCGAGCCCGATGACGATCTTCGGGTCCGCCTCCATCGGTGCGACGCGGTCGACCAAGACCCCGGCGAGCTTGCGGTACCGTGCCGTCGGCCCGGGGACGACGAGGTCGTTCGGCCACTTCACCGCAGTGACGATCGACCAACGGGAGCGCAACCGCTCTCTCAGTTGAGCGCCGACGAGGAGCGGGAAGAGCGAGCTCGGTCGCGTGAGGTCCCGAAGGATCATCGAGAGATAGAGCCCTCCGGCGGGCGACGACCACGCGTGGTCGAGACGACCCACCCCCTCGGTCTGCGACCCCGCGACGACCCGGCTCCCGTGGACCGCTCCCTCCTTCGCCCACCGGAGCGCCTCCGCCTGGGTCGACGCGGTCGTCACAAGGTACCGTCGGGGAGCCACCGGCCGTCCTCCGGAGGGCGAGCAGGAGAGACGGCGCTTAACTGCTTTGGTGACGCGCTTTGGGGTCAACCGAGCGCGCCGACCGGCGCCCTCCCGGGGCGCGCCGGGCTCGCGAGGAAGGTGTCGTAGGCGCCGAGCATGCGCGAGAATCCGAGCAGGATCACGACCGGCGGGAGGAGACCCACGAGCTCGAGCAGAGGGTGGATGAGGGCGAGGAGGGAGAGCGGCGTCAGCGCGCCTCCGACGAGGACCCACCGCCGTCCGGAGGCGAGAGCCTCCCGCTGCGCCGGGCGGGCCACGGGTTCGAGCGATCGGACGAGGCTGCGGGTGGCAAAGTAGTACATCACGAATCCGACGATCCCGGCGAGGACGATGCCTCCCACGACGACGGCGAGGAACTCGAGCCGAAAGTCAGTCAACTGGGCCGCCGACGGGGTTCCCGGCCCCGGAGCCGAGTCGTACCCCCCGACGACCAGCTCCACGACGAACACGACCACGGCGACCGTGAGCCCGATCCCCACCAGGAGCGATGCGATGACCGAAAGCAGGGTCCGTCGGTAGTCGTCCGCCGCGGCCCGGGCCCGGGCGCACGCGTCGGCACCGAACTCGAAGATCGCATAGGGCAGGTCCCGCACTCCGGACCTCCACGTGAGCCAGGCGACGAGGATGAAGGCGAACTCGCTGACGACGATGAGCAAGCCGACGAGCTCGAGCGCCTGGACGACCGGGCCTCCGCCGGATTGCGTCGGCGGCGCCGTCGACGTGGGCGTGAGCGCGCCCCCGACCCACGGCAATGTCGGCACCCCGACGAACTGAGGAATCCCCGTGGAACCCGCCCACGCCAGAAGGGCGAGCGATCCCACGAGGCCGACGACGAGGTAGACCTGGTAGAGCCGCATCCCCCGGCGGATCTCTCCAAGCGCGTGGGCGGTCGCCTCGCCGGGGGGGCGGAACCCACGGCTACCGCTCCACGGCATCATCGGTGGGGGGGGCGGGGGAGGCGGCGGGGGGACGGGCCAGCTTACGGGAGGGCCGGGTGGGGGTGCGCTGGTTCGGACCTCGGCCAATCTCTCGGCGGACGCCCGCGTGTCCAACGTGAGGGGCGCGTCCACCCCACCCTCGTGGGCCATGGTGGGATGACATCCGCTCGCGGGAGAAAAAGACCCACGTAGCGGGGCTCGGAACGACGAGGTTACGAACGGTTCTTATCGGGAAACGCCTGCAGATGGCCGTGACGTGCCTTCGCGGCCTACTCGAAGCGGCCGGTCGCGAGATGGAGCCGGGGCTTCAGGCTCAGCTTCAGGGCTTCATCGGCGTCATCGCCCGGCAGTACCTTCCCCAGACCTGGGTCTTCCACGCCGAGCCCGAGACGATCACCCTCATCGTCGACCGCGACGCCCGGTTCCGGGTGACGAACGGTAGCGCCGACGCGCCGGACGTCACGATCGAGACGAGCCACGACCGTCTCGCGGCGGCGCTTCGCTCGCGGCAGCGCGAGAGCGTTCCCCCGGGCCCCTGGAAGGCGACCCCGCATACGGAGAAGGGACGGGTCGCCTACGGCTTCCTTCGCGAACGGCTCGGCCTCTGACCGCGCGTGCCCGCCTATGCCGCCCCGGCGAGGGAGGGGGGCGGGACGCGGATCCGACCGTTAGGCCCGGAACTCCCGCAGGCGACGCGCCATCTTCACGACGGCCCGCACGGCGTTGGCGGCGTTCTCGATCCGGTCCTGAGCTTGCAGCCGGGTCTCGCCCGGGCCCGAGATGCCGAGGCCGAGCGGCTTTTCCGTCTCCACGGAGAGGTCGATGAGCTTGCGCGCGGCCTGGTTCATTACGACCTGGTCGTGGTCGGTCTCCCCCTCGATGACCGCGCCCAGGGTGACCACGGCGTCGACGTCCTTGCGGGCGAACAGGACCTTGACCGCGAGGGGCATGTCGTAGACGCCGGGCGTCTTCACGATCGGACCCACCTTCGCCCCCAGGAACTCGATCTCCTCGCGGGCCCGCTCGACCATGAGGTAGGTGACGTCGTAGTTGAACTCGCTCGCGACCAGCGCCACCGTCAGACCCTTCCCTTCCCCTGTTGCTTTGGCCATCGTTCTTTTCCTCCGTGTTCGTGCGCGTACGGATTCCTAATGGGTCCGCCGCACCGGGCCCGCATCGGCGAACCCCTGGCGGAGACCCTCGCCGGCCCGGCGCGCGAGTCGCTGCGGCCGGAAGAGGAGGTCGAAGGCGTTCTGCGCGTGCTCCTCGGCGCGGCGTCGGGCGAGGAGCTCGAGCTCCTTCGCGTCCTTCGCCTCGCCCTCGAACACGAAGCACTCGACGATCGGTTTGGCCTCGAGAACCCCCGTGAACATGAGGCCGAGGGACGCCTCGTGGGCGCAGACCTTGTCGTACTCGGCGTTCCCCGGCATGCCGAGGGCGAGGCAGAGGTCCGCCCTTTCTCCGGCGAAGAGTTGGCGGCAAGCGACCGGGAGGTCCTTGATCCCGGGAACCGTCCGTCGCACGACCTTGAACCCGGCCCCCGCCCGCGCGAGGGTCCGCTGGGCGTAGGTGGCCATGTCGACGCGCGCGAACGTGGTGTCGGCGATCCCGATGCGCTTCACGTCCCACCCTCGGGCCCCTCGTGCGCCCTCGCGAGGATCCGCTCGACGATCTTGCGCGTCGCGAGCTCGTCGTGGCGCAGGGGTCCGAGGCGCTTCACCTTCGCCGGGACCCCACGGCGCGCGCACTCGGCCTCGACCTCCTGCTCGTTCCAGCGCTGGTTGTAGCCGAGCGCGATGATGTCGGGCTGAAGATCGACGACCGTCGCATAGATGTCGGTCGTCGAGCCGAGGACGGCGCGGTCCACCGGTTTGAGCGCTTCCACCATCTCGCGGCGCAGGTGCTCCGGGACGTAGGGCTCGTGCTTGAGGCGACGCGCCGTCTGGTCGCGCGCGACGACGACCACGAGCTCGTCGCCCAGCTTGCGCGCCTCCGAAAGGAAATAGAGGTGACCGGGGTGGAGGAGGTCGAAGACCCCCGTGGCCATCACGCGGACCATCGGGTCCACGCCTCGGTGATCGTCCGCCCCTCGAGGAATACCCAACCGTGCTGCGCGGCGTAGCGCCTCGCCGCGTCGGGTGAGCGCGGTCCGCCCGACTCGCCGAGCATCTCACAGACCGTGGCGGATTCCGACAATCCCGCCATGCGGGCGAGCGAGATGGCGAGCTCCGTATGGCCTTTTCGTTCGCGCACGAGACCGGGGGCGGCGTAGAGGAGAGGAAGGTGACCCGGCGACGTGAACTCCCGGGCGAAACGCTCCGTGAGCTCGGCGTCGGTGAGACGGGGAGCGTCCCGCGCAAGCTCGCCGATCGCGCGGACCGTGACGGCGCGGTCGTTGTCCGGGACGCCGGTGAAGTTGGTGCGGTGGTTCACGGTGATCCCGAAGGCGCTGCGCGCGTCGTAGCGCAGCTTCTGCCGTCGGAGCGGAGCGAGGAGGGGAAAGTCGCGCTCAGCGGCGGCGAGGAGGTCCGAGAAGTACGGGAGCCCGAGGCGGCGGCGCAGGTCCTCGGAGAGCGCCGTGCAGATGAGACCGCCGGCGTCGCTCCGCTGCAGGTAGATGAGCTCGGGCGTGGCCTTCTCCGAGAGGAAGATGAGGTCCGTCTCCCCCTCACGGTCGGCGGCATCGAAGATCAGTACGGGTTCGCCGTGGGCGAGGCTGTCGGCCGCACGTGCGATGGCAGGGGGTAGCACCCGGGGTCGCTCGACCGCGAGCATCGCCGAGAGAGAGCGGGCGGATGGCTATAAAGTGAGCGTAGCTACTCAAAAATGGGTTGATGGACCCGATGGGTCGGGAGGAGAGACCAACGCCGGCCAGCGTGGTGGTCGCGACTCCGCGAACGCCCCCGACGGGGCGTTCTTAGGAGGTGATCCATCTGCAGGTTCCCCTACAGATACCTTGTTACGACTTAGTCCCCCTTGCTGAACCGAAGTTCGAACGCCCCAAATGAGGCACCCTCACTCCGACCCAACTCGGATGACTTGACGGGCGGTGTGTGCAAAGAGCAGGGGCACATTCACCGCGGGATGTTGACCCGCGATTACTACGGAATCCATTTTCATGAGGGCGAGTTACAGCCCTCAATCCAGACTACGAATGGGTTTCAGGATTGCCTTCCCCTTTCGAGGTCGGATCCCATTGTCCCATCCTTTGTAGCGCGCGTGTTGCCCGGAAGATTCGGGGCATACGGACCTACCGTAGACCTCTCCTTCCTCTGCCTTAGCGGCAGCGATCCCCTCAGTGTGCTCTCGTAATCGCTCACGAAATCGCGACTGAGGGCGAGGGTCTCGTTCGTTATCTGACTTAACAGAACGCCTTACGGTACGAACTGACGACGGCCATGCACCACCTCTCGGAGAATCGGGCAAGGTCTTCAGCCTGGCTTTCATCCCTCCGTCGCCTCCGGTGAGTTTTCCGGCGTTGAATCCAATTGAACCGCACGCTCCTCCCGTTGCGGTGCTCTCCCGCCAATTCCTTTAAGTTTCAGTCTTGCGACCGTACTCCCCAAGCGGCAGACTTAACACCTTCGCTCCGGCACTGGGAGCCCACGCAGGACCCCCAACACCAAGTCTGCAGCGTTTACACCCTAGACTACCGGGGTATCTAATCCCGTTTGCGCCCTAGGGCTTCGTCCCTCACTGTCAGATTCGTTCTAGGAGAACGCCTTCGCCACTGGTGGTCCCCCCCGGATTACAGGATTTTACCCCTACCCAGGGAGTACCTTCTCCCTCTCCCGATCTCAAGCCGAGCAGTGTCTCCGGAATTCGGACGGTTGAGCCGCCCGATTTACCCGGAGATTTGCCCGGCCAGCTACGGACGCTTTAGGCTCAATAATAATGAGCACCACTCGGGCCGCGGGTATTACCGCGGCGGCTGGCACCCGTCTTACCCGGCCCTTACTTCTCGAGCTTTTTAGGCTCGAGAACAGCTTACACTTAGTGTAAGCACTTGGAGTTCCCGCATCGTGATTTCCCACATTGTGCAGGTTTCGCGCCTGCTGCGTCCCGTAGGACCTGGATTCGTGTCTCAGAATCCATCTCCGGGCGACTTCTCCCAAAGCCCGTACCCGTCTACGGCTAGGGGGTCCGTGAAACCCCCTACTACCTGATAGGCCGCAGACCCATCCTCGAGCCCCGCAGGATTTGGACCTGAGAGCCTTCCATCATCTCAGATCTATCGGGTATTATCCCCAGTTTCCCGGGGTTATCCCCGTCTCGAGGGCAGATTGTCCGCGTGTTACTGAGCAGTGCGCCGAGGGCTTACCCCTCTCGACTCGCATGGCTTAAGCGAACTCCAATAGCGGTGCCCGCCGGCAGGATCAACCGGATTTCTGTCTCGATCCTGGTTTGGGTTCGTGTGTACGATGTCGTGACCGAACCTCGCTGACTGGCGGAATTGATTGCTCTTACACATATCCTTGAGCTAGCTTCCTTATTGGTCTCTCTCCCTGTCAGTCCCGAGAGGTCACTCCCCGTCTCCAGGGAGGGTTTCTCGGGGCTCCACGCCCCATCGGGCCATCTGTGGCGTCACCTTGGAAGAGCGCGGTTCACGTGTCCCCGGCTCGCCGTGGCGGCGCCCCGCGAACGCACTTCGGGTGAAGTGCGCCCGGCGGCCGTTCTTGGACGAGCAGTAGGTATTTAACGCGAGCGCCCCGCGCTCGCCTCGGCGCGGTCGATCCACCCGGGGAGCTCCAGCAGGGAGGTGATCTCGGGCGGATCGTCGATCCACCCCGTGCCGTCCCGGTGCAACCAGACGCCCGTGAGGCCGGCGGCGGCGGCCGCGCGCGCGTCCACCGTCGCGAGGTCCCCCACGTAGATCGTCCGCTCGGGCGTGGAACCGATGCGCTCGACGGCCCGATGGAAGATCCGCGGGTCGGGCTTGGCGAAGCCTTCCGTCTCGGAGGCGACGACCGCACGGAAGTAGGGAGCGAGGTGGGCTCGCTCGAGGACCCGTCGCGCCGCGGGCTCATCCCTCCCGTCGGTCACCACGCCCAGGGCGAGTCCGCGCTCCCGCAGCTCATCGAGGCAGCGACCGACATCCGAGAAGACCTCGACCGGCGCCTCGTCGCGCCGCAGGGCCGAGAGGAAGAGGGAGATCGCATCGTCCGTCGGCGGGGCTGCCGCGCAGCGTCGCACGACCTCGCGCCATACCTCCTCCCCCGAAGTCGAGGCGGACCCGCGATCGAACTCCTCCTCGACCTCGCGGAAGACGTGGGCGAGTCCCTCGGCGTCCACCCGCAGCCCCGTCCCCTCCGCGAGACGTTCGACCCGATTGAAGTCCTTCTCGTTGACGAGCGTGTTCCCGAGGTCGAAGAGGACGGCCCGGAATGGCCCTCGGGGCGATACGGCGCTCATGCGTTCGGGTTCGCACGGGCATCCGCGGCATTACGATTCCGGTCCGTGCCCCCCGACGGCACGACCTCCCACGTCGGGAGAAACCGTTTGACGGGGCACGGTCTGCCCCCGCGCGAGGAACGCACATTCGCGCGCTGGAGCCGACGATCGCAATCGACGCGCGCGCACGCGCCCGCCAAGATCCGGGGGGGCGTACGTGACCCACCGAGCCTCGACCTCCTCCCCGCGATCGACGAGGCCGGTCCCGCGCCGTTCCAAGCGCCGTGCCGGCGGACGACCGGTTCCCTCGGTCCACGGTCGGCGCCCTCGTGGAGCTCGCCGACCGCGTCACGGCTCCGCCACCCCGCCCGGGGTCGATCTCGAGGTGCTCTCACGGGCCCTCGCATGGGAGCGGCCCATCCTCGTGGAGTCGCCGCCGCTGGCGGCCGTCCGCCCGTTGCACGTCGTCATGGTCGGATGGGAGTATCCCCCCCACCACTCCGGGGGCCTCGGCGTCCACTGCTTCGAGCTCTGCCGTGAGCTCGGGCGCATGGGCCATCGGATCACCTTCCTGACCCCGTTCCATGGGCCGTTCACCGAGACCCCGGGCGTCGAGTTCCGGTGGCCCGGCGGCCCCGCAGACGCCGACCTTCCCTACCCGGACGCGTATACCACCACGTCGGGGCCATCGGAGGGTTTCTCCCTCTCGATGGACTCGTACAACGCGTGGATCGGGGGTCTCACCGACCTCTCCACGGTGGACGTCATCCACGTCCACGATTGGTTCGGGACCGTCGGGGCGGCGTCGCTCGCCCATCGGCTGGACCGCCCCCTCGTGATGACCATGCACTCGACCGAGTTCGACCGGACGCTGGGCCACCCCGACCCCGACATCCTCGAGCGCGAACGCTGGGGCCTCGCCTCCGCCGACCGGGTGATCGCCGTGAGCCGTCACCTCAAGGATCAGCTCATCCACCGATACGACGTCCCGGCCCAGCGCATCCAGGTGGTCTACAACGCGGTGCGCCCGACCGATCGGCTGGAGCGCCTCAAGAACGCCGGCCCGATGGTCCTGTATCTCGGACGTCTCGCGGCGATGAAAGGTGTGGATACCTTCCTTCGCGCCGCCCAGCGCGTCGCCAACGACGTCCCCGAAGCGGTCTTCGTCGTCGCCGGCGAGGGGCCCGAGTTCCCGCACCTCGTCACCCTCGCCGTCCATCTCGGGATCTCCGATCGCGTGATGTTCGTCGGCAAGGTGACCGAGGAGGAGCGTTCGCTCCTCCTCGCCGGAGCCTCGGTCTTCGTCCTACCCTCCGTCGTCGAGCCTTTCGGGATCGCGGCCCTCGAAGCGATGGCCGCGGGGGTCCCGACGATCGTCTCGAAGACGAGCGGGGTCGCCGAGATCACACCGACGTCCTTCGCCGTCGACTTCTGGGACAGCGACGAGTTCGCGAGCCGTATCCTCGAGCTGTTGCGCTACCCCGAGCTGCGTGAGCTCATGGGCGCCCACTCCCGATGGGAGGCGCTGCGCACCGGCTGGCCCGAGCGGGCCCTCGAGACCGTGGGAGTCTACGCCCAGCTCCTCGAGGCTCGCCGCGGATCGCGCTGAGGATCATCGGCCCATGAGTCGCCCGGCGCACCGAGTCGTCTCCGAGCGGCCGCTCGGCTCCGCCGCACCGGACCCGCGGCATGTCGCGGACGGGAGCCCAGCACGTCTGCGGGGTGGGCGGGTGGACGGGAGTGCGGCCACTTGGGGAACGGTGGGTGGACTAAGCGCGAGTCGACGGGACGCCCCCGACCCTACGTCCGGCTCGATTCCGCTCCGCTCGAGCGATCGACGAGTTCATTCCGTCCCGTAGCTTGGCTCGTCCCAGCGACAACCCGAGAAATCCGAAAGGCCGGGTCCGACGGGAGAGGCTTGGGGGAGCCACGTTCGGTCGAGACCTGAGTAGCGGGGCAATCTACCTACTACACTGATCCGGGTTGCCCGGTTCGTCGTTTTCCTATCGGCAGTGGGCAAGCGCTTATCGAACGATAGTACTA
>JBOGRS010000035.1:0-19109 GCA_050749685.1 Thermoplasmata archaeon
CGCGCGAGCAGGTCCTTTCGGAGGTGGAGGGTTCGTTCGAGCCAGGCTACCACGAGGTCCTCCACAAACACCTCACGTTCCACGACCTGTCGCCGGCGTATTTCGCCGACACGGTCGTGCCTGCGAGCTGGGCGGCGGTGCGCGCCTCCCTTCTCTCGGGGACCGACGGGCCCACGCCCCCCGCCCCTCCCCTCCAGGGCGTCGCCGATGCGCTCGAGGCGGACGGCGACGCGAACCTCGTCATCGTCGATTCGCTCACCGACCTGCTCGTGCGGCGATCCACCGAGGCCGACGAGGTGCTCGCCCTCGTGAAGGGGTTGCGACGCCGCGCCAAGAGCTGGAACGGCCTCGTCTACCTCCTCCTCTCGAAGGGCGTGGCGCCGCCGGCCGTCGAGCAGGCGTTGATCGATTCCGTCGACGGCGTCCTCTCGTTCAGCTGGTCGTCGAGCGTCCTCTCCTCCCACCGCCAGCGCCAGATGGTGATCCCGAAGTACATGCCGGTGCTCGCCCACGTCCCGCACGAGCACCAGGGACGTTTCGTCATCCGCGTGAGCGCTGTCAACGGGCTGGTGACCACCCAGTATGAGCGGATCTGACGGAAGCTCGGGTCCCGCGAGGGTCCCGACCGGGGTCATGGGCCTTGACGAGATGCTGAGCGGAGGTTTCCCCGCCGGCCACGTCGTCCTCGTGACGGGACTCCCCGGGACGGGCAAGACGTGCTTCGGGCTCCAGTTCCTGCTCGCCGGAGTCGCCCGGGGGGAGAAGGCCGTCTTCCTCTCGCTCGAGGAGGACGCCCCCGCGCTACTCGAGAGCGCGCGGGGCTTCGGGTGGCCCGTCGATGCGGCCGTGAAGTCCGGAGCGCTGCGGATCATCCGCCTCGACCCGAAGGAGACGAAGCAGAACCTCGAGCGCATCCAGAACCAGCTCGCGAAGGAGCTCCGCACCCTCGGCGTCGCGCGGATCGTCGTCGATTCCGTCTCCCTGCTCAACATGCTGAGCGACTCCGAGCCGGCGCGTCGCGCCACCCTCTTCGGACTCGCGGCGGCCTGCCGCGGTGCCGGAGCGACGACCGTCCTCACGGCCGAGGCGGACCCCCAGCACCCCGAGATCTCCCGGGACGGGCTCTCGGAGTACGTCGCCGACGGTGTCGTCCTCCTACGCTACAGCACCGCCGAGGACGGCCAGCGGGTCGGCCTCGCCCTGCGCGTCATGAAGATGCGGCGTACCGCGCACTCGCGCTCGGTCCAACCGTACGTGATCGGCGAGGCCGGGCTGCGCGTCGACGCGAAGGCGGTCGACTTTAGTCGCGGCTTCTGAGCGTCCCGCCTACGCTCCCTGAAGGTCCCGACCCCCTCGCCCTTCGGTCGTCCCGCCGTCCATGGGCTCCCACGTCCCCCGGCCGACGTGTGGGGCGGAGAGGGGGGTGGGAACTCTTGAGCCGGCCGGCCCTCGCGCCCGCTCGGGGATCGAGTGACGGAACCTCTCGACGACTCCGGGGATCGACCGTCGCCGCACCCGGTCGCGTCCGCCCCCACCGACGCCGAGCGGCCGTGGGTCGTCTACGTCGATCTGGACGCGTTCTACGTCGCGTGCGAGCTGCGTGACCGCCCCGATCTCGAGGGACGGCCGGTGATCGTCGGCCCGGACCCGACGAAGGCGCCGACGCGCGGTGTCGTCCTTTCCGCGAGCTACGAGGCGCGCGCCCGCGGCGTGACGAGCGCCATGCCGGTCCAGGCGGCGGCGCGTCGGTGCCCGGACGCGGTCTGGATCCCCGCGGACTTCCCGAAGTACGCGAGGGTGAGCGACGAGTTCCGCCAGGTGCTCGCGCGCCATCCCGGGACCCTCGTTCCGTGGAGCATCGACGAGGCGGCGCTCTACGTGACGGGAGGGAGCGCCGACGACCTCGACCGCCTCGCCCGCGACCTCCAGAAGGAGATCCGGCGGGACGTCAGAGTTCCCGCCTCGATCGGGGTTGCACCATCCCGGACGGTCGCCAAGATCGCCACCGACCGGGCGAAGCCCGGCGGCGTGCTCGTCGTGCCGCACGGCGAGGTCGAGGCGTTCCTCGCCCCGCTCCCCGTTCGTTCGATCCCGGGCGTCGGACCGAAGACCGAGGCGATCCTGCTCGCCGCCGGGATCGAACGGATCGGCGACCTCGCCGAGGGGGTGGACGCGGCGCTGCGCTCGCGCCTGGGCGCATGGGCCGACGGGCTCGTCGATCTGGCTCGCGGCGAGCCGAGGGAGGCCCCTCCCGGTCCGGACTCCGGGCCGAAGAGCCGCAGCAGCGATCGGACCTTCGCGACCGACGTCGCCGACCCGGCCGTCCTCGAAGCGGCGGTCCACGAGCTCGCGCTCGACCTCGCTGAGTCCCTCGAACGGGAGGGGATGCGCTACCGGACCGTCACCGTCGCGCTCCGATGGTCGGACTTCACCCGGGTCCAGCGCAGCCGTTCGCTCGCGTCCCCGGTCGAGGGCGGGTCCACGCTCTTCACCACCGCGGTGCGGCTCGTGCGCGAGGTCTGGGACGACGCGCGGGGCCACCCCCGTCCGGTCCGCCTCGTCTCGGTGCGCGCCGAGCGCCTCGAGCCAAAGGACGGGCGTCAGCGCCGCCTCGACGCCTACGCATCGACGGGCGGCGACCGCATGGTTATGTAGCGTGGCCCGGCTCGGGCGCGGGATGGACGAGGCGTACCGGCGACCGACCGTGGTCCGACGGCCCCCACCGGCACGACGGCACCGCGGAGGGCGTTGCGCGCGAACGCGACCGAGCCGGGGGGGCCGAACGTATGCCTAGGCCTCGCGAAACGACCCATCGCCCGGCGTCGCCCGACCTCACCGAGCTCCTCAGCGAGGTGCCCGACCTCGGCGTGCCACGGCCGGCCTACGACGGCCGAAGCCTCGCCAACGTCGGCCCGACGATCCTCCGTGCCTCGGGCGTCGAGGGGAGCTCCGGGTCGATCCCCCTCGCCCCTCCGCTCGCCTCAACGTACGACCCGTTCCGGGGGCGACGCGCGGACGGTCCGATCGTCGTCTTCCTGGTGGACGGTCTCGGGTGGAACCTCTTCCGAGAGTGGGTCGAGGACGGGTCGGCGGAGGCATCGAGGTGGTCGACGCACGCCCGAGCGATGACGACGGTCTTCCCGACGACGACGACCGCCGCGCTCACGAGCCTATCGAGCGGGACCCCGCCCGGTCGTCACGGCCTCGTGGGCTACCGGCAGTTCCTCCCGCGCTACGGCGTCGTCGCGGATATGCTCAAGATGAGCCCTCTCGGAACGCCCACGCCGGATCTCCTGGTCGGGCCGACCTGGGCACCCTCCGACATCTCGGGGGCGCCCACGATCTTCCGACGGGGCGTGGACGGGATCGCGGTCTCGCGCGACCGCTTCCAGGGGAGCGGGTTCACCCGGGTACTGTACGACGGCGCAGCGTTCGCCGGCTACTCGACCCTCGCCGACTTCGCCCACGAACTCGTCCGGCTCATCGCCCGACCCGACCCGCCGGGGGTCATCTTTGCCTACTGGGACGAGCTCGACACGATCCAGCACCTGCGCGGCCGCCACCGCGGGCTCGCGTCGTTCGAGCTCGACCGCATCGCGGGGATGGTCGCCTACGTCCGCGACCACGTCCCCTCCGCCCGTCGCGCGCGCACGACGTTGCTCGTGACCGGGGACCATGGCCAGGTGCCGGCGACTCCGGCCGCACGCATCCCGGTCGAGACGCATCCCGCGATCGTCCGCGAGCTCGCCCACCCTCTCGCGGGGGATCGTCGTGCCGGGTTCTTCGCCGCCCGACCCGGCCGCCTCCCCGCGCTGCGTTCCGCCCTCCAGAAGGTCGTTCCGCCCTCCTCGACGATCCTGGACATGGAACGAGCCCTCGACGGCGGGTTGTTCGGGCCGCCGCCCTACCACGCCGAGATCGCCGCGCGCCTGGGCGACCTCCTCGTCCTCGTTCCGGCTCCCACCTCGCTCACCTACCTTCTGCCGGGCGCCGCGCCCCCCGCGCGCTACATGCTCGGGGCGCACGGCGGCCTCGACCCGGATGAGCTCATCGTGCCGCTCGTCGCGGGACGGCTCGAGGATTTCGGGAAGGGAGCGGGACAGCGCTCGCCCGCCGTTCCACAACGGTAATGAGCGCCGCGCCGCTCCGCAAGGAGTGTCCGATCTCCGTCAGCCCATCCTCTCCCTGCTCGGGCACGTCGACCACGGGAAGACCACGCTGCTCGACCAGATCGCCGGTTCCGGCAAGGCCCAGCACGAGGCCGGCGGGATCACCCAGCATATCGGGGCAATCGAGGTACCTCGCGCGACCGTCCTCGAGCTCACGAAGGGGATCCTCGACGCGACGTCGTTCCAGGTCCCCGGGCTCCTCTTCATCGATACGCCCGGGCACCGCTCCTTCGAGACGATGCGCCGCCGCGGCGGCGCGCTCGCCGACCTCGCCATCCTCGTGATCGACGCGCGGGAGGGCGTCATGCCCCAGACCCGCGAATCGATCGCCATCCTGCGACAGGCGAAGACGCCGTTCGCCGTCGCCCTCACGAAGATCGACCTCGTGTCGGGGTGGCGCCGCCCGACGGGTCCCGTCGGTCTCGCCGACCATCTGACGCGGTGCGGCGACGCCTACGGACGCCTGCTCGATGAGCACCTCTACCAGGTCGCAGAGGACCTCCTCGCCCAGGGGTTCTCGGCCGAACGGTACGACCGGGTGAGCGACTTCACGCGGAACGTCGGGATCGTCCCGATCTCCGCGAAGTCGGGCGTCGGGGTCCCCGAGCTCCTCGCGCTCGTCGTCGGCCTCGCCCAACGCTTCCTGAAGGACGAGCTCGCGAAGGTCGCCGGGGCGGCCGAAGGGACGGTCCTCGAGCGGAGCGAGCAGCGCGGGGTGGGTCCGGTCGGTAGCATCATCCTCTACCGTGGCTACCTCAGTGTCGGCGACGATCTCGTCGTGAACGGCCGTGACGAGCCGTTCTCGACGCGCGTGCGGGGGATCTACCGTCCGGCGCCGACGCCCCGCGGAAGGGCGCCCAAGCAGATCCGGCTGGACTCGCTCGACACCGTTGCCGCCGCGGCCGGGGTCTACCTCGCCGCGCCCGGGATCGAGAACGCGATGCCCGGAGGGCTCCTCAAGGTGGTCCGATCGCCCGAGGAGCGCGCCGCCGCCGTCGCCGAGCTCACCCGCGAGAGCCAGCCGTTGGTCGAGGTCGTGGAGAGCGGGGTCGCCCTCGCGGCCGACACCTTGGGAGGCCTCGAGGCCCTCGTCCTCGAATGCGGGCTCGCGAAGATCCCCGTCCACAGCGCCGAGGTAGGGCCGGTGAACCGCCCGATGGTCCTTCGGGAGGCGAGTGTGAAGGACCCCACCCATCGCGCCGTGCTCGCGTTCAACGTCCCCGTCCTCCCGGACGCCCAGCCCGAGGGCGAGGACGGGCCGGTGAAGATCTTTTCCGGCGAGGTGATGTACCGCCTGCTCGAGCTCTACGCCACGTGGCGCGACGCGCGCCTCGCCGAGCTCAACGCGCAGCGCCGCGTCGACATGCCCCATCCGGCGAAGTTCCGCATCCTGCCCGGGTTCGTCTTCCGCTCATCGAAGCCCGCGATCTGCGGGATCAAGGTCATCTCCGGGCAGCTCCGCGCCGGGGTCCGCCTCATGGACGCGAAAGGGAACGAGGTCGGGCTCCTCCGCGGGCTCCAGCGGGAGAACGCGTCGGTCGCGACCGCCTCCGAGGGCGAGGAGTTGGCCGCGTCGATGGAGGGCGTCGTGCTGGGCCGCACCGTCGCCGAGGGCGACACGCTCTACGTCGCGCTCCCGGAATCGGTGGCGAGGGCCCTCAAGAGCGAGACGATCACGGAGACCGAGCGCTCGGTCCTGGACGAGGTCGTGCGGATCCGTCGCGCCGGCGCCCCGTTCTGGGGCCAGTAGGCATCCCCCAGCGTGAGGTCATGTCGGCGGGCCGACGGGCGGGCGGCGACCGGCGGGCGGCGGGCGGTAGATGCCGGCGCGAAGGAAGAGCCCGAGGAAGAGCCCGATCCCGCCGATCACGATGAGCGTCCCCGCCGTTCCGTCGATCAAGAGCGCGGTCACGGCGGGGAGAGCGCCCCCGACATGGTAGGACTCGACGGCCTGGGCCTCGAACGAACCGGCCGACCCGCCCGGATCGGACCAGACGAGAACGTACGGGAAGGCGAGCGCTCCGGTGGACGTCCAGTCGCCCGACGTGTTGGACGACCAGCTCGCGAGCGGCGCGGAAAGATCGCACGCGCCCGAGGTCGGGCAGCCGGGCGCGTCGTAGAACGTGACCGCGAGGGGGACCGACGAGGACCAATGGACGTTAAGGGTGCCCGTCGAGGTGTCGACGCCCGTCACGCGACCCTGTCCCCCGCCGTGCGCGGCGACGAAGACCGGTTGCAGGACCGTCGTCTGTTCGCTCGACGGGGAGGGTTCCGGGAGAAGGTAGACCGCCGCGACGGTCGCGCATCCTAGAACGAGGAGGGCAACGCCGAGGGCGACGAGACCCGGCCGCACGACCTCCCGAGGTGAGGAGGGTCCCAAATACGCTTCGCACCCTCGCGCAGGGTCACGAACTCGCGCGTGGGAGTGAGGGGGGGCGGTAGGGTACCCCCGGGAAAGGAAGGCACGACCGGGAACGCGTTGCACGACGTCGCGACGTTCGAGCGAACCCTCTCCGGGGAACGCAGTTCGTGGCCGTCGTACGACCAGGGGACGGGCAGGGCGAAGACACCGGCGATGCGTACGTGGGAGCGAGGGCCGGGCCGTGCGGCGGCGTGAGGAGGTCCCCCGTGGTCTCGCCGCTCCCCCCACCGTCGGTGGGGGGACCCACGGACGTCCTGGAAGGGCGGATGGGCGGCCGGCGCGCCCGCCCTCGGCGGTCCCCATTCGGGCGTGCGTCCCATCGCCCCATGACGGTAGGACGATTCCCGTCCGGCCTTTTCTTGGGGGACGACTATATACCTCCCGGTCGTGACGAGGTGTACCATGACAGGGGGTACCACCCCGTCAACCGGTACGCTTTCTCCTCCGTCGGTGGCGGACGTTCGGATGTGCCCGATGTGCTCGGGAACGCACCGGATCATTGACCCCTCGACCCAGGAGGTCCACTGCGCGGATTGCGGCTTGGTCTTCGATGGGGGCGCCCTGGTCGTCCAGCCCCCTCTTCCCGCCCCGCAATCGTCCACCGATGGGAGCGGGCGCGGGATCGGGCCGTTCGTTGCCCCGGGGACGACCCGACGGAACCTCGGGAGCATCCTCTCGACGGCGCGGGACGGTCAGGGGCGACCGCTCAATTGGCACCGCCGCTACGAGTTCCAGCATCTCAAACGCGTCATGCAGCGCCAGACCTCCCGCGCCGTCGACGGACCCCTCGACCGGTCCCAGGCGCGGCCGGCGATCCTCCAGGCCGGAGAGCGACTCTCCCTTCCCCCGGTCCTCCTCGCCGAGGCCGAGAGGATCTTCGTCGAGGCGAAGCAACGCGGGCTGTTCCGCGGCCGCAGCCTGCCCTCGAGCGTCGGGGCGACGGTCTATGCGGCGTGCCGACGCTACTCGGTCCCCCGAACGCTCGGCGAGGTTGCGAAGGCCGTCGGGGCCCGACGCTCCGAGGTGGGCCGCGCCTTCAAGGTTGTCCAGCGTGGGGTCGAGATCCCGATCCCGTCCGTGACGACGCGCGCATTTCTCGCCCGCTACGCCGAGGAGCTCGCCCTCTCCTCGCACGTCCGATCGTCGGTGGAGCAGATGCTCGAAGAGGCCAACCAGGACCCGGAGCTCTCGGGACTCTCGCCGCACGGCCTCGTGGCCGCGCTCATCTACCTCGCGGCGGAGCGCAACGGCGAGCGTCGATCCCGGGCCCAGGTCGCCCGCGTGAGCGCGGTCACCGAGGTGACCCTGCGCTCCACGAGCCGGCTCGTGGAACGGCTGTTCCGCACCCAGGGACGCGACGCACCCGCGTGATCCCGCGACCCCTACTTCACGAGGTAGTAGCCGGCCGTCTTCTCGCGGACGCGTCGCCGAGCGAACCCCTTCGTCTGGAGTTCCTGCAGGGAGTTCATGACCATCGTCTTCGGGAGCTTCGTCGATTGGGTGATCCGCTCCGCGGTCCCCATCTTCTCCTCGGAAAGCCAGCCGGCGTCCTTCATCGACTTGTAGACTCGGACCGCATGCGCCGACACCTCGTCCTCAATCGCCATCGGGGGACCTTCGTCGGCGGACCACGCGCGGCGTCCGATAAGGGTGCCGCCGGGGGCGAGCGCCGGCGGACGCGCGACCTCGGAGGCGACGCATGACCCTCCCGCGGCGGCGACTCACCATGGTATGGGACGATCGCTTCAACGAGTACGATCTCGGCCCCACCCACCCGTTCCGGATGGAATACCGAGGGCTGGCCGCCCATCTGGTCGACGCGGTGCACGGGACCGCACCGTCCGGGGAGTTCGTCCGCGTGCGGTCGGTCGACCCCTCGACGCGGGCCGAACTCGCTCGCTTCCACACTCCCGACTATCTCGAGATGGTCGACCGCGCGGGCGCCGATGACTTCGCGCCGCCGCTCGATAAGGGCGACACTCCGGCGTTCCCCGGGTGCTTTCCCGCCGCGGCCCGGATCGTCGCCGGCACGCTCACGGCCCTCGCCGCGGCGCGGAGTGGGCCGGGAGGTCGGGCGATGAACCCTTCCGGCGGCCTCCACCACGCCCATCCCGACCGTGCGAGCGGGTTCTGCGTCTTCAACGACGTTGCGGTCGCGCTGCGCAGCGCGCTCAACGGGTCCTCGCCCGTGCGCCGCGTCGCGTACATCGATATCGACGCCCACCATGGTGACGGCGTGATGTACGGATTTTATCGGGACGGTCGCGTCCTCGACATCGACGTCCACCAGGACGGGCGCACAATCTTTCCGGGGACGGGCCGCCTCGACGAGACCGGCGAGGGCGATGGGGAGGGGCTCAAGGTCAACGTCCCGCTCCCTCCCGGGGCGGGCGACGAAGCGGTCGTGCCCCTGATCGAATCGATCGTTCCTGAGATGGTCCGCGCCTTCCGCCCGGAGCTCGTGGTGCTCCAGCATGGGATGGACGCGCATGCAGGGGACCGTCTCGCGCAGCTTCAGTACACCCCTTGGGCCTACGCGCGGATCCTTCGAACCGTCCTGGACCTCGCCGACGAGGTCGCCGGGGGACGCCTCGTCATCACGGGCGGGGGAGGGTACCTCGCCGAGAACGTCGCGCTCGGGCTGGCCCGGGCGGCGCTGACGACGCGGGGACGAACGTCGTGGGATTCCGCCCCACCCGAGGCGTGGCGCCGCGAATTCCATGCCACCGTGGGGCGTGCGGCGCCGCGGACGTTCGTCCCGGAGACGCCCACCGGTCCGACGCCGTGGAGCCCGGAACGAACCGACGAGCGGCTGGACGAGCTCGGGCGCGTCCTCGGTCGGCGCTTCCCGTCCCCCGGGTGAACGGGGTATTCACCAGGTGGGACGTCGGTCGCGGCGCTCCCCGCGCTCGGAGGGAGCGCGGCGCGGCGGAGGACCTCGCCCACGTCGTGGGGGGCGTCCGCGGTCGCGCTCACCCCGCGAGCTCGTCCGGCCGCTCCCGAAGCGACGGCCCCCGCCCCCCGAGTAGGCCCCCCGGCCCGAGCTGGGACCGGCCCGCTCAGGCGCCGGTTGGTCGTAGCGGAAGCCCGGGATCTGGGCACGACGGATCTCGAGGCCCAAGAGCTGCTCGATCCGGGTGAAGTCGTCCATCTCCTCGCGGCTCACGAGCGAGAAGGCGTCCCCGCGGCGCTGGGCGCGGGCGGTGCGCCCGACCCGGTGGATGTAGGCCTCGGGCTCGTGCGGGATGTCGAAGTTGACCACGTGGCTCACTCCCTCCACGTCGATCCCTCGCGCCGCGATGTCGGTCGCGACGAGCACCCGATGACGCCCCTCCCGGAAGCCTTCGAGGGCACGCACGCGTTGGCCCTGGCTGCGGTCGCCATGGATGACCGTCGCGTCGATCCTCCACTGGGCGAGCTGGCGAGCGAGGCGGTCGGCGCGGTGCTTGGTCCGGGCGAAGACCAGGACGCTCGCCATCGTCTCGTCCGCGAGCAGTTCGCGCAGGAGGAGGGCCTTGAGGTGCTGGGGGACGGGGAGGGCGAGATGGCTCACCCCGACGGCGGCCGCGGTCGTCTCTCCGACCTGGACCGTCCGCGGGTCGTGGAGGAAGTCCCGCGAGAGCCGGATGACCTCGGGGGGCATGGTCGCGGAGAAGAGCATCGTCTGGCGGATGCGGGGAAGCTCGTTGAGGATACGCCGGACGTCGGGGAGGAAGCCCATGTCGAGCATGCGGTCGGCCTCATCCAGGACAAGGATCTTCAGGTGGCGGAAATCGACGTACCCGCGGCTCATATGGTCGAGCAACCGACCCGGCGTCGCGATGATGATCTCGGCGCGGCCGCGCAACGCGGCCTCCTGATCGCCCATGCCGACCCCCCCGTAGACGGTGGCGCCGCGTAGGCGCGTGTGACGCCCCAGCTTGGCGAGGAAGCCGTGGGCCTGCAGCGCGAGCTCCCGCGTCGGGGTGAGGACGAGGGCGAGGATGCGCCCCGTCGGTTCATCGAGCAGGCGCTCGAGGATGGGCAGGAGGAACGCGGCGGTCTTCCCGGTGCCGGTCTGGGCCGTCCCGACCAGGTCGCGTCCGGTGACGGCGGTCGGAATCGTCCCGCTCTGGATCGGGGTCGGTTCGAGGTAGCCGAGCTCCCGGATCCCCTCCCGAAGCTTCGGGTGAAGCCCGAGGTCGTCGAACGTCTTGGTCGTCGTGGTCGTGCTCTTGCTGGCGTGGCGGTCTTCGGTGTCGCTCATGGGCTCTGTCGGGTTCCGAGGCTCGGGCACCCGCGTCGGGAGCCTGGCGTCTCGCGTTCGTCGAGTCGGCGGCTGGGTTAAGCCTTCCGACTCCGAGGGAAGTCGTGTCACCCCCCCTCTTCTACGGCCGGAATTCGAAGGGTCGCTCCCCGCGCGCTCGTCCTTCCGGACGACTCACAGGACCCGTCCCAACGTCGGGCGATCGAGGAGCTCGGCGTCGAAGGCGCGGATTCCGGCGTCGATGTCCGGCGCCTCGAGCGGCGCATCGGGTCGCTCCGTGAGTCTTGACCTCAGCCAAGCACGGGCGATCACCTGGGCACAGATCTCCGCGACCTCGGCGGCGGCCTCCTCTTCGAGGGTGGTGCCCGAGGATGCGTCACCTCCCAGCTCGAGAAGAAGACCGGCGAGGAAGTGGTCCCTTCGGAGGACATACCGGAGGTACGCCGTTGTTCGGGCACGGGCGGCGATCGAGAGCTCCGGGAGCTGGGACGGCACCGCGAACACGCCCAGCGAGCCGCTCGACCCCCCGTCCTCACGGACCTGGATCGCCTCCCATCCCCCCGGGTGCTCGCGCAGTGCCACCTGTCCCCACCTATCGTCGTGGAAGAGGGGAAGGTTCTCGATGGGGGTATCGCGCGACGGGGGCGGGGCCGCCGGGAATACCGCCTCGAGGGTGTCCCACGGCGACCGCACGAGCTCCTCGAGCGCTACGGAGGGGGCCGATGCCATCCGTCCATCCCGGCGGAGGCGGCGTTCCGCGCTCCTCCACCGTCGCTCGCCCTCCGCCAACCAGCGTGCGACGGGTTGGGTCCGAACCTCCTCTTGCACCGCCGCGATCTCGGATTCGAGTCCGCCGGGCACCTCGAGCCCCGACGTCCCCGACCGTTCGAGCGCGCTGAGATCAATCCCCGGGCAGGAGAGGATGAGCGAGACCTGAACCCTACGACCAATATGCACGGTCAAGGGGAACTCGCGGCACGGGAAGGGCCGGGCGGCGTGGACACGGCACTGCGTGGCGTGGAGGAACTGGCAGGCGCCTCCCTCGGGTCGAGCCGCCACGAGCGAGTACTCCCCGTGACCCGGGAGACACGCGATTTCCGGGGCGATCGAGAGGAGGTGCGCCACCTCGGTCTTCGAGGCCGCGGGAGTCGCGTAGCAACAAAGGCCGCACCCCTCACGGCAGGCGAATCGGAACCCCTGAAGCAGGGAGTCATCCCACGGGAGTCCCTCATCGCGACGGACGCGTGCCATGCCCAGATCGAAGGCTAATGGAGCTATAGGAAGCCGGGGGGCGGGGCGCGTCCTTCCGGTCGCTGCGGGACGTCGATGGGGGGATGCTGCGCGATCGCTCTGCGACCATCGGTCCGCGGACGGCATCTCGTTCTTGGTGCGTCCTGAAAAGGGGGACGACGCGAAAATCCCACCATCCGAATATCGTAACCATTAGGCATTTGGCGGCAAAGGTGGTTATATTCCGGTAAGATCACGGACATGATGCCTCGGCTGCGGCGTCTACGATGCATGTCACGGAGTGCCTACTTTGCCACGTTCGCCCTCGGCGCGATCATGCTCGGCGGCGTCCTTCCGGTCCCCGCGGCCGCCGCGGGGATTCTCGCAGCTTCGCCGATCCGCCCGCTCGCCCCGAACCCCGCAGGGTCGCCCGCGGTCCTTGGGCCGCAGATCTCGGCGACGATCTCTCCTACTATGGTCTGCGCCGGTGGCGGGTCGAACTGCAGCGCATCGCAGGGGGTCGCGCGGGTGACCCTGGCGAGCCAACTCGGGTTGATCAACAACTTCTCGTCCTACCAGGTGGCGTTTGTGGTCGATACCACTCCGTACTCCGGAGTCTACGACGCCACCGCTGGGGAACCCGGTTCTGATCACTGTGCCGCCACCCCTGGATCGTACTCGTGCGAGGAGTCGGACGGCGCTCCGCTTCTCATCCACAACTCGAGTAAGATCGCGGCCGCTATCTAGGCGGCGCACCCGAACGCCACCGTCTCCTTTGCGATGGTCGACTACTTCGCGACGCTGGACCAGTTCGACGACGGGGACGGCGTCGAGTTCCACATGGACGTGGCCAACTTCACCTCGAACGCCACCCAGTTCGGCGCCGAGGCGGTGGCGAACTTCACCTCGAACAATTCGAACTACATCGTCGCCGACTCCGACCTTTCCGACAACATCCTGCACTCGTCCTCGATCACGGCGCTGTACGGCGCGATGGTTACCGACCAACTCCGTTGGACCAACACCTCCCATCATGTGATCGTCTGGGTCGGGGTGACGGCGCCACGCGACCCGAACTATGCGCAGAGCTACTCGGTGTCACCGTCCGTTTACTCGACGTTCGTCCACGGCGCGGCCGCCATGAGTCCCGGATGCGAGCCCGCCTACACCTTCGCCGCGAACGTCACGAGCCCACGGTGCGTCGGATGGACCAACACCTCGAGCGCGAACTCGACGACCTCCCTCGCCACTCTCGCGCAGAACGCGACCAACTGCGCGACCAGCCTGGGCGGCCAATGCACGATCGACACGATCGACCTCTGGGCGACCCCGACCGATCCCATGTCCAAGGGGTGGCCGACAGGACGTAGCGGAGGGGGGCCGGGCGGCGCGACGGTCGTACAGAACACGAATCGTGTCCTGCGGGCGGGCTGCGACCTCGCGAACGCTACGGGCGGGAGCTGGGATGGCCCATCCTTCTACACGTGCCCGAACGGCGCCAACGGAACCCTCAAGTTCGGGGGGGCCGGGACCAGCAACTTCACCAACCCCACCCTCGACGCGGCGCTCGCGAACGTAAGCCTCGGCGTGGGTAGTTCCGGGGCGATGCCCGTTCCCGGCCACTCGATGTTCTCGTTCGTCCCCTTTGGACCCGTCCAACTCGCACCCTCGCTCGATGCCGCGGTCCACTGCACCCTTTCCAACGGCACGGCGTTCGCCTGCGACGCGGCGGCGATCGTCCCGACGCCGTCCGGCGTCCCGTCGCTTGCGTGGAACTGGAGCGGCGGGCTCGGACTCATGCCGACGCGGTCGAGCTGGAGCGCATCCTTCAACGTCATCGTCGGGGGCATACCGTCGGGACGAACGATCCCCGTGGATGCGTGCACGAGCATCGCGTGTGTCGCGGCGGAAGGCGTGGTAAGCGGCCCGACTTCCGGCCTCGCGTACGCGATCCCTCATGGCGAGACCGTGCGTGCGAGCTTCCCGCTCGTCAATATCACCGTCGCCGGGCCGAACCCGCTGTCGGTCCAACTCCAGGTCGCGCCGACGAACCCGCTGGTCGGCGCAACCGTGACGGCGCTGGCGACCCCGTCGGGCGGGTGGGGGGCGCTTTCGTATGCGTGGACCTTCGGGGACGGCTCCTCCGCGGCCGGGGTCAGCGCGACGCACGCTTACCTTCGGCCGGGGTCGTTCGTGATCCATCTCGCGGGCCACGACGCGCTCGGGCAATGGGCGAACGGGAGCACGTCGCTCACGGTCGGCGACGCACCCCTCACCGCCTCCCTCACCCTCGCCCCCTCGGAGACGACCGTCGGTCGGAGCATCTCCTTCACCGGGGCGAGCGTCGGAGGCTCCACGCCGATCGCGTACGCGTGGGCGGATCTTCCCTTGGGGTGCTACTCGACGGACGCGCCCACGCTGACCTGCACGCCATGGTCGGCGGGTACGTTCCCCGTCACCCTGAGCTCGACGGACGTCTTCGGGCGGTCCGCGGACGCGACGATCTCCCTCCTCGTGAACCCGGCGCTTCAGGTCAACGTGAGCGAGGCGACCGGAGCCTTGTCCTGCGCGAGCAACCTCGAGGCGACCGAACTGACGGCGACGGTCCACGGGGGCACCCCCGCGTTCGCCTACGCGTGGACGTTCGGACCCGAGAGAACGACCGCGGTAGGGTCGTCGGTCTCGATGGGCTTCGCTCCGGGGACGTCGCACACGGCGATCCTCGAGGTGACGGACGCCGCCGGGGCGACGGGGAACGGAACGCTCGTGTTCTACCTTCCGACCTCGACCTGCGGAGGGTCTAACGCCCCGAACTTCGTCGCGTCGACGTCGGGGATGGTCCTCCTGGCCCTCGGCGCGGTGGCGATCGTCGGAGTCGCGGTCGTCGTGCTCGCCCGACGCCACCGGTAGTCCGGCAGCGTGCCAGCGCGAACGTGCCCTCGATCCGACGGGTCTCACGTCGGTCCCACGCCGGCGGGGGGCTCCGTCGTGAGGGCGGGGGGGTCGGTGGGGCCGGTTCCCGCTCGGCCCGCCCCGGTGAACCGCCCCCGCCCGACCACGAGCAGGATGAGCCTCCCCCAAGGGGAGGGAAGGGTCTGGGCTCCGGGGTAGGGATTGGCCGAACGGGTCGCGGAGCGAGTCGCGGACGTGCCGTTCTAACGCACGACGATCTGCACGTCGGTGTGCGCCCACGCCGTCGGGTCCGTCCAGGGGTTGCCACGGTAGACCTCGCGGTACTGGCCCGACCCCTTGATGTCGCCGTCCTTGCGGCGCCAGCGAAGCCAGTCGGCGAGCCCGTGGTAGACGACGCCGGGCGCGATGACCTTCGGGTCGTAGACGACGCTCGCCACCCGCGTCGCGGGCAGGGTCTTCAGGTGGATCGGTCCGTCACCGCGGACCTTGCCTTTGACCTCGATCCCGACCACGAACTTGCGCTCCGACGGTTCGAGGAAGACCCACTTGCCCGTGCGCGCGCCCTTGCGCGCGGCCCACGCGGCGACCTTCTCGAACTCCCTGCGGATCCGCGCGTCGCTCCACGGGCCCGTCCAGGCGAAGGTCGCGAGTCGGTACTCCGGCACCCTCTTGAAGGCGAAGTCCACGACCATGGTCGATCTCCTTGAGCCCCCGCTACGACGCTCGGGTACTTGCGCCTTCGCATGCGACCGGCCGAGGTCGTCGCCCCGACGCGCCGGCGGCCCTCAGCGACGCGGACCGAGCGCCCGGCGGGTGAGGAGGATGGCGACGCCGATCATGACGGCGGCCCACGTGAAGAGGCCGAGGAGATAGACCCCGGAGGCGTACGGGTAGGCCGTCGGGGGGAAGAGGTTCCCGCGCATCACGTTGACCGCCAGCGTGACCGGGTTGTAGCTCGCGATGTGCTGGAGCCACGCCGGCATCGTCCCCCACGGGTAGAGCGCGTCCGACGTGAAGAGGACCGGAAGGTTGAGCGCGTTCACCACCGCGAAGTACGACTGCGGCTGTTCGAGGAGGAAGCCGATCGAGAGGAAGAGCGAGGTGAACATCACGGAGAGGAGCGTGACCGCGGCGACGATCTCGAGCGCACCCAGGGGGGTTACGTTCGCGGTCACGTCAAGGCCGTTCAGGCCGCCCACATGACCCAGCAGGATCGCGAGGCCGAGCACGAAGAAGGCGAGCAGGATCGGCTGGAGCGCGCCGGCGATCAGGCGCGCGCCGAAGATCGCCGCCGCCGGGGCCGGGCTCGCGTTCGTCCGCTTCATCACGCCGAAGAGCTTGTCGAAGATGACGTTCGCTCCGGTGAAGAGGGTCGCCGTGACCGCGACGAACCCGACCATACCGACCGAGAAGTAGGAGAAGTAGTCCGGCGCCCCCAGGAGCGCGAGGGAGAGCGCGGCGGTGGCGCCCGGAGGGCCCCCACTGGTGAGGCGGCCCAGGTCGAACGCCTGGCCGAACAGGATCAGGTAGAGGATCGGCGTGAGCACCCCGATGAAGATCGCGTAGGGATTGCGCGCGAGCCGAAGGAGTTCACGCCGGGTGAGCGCCGCGAGCTCGCGGAACATCAGCGCCCCCGGGCCGAACGGACGTGCTGGATGCGCACCGCCATGTCGGTCGCGCTGGGTCCCTCGTCCTCGCGGAACTCGCGGCCGGTGAACTCGAGGAAGACCTCGTCCAGGCTCGGACGCTTCAGCGAGACGCCCGCGAGAACGACCCCGGCGGCGAAGCACGCCTGCACGAGCGCGGGAAGGGTCCCCTCGCCGTTCGGGCACTTGACGCGATACCCCGAGTCCTGGGCGTGGACGGAGGTCACCCCGGCCACCGCCCGCAGCAACGCGGTGAGGTCCGGGCCCGCCGTCGACGGACGGATCGTGATCACGTCCCCGCCGAGTCGGTCCTTGAGCTCGGACGGCGTCCCCGTCGCGGCGATCTTGCCGTGGTCGATGATCGCGAGGCGGTCGCAGTAGTTGTCCGCCTCATCGAGGTAGTGCGTCGTGATGAAGAGCGTCATGCCGTGCTCGCGTTGAAGCCCCTTCACGTACTCCCAGAAGCCGGCGCGGCTCTGGGGGTCCAGCCCGAGCGTCGGCTCGTCCAGGAAGAGCGTGCGAGGTTCGTGGACGATCCCCACCGCGAGCTCGAGACGTCGGCGCATCCCTCCGGAGTACGTCTTGACGAGGCGGTCGGCCGCATCGGCGAGGTGCATGCGTTCGAGCAGGTCGGCGACCCGTGCGCGGACCTCGGGGCGCGGCACGCCGAAGAGCGCCGCACCAATCTCGAGATTCTCGCGACCGGTGAGCTCGCCGTCCGCGGTCGACTCCTGGAAGACGATCCCGATCGACTTCTTGATCAGGTCGGGTCGCCGGAGGACGTCGATCCCTCCCACCGACGCGCGTCCGGCGGTCGGGGCGAGGCCGGCGGTGAGCATCGATACGGTGGTGGTCTTCCCGGCCCCGTTGGGCCCGAGGAACCCAAATGCCTCGCCCTCGCGAACGGCGAACGAGACCCCCTCGACGGCCTTGACCGTGCCGTTGAAGGTCTTCGAGAGGCCCTCCGCGATGATGGCATCGACCATGGCGCGGGTCGTACCGCGCTCACGGTTTGAAGGTTGCCGGTGCGGCCGAGGCTGGCGTTCCTAGTAGGGCCAGCGCGTCTTCGGGCGCTTCGGATCCTCGGGACCCGTCTTTGGCGTCGGTGGAGTGGTCGTCGTCGGCGCGACCTCCCAAACGTCCTCGGTCTCGCCCCGGATCTTCTGAACCAGGTCGGCCCCCGCCTTCTCGAAGGCGTCCTCCATCCCCGTCTCGAGGGCGTGGGCAGGGTGCTCGTGCGCGGGCGATGGATGGCCTCCCGGAGATTCGACCACGGTCACGAACGCGGACGCCGGCTCGACCCTCATGCGGAAACCGAAGTGTTCGAGCGTCGCGTGGATGTGTTCGGCCGCGCGTCCGGGGTGATGGCGGATCTTGGTGTCGAACGCGAACCCATAGCGTCCCTTGAGGTTGCGCCGGCCGAGGTGCGACAAGAAGACCCGCATCCCGCGCGTGCACGAAAGGAGCTCCGTCGGGGAGCCCAGGGCGAGGAGGGAGTACGCGTCCAGCGGGGCGCGCTCGGCTTCCGCGACCGTGAACACGTCGGTCGCCACGTTCTGGCGGCGGATCCCCCGGGCCAAGGCCTCGGCCACCGCGTGGGTCTCCTCGAACTGAGTGTCGTAGACCACCGCGGCCCGGCGAAGGGGCCGGTCCTCGGCCCAACTCAGGTCGCGTGAGGCCATCGTCTCTCCTCGAGCGCACCTAGGGTCACGCCGCTAGTTAAGCCCTGAGCGGGCCGAGGTCGACGACGACGGGGTCACGTGCGCGCCTCGCGCCGGAGCGTCGACAAGGCCGTCGGAACGCTCGACGCGGCGCCCTTGACCGCGCGCTGCGCGTCGCGTTCGAGCAGCCGCGTCCATTCCGACCGGACCGTCGCCTCGATCCGTTCGATCTCCTCGGCCGTAAGGTGGGCGAAACGACCCTGCAGCGCAAGGTAGTCATGGACCGGCTTTAGCTCACCAATGCGGCGCGTGAGTCGCAGCCCGTCCGCGTCGACCTCGTAGAGCGGGAAGATCCCCGAATCGGTGGCGAGGCGTCCCAACTCGATCATCGCCTCGGAGGAGAACCTCCATCCGGGGGGGCACGGAGAAAAGATGTGCAGGAAGCGGGGTCCGCGTGCGACCTTCGCCTTCTCGACCTTGCGCACGAAGTCCTCGGGGAAGCTCGGGTTGAGGGTGGCCGCGTAGACGGGGTGGTGGGCGAGGACGATGGCCATGATGTCCTTCGGTCGTTCCGCCTTCCCCCGCGCGGTCGGTCCGACCGGCGTCGTCGTGGTCCACGCCCCCTGGGGTGTCGCGCCGCTCCGCTGGATGCCGGTGTTCATGTACGCCTCGTTGTCGTACATCGCGAAGATCGCGTCGGTGCCCCGCTCGAGCATCCCCGACAGCGCCTGGAGGCCGATGTCGGTGGTTCCCCCGTCGCCGGCGAAACCCACGACGGTCACATCGTCGAACCCGAGGGCATCTACGGCCGCCCGAAGGCCC
>JBOGRS010000036.1:0-19019 GCA_050749685.1 Thermoplasmata archaeon
CGAGGCCGGGGGGCGGTGAACATCCACCCGCTGCGCCCGATCGAGGTCCCCGTGCTCACCGAGACAAAACGCCTGCTCGTGCGCGGGGAGTACGCGAAGGCGGTGCTGTTCGCCTACCCGACCGTCCTCAACGACGTCGAGCGCGCCTTCGGCGTGTCGTTCTCGGTCCACTGGACCCACGAGGAGATCCTGCGGCGCGGGCTGCCCGCCGGGACCGGGAGGTTGCCCGAGTTCCTCCTCGGATTGTACCGGCTCTACGAGCCGGTGCGCTACGGCCGCTCCGTGATCGCGCAGGGCGACCGTCTGGTCGCGCTCCTGCAGAGCGTCTACGCCCATCGGCCGATGTGGGAGCTCTATCGGCAGTACCTCGTGACCGCCACGAACGGTGAACCTCTCCCGCTGACGATCCCCGGGGAGGGGTAGACCCGCCGATGTTGTCGCTCCCGGGCTCGATCGACGGGCTATTGACCGAGCCGACGTTCGGCATCCCGATCGCCCTCGTGGGGGGCGTGCTGGTAGGGTGGCTGGTGGCGAACGTCCGGGGATCGGCCCCGGTCGCCGCGACCCGCACGACCTGGCACCGCCCCGATCACGACGCCGTCTCCCAGACGTTCTACGCGGCGGAAGACGGGATCCACTCCCAGCTCATCCGCGCCGCCTACGACCGGCTCGACCGGTCCCTGCACGCCACCTTCCAGGTCGGGCTCACCGACCTAGGGTGGCGTCCCTGGCGGACCCGCGGCCAGGAGGTCCCCGACCGGCGCAGGTTGTTGGGCCTGCGCGAGGGCCTCTCACGTCGGTACACCGAGGCGGTCCAGCGCGAAGACCCCGGCCGGATCCACTGGGCGTTCTGGCGCGACCCCGCCATCGAGGAGCAGCGCTTCCTCGCGCGGGTGGCGGTCGATGTGCACGACGCCCGCCTTACGGTCCAGCGATTGGAGAGACGGACATGAACCGAACCGACGCGCACACTCGAGCCCTCCCGAACGCACCGCGCCTCGTCGTCCCGGGAGACGTGACGGCATGACCGAGAGCGCAGGTCCGATGTCGTCCGGGGGTCCGAGGGGGGCGCCCGACCCCAAGGGAGCCCCGCCGCGCGCCTCCCCGACGACCCCCGCTGCTCCCTCGACCACCCCGGACGGCGAGGCCGCCCGGACGCTCGCGACCCTCCAGCAGGGGATCGCCGAAGGCGTGGTGGGCTACGAGTCGATCGTCCGGCTCCTCGCGATCGCCCTCGTCTCGGACGGTCACGTCCTGCTCGAAGGCGTTCCCGGGCTCGCGAAAACGTACCTCGTGCGCGAGTTCGCCCACAGCCTCGACCTCTCCTTCAAGCGGATCCAGTTCACGCCCGACATGCTCCCTTCGGACATCGTCGGGACGGTCGTCCTCAACCCAGCAAGCCGCGAGTTCGAGTACCGCCGCGGGCCGGTCTTCGCGCACGTCGTGCTCGCCGACGAGATCAACCGCGCTCCCCCGAAGGTGCAGTCGGCGCTCCTCGAGGCGATGCAGGAGCACCAAGTGACCGTCGACGGGACGACGTACCCGCTCCCGCGACCCTTCATGGTGATCGCGACGGAGAACCCGATCGAGCAGGAAGGGACCTACCCCCTTCCCGAAGCCGAGCTCGACCGCCTGCTCTTCCGCGTCCTCCTCGACTATCCGACGGAGGAGTCGGAGGTGTCGATCCTGCGGAAGCACGGTGCGCTCCCGGAGGCGCCGCCGCGCCCCCCGCTCGTCGGGGCCGAGGCGATCGACCGCTACCGGGATCAGGCGCTGCGCGTGGAGGCGCGCGAGGACGTCCTCCGCTACATGGCGCGGCTCATCCGCAGCACGCGCGAGGACCCGAGGATCCTGGTCGGGGCCTCGCCGCGCGCCGGCGTCCAGTTCCTGCGGGCCGCGAAGGTCGCCGCGCTGTTCGGGGGGCGGGGCTACGTCACCCCCGAGGACGTCAAGTCGCTCGCCTTCCCGACGCTCAACCACCGCATCGTCCTCCACCCCGAGATCATCGCGCAGCAGTACTCGGGACAGCGCGCGGGCATCGAGCCGGTCCTGCGCGGGATCATCGACGATCGCGTGAACCAGGTCGAGGTCCCACGGTAGCGCGGTCGCGCACGGGAGGGGCCCGAACGGGACGCGTCATGTCGGACCCCCGACCGGAACTCTGTCGATGATCACGCGACGCGGGTACTGGGCCATCGCCGCGGCCCTGGCGGGCCTCGTCATCGCCATGCTGACCCTCGAGGTCGTGCTCCTCTTCCTCGCGGTCGTCGTTTTCGCCTTCCTGGGCGCGAACCTCATCGTCTTCCACGTCCAGACCGCCGACCTCACCTCGGGATCGCTCACCGCGCGGCGGAGCGCGACGTTCTCCCGCGTCCCCCGCTCCGTCGACTCGGTCACGTCGGTCACCGTCCGCTACGCGGGCCGCCACGGCTTCTGGGCGGAGTTCGTCGACGTGGCGCCGGACGCGTTCGAGATGCGCGCCGGGCGCCGCCGCCTCGTGACGTGGTGGGACCCCGGGACGGAGAAGACGCTCGCCTACGCCTTCCGGTCGCGGGTCCGGGGAGCCCTCGTCGTCGGTCCGACCGTCGTCACCGCCTACGACCCCCTCGGCATCGCCCGACGGTCCGCCCGACTTCCCACCTCACGACCGGTCACCGTCCTCCCGAGCGCGGTGCCGATCCGTCCCGGACCGATCGGTCGGGCCCTCGTCACCCCGGCCCCGGGGCGTATGGTCGTGCGGCGAAGGGGCTTCGGGACCGAGTTCCGCTCGCTTCGGCCCTACCAGTCGACCGACGACATCCGTCACGTCGCATGGAAGCGATCGACGCTCGAGCAGATCTACGTGCGGGAGTTCGAGCAGGAGAGCCGGCAGGACTACCTGCTCATCATCGACCTGAGCGAGGAGATGCGCTCGGGGCAGTGGGGGGAGGCGGCGATCGACCGCTCGGTCGACGCGGCCACCGTGGTCGTCCATGCCATCGCCCGTCAGGGCGAGGACCGGGTCGGCCTGCTCACGTACGTGAACGGAGTCTTCCAGTACCTTCCCCCCGGTCGCGGCCCCCGACAGTACAAGCGCCTCACCGACAACCTCGCCCTCATGGCGGTGCGTCCGGGTCGCTTCGACCTGGGCGACGCGCTCGGCCAGGCGACGCGTCGCCTGACCCAGCACTCCCACGTCTTCTCCTTCAGCCCGTTGCGCGGCCCGACGCAGGGGCTCGCGGCATCGCTCGCCCGCTTCCGTTCCCGCGGCCACCGTCTCTATCAGTTCGTTCCCGAGATCGAGGGGTTCTACCCGACGCCCACCGACCCGGTCGGGGCGGAGGTGTTCGACTGGGCCGCCGACGGGGAGCGTCGCCGACGCGAGGCCGTGATCGCCGTCCTCCAGCGCCAGGGGATCCCGGTCTTCCCGTTTGACCGCGGCGGCGCGGCGGAGAAGGTGATGAGCGCCTACTATCGGATCCGCGCGTGGGAGAACGCCCGATGAAACGCGGGGAGGTCGCCGTACGCTCGCTCCTCATCGCCCCGCTCTTCGTCTACGCGGCCGTCGTCGGACTCGTCGCCGTCCACCCGATTGACGCCGTCCTAGTCCTGGGGGTCGCCGTCGCGGCGGTCCCGCTCGCCCCCCTCATGCTCGGCCGACGGGTCGGCGTCGTGTTCGCGCTCGCTCCCGCGACCCTCGCTCTCGTGGGGGTGTACTCCTTCCTTTCAGGGGCCAGCTTTGTGGGAAGGGTGGCGAGCCTCGACGCGGGCGTCCTGCTCGGGTCGCCCTTGTGGTTCCTCGCCGTCGTGCTGGAGGCGCGCGAAGCCCCGGGGACGTCGATCTTCGGGCTCGTCGCCGGCGCGACGGTCGGGCTCCTCCTCCTCGCCGCGGCGAGCCGTCTGGCCGCCGCGCCCACGCACGGACCGACGGCCTTCCTCGATGCGATCGGGGCGGTCCTGCACGACCAGGGCTCTGCCCTGGCCGCCCTCCTCGCCGGGAGCGTCCCCGGCTCGATCCCGCTCTCGCGTGTCAGCGATCCGGTCTTCACGGTGCTGGCCGTCGTCGCCCTCATCGGTCTCATCGCACCATGGCTCTCGGGCCCGGCCATCGACGCGCTCCTCTCGACCCCCGTCGAGGGCGTGGCGGCCCCGTCCGATGGCCCGACCTCCCCCATCGATCTCCCCGAGCGCCAGGACCGGCGCCTCGACGAGGGGTCCTCGGCGTCCGACCCACCCGGGCCCACCTGGTTCACCACGATCCCGTTGGTCGCGTGCGCGGTTGCCGGGCTCGCGTTCGTCGTGCTGGCGGACCGGCTCCCGATCTACACCCTGCTCGCGGTCTCGGTGGGCGCGGTCGCGACGACCTTCGTGCTCGCGCTGATCTACCTCGGCCGGGGCGCCTTAAGGGCCCGTCGGCTGGGCGGGACGAAGACCGCGGCCCCGTTCCCGAAGTGAGCCCCCGGCCCGGTGGAGCGCCGCGCATCGACCGCCAAGCCCATCTACCGGACCCTCCGATGCCGAGGACGTGGCGCATCCGCCGAGGGAGAGCCCTCGACCCCGACGCGAACTCCTGCTCAACCGATCCCACGCGTGGTTCAGCGAAGGTTCCGAGCGCAAGCTCGCCGCCCGGCGGGAACGCCGATGCGTCGAGTGCGGAACGGCCCTCGAGACCCGACGCACGCCGTACTGCGGCCGCCGGTGCCAGTGGAAGTTCCGGGGGCGTTACTTCTGGGACGCCGCTCGGACGTTCGTGATCCACCGCGACCGCTTCCGATGCCAGCACTGCGGCCGTCGCCGTTATGTGCGGGAACTGGAGGTCGACCACATCATCGAGCTCGCGGCCGGCGGAGCCGCGCTCGACTACGCGAACCTCCAGACGGTGTGCCGAACGTGCCACCGAGCCAAGACCCTCCCCTTCCTCCGCGGTCGGCCGATGGCCCCTAAGGGAGCGCCGCGCGAGGATTGGGTGAGCGACTGGTTCCCGTCCTAGGCGCGGCGCCGCGCGTCGCGGAGGCGCGAGGGTCGCGCCGCCTGCGGGGCGCGCGCCCGACGCGGGGCCGACGGGGTGGCGGACCGCCGGGTCACGTCGGGGATCTCGTGCGAGTCGCGCCGATGGCCCTCGAGCGCCTCCTCGTCGGGGAACTGCCGACCGCAGAAGGAGCAGACGGCGCCGACCTCGTCGTAGTCGATGTACGGCATGCCGGCGAGGACGTCGGCCCTCCTCATGGGCGTTTCGCCCGTCCTCGAAGGCCCCGGCGCTCGCGCGCGCCCGTGAAAGGGAGATTAACCCCCGGACGTTGCCGGAGGCGTTCATGGTCGACTGGGAGGCCGTGGAGCGGCTCCGTTCCAAGGGCTGGGACTGGGATCGCATCGCCGACGACTCGCGCGTCGACTTCCACGCGGACGCCGGGACGGGCGCGCCGGGTCGCGCCTTGAAGGCGCTCTACTATCAACGGCGGTCGAAGAAATCGCGTCGTCCCTCCGCCGCGGGCCGCGATGGCAACGAACGGGCGGCCGACCGCGCGCCGTGGTCGATCGTGAGGGTCGGCATGTTCCTGACCCCCCTCGCCGCGGTCTGGTTCCTCCTCGCGCTCGTCTACCCATCCCCGATCGGAGTGTACCTCTCGGCCATCCCGTACATCGCGATCCTCCTCATCGTCGCGATCGCGCTGCTGGCGTACGGTCTCCTCCGCGCGTCGGAGCGCTGGAATTCCACCTACCGCAACTCCGTCGTCGTCGGAGCGGTCCTCGGTCTCGTCGTCGCCGGGGTCTTCGGCCTCGCCGCGGTCGCGGGAGGCTGCCCGACGCTCTCCTTCTCGACCCAGTCGGAACCCCTTAACTGGGAGAAGGCGGCCGACGCGACGTGGACGTCGAACGGGGTCCCCGTCTTCTACTTCTACGGGGCTGCCTGGTGCCCGTACTGCTCGGCCGGGAGCTGGGCCGTCAAGTATGCGCTCGAGAAGGTGGGGAGCCTCTCAGGGTATGTCTACGACCACTCGTCGTTGACGGACACGTACCCGAACACCCCGTCGGTCGTCTTCACGTCGGCCTCGCTCCGCAGCCCGTACGCGTCGTTCGTCGTCGACGAGATACCGACCGACTCCGGCCACACCTTCCCGACCCCGACGGGGTGCGTCGCGCGCGCCTACGTCTCGGCCTACAGTACCGGGATCCCCTTCGTCGTCGTGAACGGACAGTACTTCCACACGACCCAATTGGTGGATCCCGGTCAACTCGCGGGAATGACCGCGCCGCAGGTCGAGAATCAGATCGCCAATCAGTCCGGCCCGGCGTGGAACGCGGTGAGCCCGTCCGCGTACATGATGCTCGCCCTCATCGTGAAGGTCAACGGGGGGCAGCCCACAAGCGCCGCGAGCATCCCGGGGGTCGCGGCGTACCTCTCCCAGATCTCCTAGCGTGACCCGCTCGGATGCGATCTCGGCCCGCCCCCCTCGAGGGATCGGGAGGAGGACCTCTTCCGATTCGGCCATCCTCTTCGCACTCGAGAGCCGACATTCGCGCGGCCCTGGCGCGAACGTGGGTCGTCGTGCGGGTGCCCGCGTCGGAGGGCCGCGACCATCGAGAGGGGCGCCGGCAGGTCGCTGCCCAGCATGCCGCCCGTGTTGCTGGAGGTGGCCCGCACGTCGGGGCGGGTGCGGTGCCGTGGTTCAGGGCGGATCGAACGACCCGTCGGGTTCCTCGGGTGGCCATCGGTCGAGCGACGCATGGCGTTCGTCCGTGGTCACGTCGGGACCCCGGCCCCGGCGCCGTCGCAGGACGACCGCCGTCGCGACGATCGCGACCGCGCCGATCGCCCCCAAGATGCCGAGGTCGAGGGGCGAGACCGCCAGTCCGGTGGACGGGGTCGACGGCGGGAGAACGGTCGCGTTGATCGGGATCGATGCCGCGACGGTCGTCCCCTCGTAGCTTCCGTTGGCCCAGACGGTCCCGGACGCTTCGAATCCCGTCGACGTGAGCGTGACCGCCGTTCCCGTGGTGCGGTTGAGCGTGCCCAGATCGCTCGGGACGACCGTCCAGCGTAGGGTGGCGTTGGGGACGGGTTCGCCGAAGCCGTCGTATCCGGACGCGGTCAGATGGGCGACCCCGTGGACCGCGAGCCTCGGCGGAGGAGCGCTGGTCTGTACCTGGGTGATCGTGGTCACGTCGAACGCGAGCGTCTCGGTTGCCGTCTGGCCCGCGATATCGCGGACCGTGGCCACGACGCTGTAGACCCCGGCCTGCGACGGGGTGCAGGGGATCGACGGCGCGTTCGAGCTCGGGCACCCCGGTGGGAGGCCGGAATAGGTGTACTGGTACGGTGGGACCCCCCCGCTCGCATTGAGGGAGAAGGTCGTCGACCCTCCGACGAGCAGGAGCGCCGGCCGCGCGGTGAGCGGGGTCACCACGAGCGCGGGGGCCACGACGGCGAGCGGCACCGTCGCGCCACGACGCACGGGGCCGTAGGTGACGTTCACCCACGCCGTCCCGTTCGCGATCGTCGAGCCCGCCGTGAACCGAACGGAGGTGCCGACGCTCGAGTTGAGGGTGCCCAGCCACGGGGGTGCCACGGTCCACTGATAGCTCGCGCCGGCGAGGGGCGCCCCGATCGGGCCGAGGGCCTGGGCACCCAGAACCGCGGTCGCGCCGAGGAGGGTCTCGGCCTTCACGGGGGAGGTCGTGACGGCCGTGAACGGGCTGGGTCCGAGGACCGACACGGTGCCCGACCCGGAGTTCGTGACGTAGATCGTGCCGTCGATCGTGTCGACCGCGATGTCGAACGGCGTCGTACCCACCGTGATGTCGTGGACGACCTGGTCCGTGGTGGTGTTGATGATCATCACATCGCCCGAGCCCGAATTGGCCACGAAGAGAAGGCCGGTCGACGGGTCGAGGCCGAGGCCCTCGGGCTGGAGCCCGACGGCGATCGTGTCCACGACCCGGTAGGTGGTCGCATTGATGACCGAGACGTTGTTCGTCCCCGAGTTCGCGACGAACATTTCCCCGAGCGGCGCGTCGTACACGATCCTCGAGGGCGACAGCCCCGTCCCGATGACCTTGAGCAGCTGGTAGGTCGACGTGCTGTAGACCGTCACGTTGGCGCAGGCCGCATTGGCCTGGAAGAAGGTACCGTTGGCGAGGTCGAACGCCCCGTCGGGGACCGTGTAGCACCAGCCGACGCCCAGGATCTTGAGGTCGGACAGGGTGGCGGCATCGACCACCTCGGTGACGGAACCGGTGAGGTAGAAACCGAGCGGCTGAGGGTCATAGAGGGGGACGTACCACCGCTGGTGCGGCACGTCAAAGGTGGCCGTGAGCGACTCGCCGGGCATGTAGGGCCGCGCGATCACGGTATGGTTCGTGGCGGCGATGAGGACGGGGTAGTACGATCCGAGCGAGCTCACGAAGACGGAGCCATTGAGCGGGTCGACGCCGAGACCGTCGGGTCGCTCCCCGACCTCGATCGTCCCCCACTCCCGTCCGGTGGACGCGTTGATCACCGCGACCGCCGTCGCGTAGGGGAGGGAGACGTAGACCTCCTTCGTGAATGCGTCGTAGGCGATGCGGCCCGGGGGTACGGCAAGGAGGATACGGGAGGTGACCGCCCCCGCGCTCACGTTGATGAGGTCGGCGGTCGTGTTCGCGGAATCGGTGGCAACGAGGCGCCCATGCGGGTCGTCCCACGCGAGCGCCGAGGGGAATCCGTTGATCGGAATCGACCCCACGGTCGTCGTCGATGTGGTGTTGACGACGGTGACGTTGGAGCTCGACTGCTCGGCGACGTAGAGGCGCGCCGCGACGGGATCGTCGACCAGAGCCCCCGGAAATACCCCGAGGGCGATCGTCCGGGTGACGGTGATCGAGTTCATGTCGATCACCGAGACGTTGTCGGAGAGCGAGTTCGCGACGTAGATCTGGTGGGATGTCCCGTCGTAGGCCATCTGCGCTGGGCCGGAACCCACCGCGAGGGTGGTGACGACGTGGTGGGTCCCCGCGCTCACGATCGTGACGTTGTGGATCGGGGTATTGGTCACCACGATGTCGTCCTGGAGCTCATCGTACACCACGCCGACCGGGTCGAACCCGGCATAGACGGTCCGCACCGTCGTGTTCGTCGACGTGTTGATGATCGCGACGGAGTTCGACCCGGAGTCGGCGACGAACACCTGCGTTCCCGAGGCGTTCGCAGCGAGGGAGACGGGTGTGCCCCCGACCGCGATCGTCGCCCGGGGGACGGTGGCGTTCGCGGTGAACACGCTCAGGTTGTTCGAACCCTCGTTGACCACGTAGTAGGCGTCGACGTGCGGCACGTAGAGGATGGCGTTCGGGCTGCTTCCGACGGGGATGCCCCGCACGACCGTGGCCGTCCCGACATCCACGACGAGGACGTTCTGGGTCACGGAACACGCGACGTAGAGATAGGTACCGGTCGGGTCGAAGGTGACGCCCGACGGGTCCGAGCACTGCACCGGGTTGACGAGGTTGCCGCTCACGAGCGAGCGGTTGAGCAGGTCGAGCGTCTGCAGGACGACGTAGTTCGACGCGCTTCGGTTCTCGCTCAGGAGCGGGGAGTGCGGGGAGGGTACCACGGAGGGGGTCGCTGAGCCGGTCGGGAGGGGTCCCGTCGCGGTCGGGATGGTGGGAGGCCCCGCAATCGTACTCGGGGGGGCGAGCAGCGAGAGCGCGCCGACGGCGAGGCCCGCCACGAAAACGGCGAGCGTTGCCGTCAAGAGCGAAGGGGACGAGCGAAACCCGCCGGCCCCGCATCTCTGTCGTCGGGTACCCCGGACGGGAAGTGACGACGTCCCACTACGGAAGATGCGCGCGATGGACCGCGTCCCCGGGTCGACCGAAGATCCTTCGCGCGACGGTAGGGGATCGTCCATCCTGGTCCGGGACGAGGAGGCCATCGGGGTTCTTGACTCCCGCGGTGAGGGGTCGGCCGGGCCGCGCACGCCGAACGCGGGCATGCTGCGCCGTGTCCCGTCCATGCGGGACAATACGCGAGCGACGGTCCACCGGTCCTCGCCGCCGCTTCTCGGTCGCCTTCGTCGACCTCCCCTCGACCGACGGACCGCCGACGCGATAAGAACGACTCCCGAGATCTCTCCACCCCGATGCTCCGATCGACCCACCGCAGCATCGCCGCAAGCGGATCGCCTCCCACGATCAGCCCGATGGGTCACCTGCCGCGGCGCGCGAGCACACGGTGACGCAATCCGATGGGCGCCGCATCGTCGTGCGCGCATGCCTCGCTGAGCAGGGGATCCGGTATCGTCCCATCCCCTTTTCGAACGCCACGGACGAGTTCGTCAAGCCGCGGACCCGGCGGATCGAGAGTCGGGCCCGTGGGAGGCGGCGCGGAGCTACGTGACCCGACGCCGTGGGCTCGTTCCGGCGGGCAAGGATCCTACGTCGGATCCGGTGCTCGCTGGACTCCTTGCGGACCCTCCCGGGTCCACCCGCTGCGCGCGCAGAAGTCGAGGATCCGATTGAGACCGGCGAGGGAGAGTCGATGACCGCGTCGGTCGAGCTCCTCGAGGATCGCGCGACGTCGCAGGGGTGGGGGCGTCATCGCGAGGACCTCCTTTACGGCGGTGAGTGCCGCCGATGGGATCCCGGCGGCCGACGGACCCGGCATCGTGTTTCCGCCGTCGTCCGCAAGCCCCCGCGGAGATAAGCGGCCCTGCGTCCCGCCGAGCGGAGAAGCCGTCACGCTCCGCGGGGGCGGCCCTCGCCCCCGGGTGGCGTCGGGGTTCGCCAGGTGATCCAAGCGAGGACGGCGGTCGTCGTCCCGAGCACCATGCCGAACGCGACCCCGGCGGCGGGAAGGCCGATCGCGTCGGCGGCGACGGCCACCCCGAGGGTCGGGATCGAGAGCGCGAGGTAGCCGCTGAGGTAGAATCCCGAGAGAACGCCGCCCCGCATCTCGGATGGGCAGACCCGGTCGATGAGCGTCACGGCTCCCATGAAGGCGAAGCCGATCGCGACCCCGAGAAGCCCGGCCGCCACGGTGAGGAGAGCGAGCGAGTTCAAGGGGAGCGCGACGACGAAGAGCGCAAGGGCGACGACAAGAAGCGGGAAACCGACCAGGAGAGCGTCGCGGTCCCGGACCTGTCCGAGCGCGAGCTGTGCGATCGCCGCCGCACCGAACATGAGGGCGACGACCGCACCGGAGAGGGCGTGGTTGGCGACCCCCAGGTCCGTCCGAAGATAGGACGGCGCGAGCGCGGCGAAAAGCCCGTAGATTGCGTAGCAGGCCGAGAGCGCGCCGACCGAGATCCAGAATGGCCCGCGGATGGTCCGCGGCACCTCGATCCTCGGGCGCTTGAGTTCGGACGCCGCGACCGGATGCGGGACCGTCTCCGGCGTCAACGCGATCGCGACGATACCCCCCATTGACGCAAGGGCGAGAACGAGGTAGATGAGCTGCGTCGGGGCCCAGAGGTACTCGACGAGCGTCCCGCTCAGAAGGATGCCGATCCCCACCCCGCCGAAGTTGGCCGCCACCGCCACGCGGGCCACGTGGTGCTGGTCGTTGCGCGGCTCCAAGCTTGCCATCGCCGCGGTGGCGGTACTCGTCGTGGCGCCCACCGCCAGACCGGAGACGAACCGCGCGAGAGCGAGTCCGGCCGCCCCGGACGCGACGAGGAAGAGGATCCCGCTCACCCCGGTGAGTACGAGCCCGACGTAGAGGATCGGTCTCCGTCCCACGCGGTCGGAGAGCGGCGCGACGAAGAACATCGTCGCCAGCACGCCGACGGAGTAGGCGCCGAAGACAAGCGCGAGTACGCCCGCCGAGAGATGCATCTCGGACCGGTAGACGGGATAGAGCGGCGTCGGAACGCCCGCCCCGAAGGCGGTCACGGCCAGCGCGAACGCGATCCGCCGAAACGGCCATCGCGTCGTCCGACCGGTCATCGTCCACCGGGCGGCGTCACGAGCCGGGTCGCCGGCGCAGGCCGGCCCTCGCCCATCCTCGCACTCGGACCGCGCCCGTCGAGTCGCGATTCGTGGTTTTCATGGAAAGCTCTCTCGTTTCGGTCCCTCGCTCCATGCGTACTCGGGTGCTCGGACCACGTCGCATGGGGATTTCCCCGCGAGTAGGCGCGGCGTTGAGATGCGATCGCGAGGGGCAATCCGTTCCGGAGTCGTGATCGATCGCAACGCGCGCCACCTCGAGCGCAAAGGGTATGCTGATGTATGAGGACGCCCTTGGGAGATACGACATGCCGAAGAAGTCGGGCAAGAGGAAGGGCAAGAAGAAGAAGAAGTAACGACCCATCCGGTCGTACTTCCGACGCCGAACGAGGGGATTGCTTGCGGGAACCTCTTGCCTCGCCCATAGGGACGGGGAACGTTCTCGGATCCCCTCCCCAACTCCCACCGGATCTCGTACAATCGAGGTCCGGTGCCGGACGCGTCCTACCCGTGACCTCGGTGCCCCCAACGGTGGCACCCCATTCTCGGTGTCGGCGAACGGTTTCCGGAATCGTCGGACGTTGAAGGTTCTCGGGTTTCGAGGGCGTCAGAGCAGCGAGTTCGGGTCGCACCCCGACGCGGCCGGGACCCTCCACGTCCGAGGGTCGTTCGCGCGTTGGACATAGGTTCAAATAGCATCCCGGAAAGCTGGAACTCGACCTGCCCGCACTGGACCCCGGACTTAACCCGGGACCTCTGGTGCGGAGCTACCGAAAAGGAGGTGAATACACAGATGACCAATTTGACGGAACGAACCTTAGGGTATGGATTCGGCCTTCTCGGCGGGGTCCTGACGCTCGTAGGCGCGCTCGTCAGCGGAGTGACCGGACTCGTCGATCTCACGCTCGGGCGCAACTTCGGGGCGGGTGCCTCCGGCAGCGAGGCGGCGGTTCTTCTGGTGATCGGCGCGCTTGCGCTGTTCTTCTCCTACCTGGCGTACAGGTCGTGGAGTGATCGGCCGATCGCCGGCGGAGTCCTGCTCGTGGTCTTGGGCGTCCTCGGATGGGGAGCCTTGGGCCTCGGAACGAACCTGCCGGCCCTCGTAGGGGCCCTGTTCGTCCTGCTCGGCGGCATCCTCTTCCTTGTCGTGCCGCTCGAGCGCCGGATCACCCACGCCGCTCCGGCGTAGGTGGGACATCCTCCGGGAGGAGGACGTCGAGGGTCCATCGGCCACGCCAACCTCTTCCCCCTTGAATTTCGGCCCCGGCACGAGAGCGCGACCGGCGATACGCACTCGGCCCGCGCGACTCCCGGGGAAGCTCCTTGCCGCGACCTAGCATCCAACCGGAGGAATTCTACGGAAGGAGCGCGGTGCCTCACGCCATGGGCAGTCCGCGCACTCGACCGAAGCGTCGAAGTCCGTTCTCCGGTGGACGGTCGCTCGGTCGCGAGGGACCGGGACTACATCGATGGGGAGTTCTGCCAGATCATGAGGAGATTGCCCTCGCTGTCCTTGAACAGCGCGGCTGCGCCGAAGGTGTCGATCACGATCGGTCCCTCGATACGGCTCTGCGGTCCCATCGTCTCCGGCCGCTCGAACTTGACGCCCTTCTTCTTGAGTGCACTCACGAAGGTCTTGATGTTCTTCACGAGGAGGTTGGAGTAGGCGAGGCTACGCTTCTCGCGTCGTTCCGGAACGATGAGCCAGAGGTCGGCCGAGCCGAACTTCAGCCCGGCCCACATGTCCTTCATCTCGCCTTCGCCGCGATACATCAATTTCGCGCCGAGCGTTCTCGTGTAGAACTTGATCGCACGGTCCATGTTCCGTATCGGCATGAGGGTCACCAAGCGAGCTGCGGGAGTCATCGTTGTCACCTTCGGGTGAGCACCACGTCGATGGTGGGCCCACAATACCGGAAAAGGGGAATGGGGTAATGAAGCTGCGGAACCGGGTGATCCTCCGTAATCGCTGCCGAAGGTGTCGCGGCTCCATCGTCGCGCTTCGCACCGGCAGGAAATACCGTCTCCGTCCGATCTCCTCGGTCGCGCGACGGCCGTACGCTTCCGAGGCGAGCCCGGAGCGCGGCGACGTCGAACTCCGCCCCCCCATCCGTCGGGTGGGTCCTGAACTTTCTCGGACGGCATCGCATCGTCCAACCCCGGTCATTCCGCGATCTGTTCGCTCTTCACGCGCGGGTTCGGGATCCCTCGAGCCCGAATTCTCACGATGCTTCACCGACTATAGGTTGAAATCATAGAGCTCGATCGAGGGGATCATGGGTTCCGCCCTCTACGTCGCTCCGCCCCCCGCCGCCAACCACCCGCACCGGTCGTTGGGCATCCTCCTTCTCGTCGTCGGGATCATCCTCATGGTCGTGGGTATCGGACTTGCCGCGTACTGTGGGGCGTCGTTCTTCGGGGTCTGCATCAGCTACCCCGACGCGGGCATCGGTGCGCTGAGCATCCTCATCGGGATCGTGCTCCTGATCGTCGGGATCGTCCTCGCGGTCATGCACGGGAGCATGGCGCCCGCTGTTCCGGTGGTCTACACGGCGCCGCAGCCGTTCCTTCCGGCCGTGCCGGCCGTGATGACGCCGGTCCCGTCAGCCCCCTCCCCCGCTGGTTCTGCGGCGGAGAGGTACTGCGCGAGCTGTGGATCCGGCAATACCCGGGTGTCGGCATTCTGCCAGAAGTGCGGAAAACCCCTCCCCCCGCCTCCGTGAACCCCGCCGGTTGATATTCCCCGCCCTCCCACCGTGATGTGGGGCAGTTGTTGCGCCCCCTTTCGAGCGACCCGTTCTACGTTCACCCTTGCCAGATTGAGGGCGCACCGGGTTCGCCCTGGGGCCACGCCCACGTCGGGCCATCGTGGGGTCCGTCGTAGGATTCGCTCAACTTGAAGTTCACCGAGGAAGACGAACACTCCAGAACGTTGTCCTCGGACCGCGAGGGGCCGACGGTGACGAAGATGAAGTTACCCGCGGGTGTGGTGAGGTCGGATAGAGTGACCCCGGTCGGATCTTGGATCGTCACGTTCGCCCGTCGTGCCCGTGGCCTATTCCGACGTCCCGGCCATGAATGGAGGTCTCCCACGACGCCTCCGGCGCGTGGACCGACCCGGACCTACGGAAAGGTCCGGACGCGTCCCGTCCGTGCGCCAAAATGGGCATACTGGCGCACTCCGATGACGGTAACCATGCCGCGCAGTTCGCCTCCCATCCGGTTTCATCCTCCGCGGCATGCGCTCCGGTGCACGCGCGCGGTGAGCCTGATCGTGGTTCTCTTGATGGCGCTGACCGGGGTTGCGGTCGGGGCGGGCAAGGGTCCGATGATCGCCTCAGCGCCGGAGATCGTATGCAACGGTTTCGGAACCTGGACAAGTGGTAACCTCTCGCTCGGTCCCTCCGACTGCCAATCGCTCTTCTCGGGGCAGTACGGAGCATGGGTACCCGACAACGGGGGACACTGGATCGGAGCGGCCTACAATTTCTCGTACGCCGTTCCCTTCGTGACCGAAGTCGATCCGACCGGTCATCTGGTCGCCCTTGCCAACTTCTTGGGTCCCTTCTATGGCAACGTCACCAGCGTGAGCTTCACCCAGGGTGCGATCGCGGAGACCGATCTCATGGCGACCTACACGACGAACGTTACGAACGCCTCGGGTCGGTGGGATGCGAACGACAGCTGGGGCGGGACCGGGCCGGGATGGACCAACGGTAGCGTCCCGATCGGGACCGCTTCGTTGCAGCTGGTCTGGCACATCTCCGATGATGCGACGGCGGCGATATCCAACGGTACCTACCGACTCAAGCTGGACATCAACCTACTTCACTGGCCCTGGACGAACCGCTCGGACCGACTTGGAGCTCAGTTCACCGGCCTCGCTCCGTGGGGCTCCCAGTTCGCGTACAACGCATCGAACCGGACGGTATCCGAGTACTGGAATCTCCCCAACAGTTCGACCAGAAACGGAACCTCGGGCGCGCCCGCGATCGGTCCGTGGTTCTTCGGGCTCGAGTTCGGAGCGAACGCTACGGCGAACTACACGAACGGGACCCGCTCGAACGCCTCCGTTGGGATCGATCCGATCTTCTGGAGAGGAGGAACCATCAACCGAAGCGCGGTGGTCCTCCTCACCTTCAACGGACCTCAGGGAAACTATTCGAACCTCTCCTATGATCCGCTGATGGTCTTCGCATCTGGAGGACCACCGGGCACGGTGGGCACGAATCCCGGACTGGGTGGGGGCGGACCCGGGCGCCTCCCCCCGTCCCTTCCGTGGACGGTGGCCGGCGTGGGGCTCGTCATCGCGGTCGTCGGTGTTCTGGTCTTCCGGGCCCGCCGCCGCGGATCGTCTTCTTGCGCATTGAGGCGCGAATAACTGAGAGCGGGACGGGCACTCTCGACGTTCGAGGGCTCATGTAGCACGGTGTCGGCGCACGGCAACCACCCCTTCCTCAGCACAAGCTCTGCTCCGTGGAGGACCTCATCGGGCGGAACCATCATAACCGGGATGATGGAGAGCTGGAACGGCCACTTCAAGCAGGACTACTTGTGGATCCGGGAGCCCATGACGTTCCTGGAGACGCGCCAGGTGGCGGACGAGGGCGTGGTCGACTACAACACGCAGCGGCCCCACTCGTCGCTGGAGTATCTCACACCGAGCGAGTACGCAGAACGAAAGAAGGAGGAACAGAACGCATGAACGGAACGACCTACGACCCGCGGCCGAGCACCCCTCCCCAAACCCCACCCTCAGGTGTACAAACGAGAAGGGAGCACGTCAGATACTCGGCATTCTTCAACACGGTTCTGATGAGCAAAAACCCTCGCCGTCTAAACCGGAGTCTCAACTTTCAAACCACCGTCTAATCGCGAATTGAACGAGGGCCTCGGTTCGGCGGTCTATCTCGGGCTCGCCCCAGGTGGCATTCACAACCAGGTCTTGCTGCATTCTGAACGAAGACTTCGAATAATACTTGGTCTTCTTTTCGATGAACGGCTTATCGCTCATACTCGCGTTCGCTGGCTTCGACGCAAGTGCAAGATTTCCAAGTCGGTCGATATATCGCTCCTTCTCCTCCTTTGGGAGCGGGGAATTTCGAGCCAAAATGTGCTCTACTTCAACCTTCTCCGAGAAGATATCCTGTGCTGAAATCGCCAAAGGCTCCTTAGGGTGGGATTGGACCCTGACATCGCCCTCGTACTTCCACAGTAGGTACTTGACGTAGTCAGTGGATGAATCGGCCAGGAAGGTCTCGCTTCGGAAAGTACCCTCGAATTGCGCCCTGGTCACCAGGTTACGTCCCAAGCCCTCGAGTGCGGCCCGCGCTTCTCGTACCGACTTCTTCTGGTGATAGAGCTCCCACGCAAGAGTCGATAAGTCTGTAAGTCCTGTGTCGGATTTCCTTCGTCCTCCGACATAGGTCTTGAAGCTGAATCTCTCGATGGCTCGGAGAAGGTCCAGAAGATCTCGCTCGCTCTCAGGAGTTGGATTTCGCCGGACCTCGATCCATGCAGCAGCGAGCAGGGGGACAATGTTCGCATGCAAACCCAAACCGCACAGGATGTCGAAAAGGCAGCGTCCTTCGTCAGTCGACGCGTCCTGCGCGGCTTGCAGCACTTCCTTGACTGACGTGAAGACTTGCCGCAAGCTCGTCGAGTACCGGTCGATGTAATCGGCTACGGATCCGGCGTTCTCCTTCCGAGCCATCTCAGTAATGCTCGCCTTCACAATCGAGAAGTGTTCTGGAAAGTCCTTCTTGGAATTCCAGTCCGCGAAAAGGATGAAATTGTATCGCAGGATGTCGTCCTCTTCGCGCTTGAGGATCGGATTGTTCTCGAGATGGTCAAGTAACTTGTAGATGTCCGCGAACTTCTCGCTAAGAAGCTCGAGCGCGGGTTCTGGTTTTTCGAGTACAACATATGATTGATGCATAAGGAAGCTCTTGGTCTTCTCGAGAAAGGTGAGGGGCCTTCCACGATCATTGGTGGTCTCAAAGACCAATGCTGCCTCACCGTCAGTTCGCACTGTGTACACCAATACTCGCAGCTTCTCAGTTCGGTCGAGAAATTGTTGCGCCTCGTCCGTCGTGAGACTTCCGAGGTAGTCGCGGATGAGCTTCTTCGCGGACTTCAGCCTCGTTTGGGAGGGCGTTTCCGCTCGGTCGGGGTAAGGCTCGTCCTCGAGGATGTGTCGCTGAAAGTACCCTTTGTCTAGTGCAGACGGAGAGAGCTTCGGAATCCCATCAACCGAGACGTAACGTTCCTTAAGCCGCTTGTACCGGGCCTCTGGCAGGTCCTTTTCCAACCTCCGAATCGACTCGCTCATTAGCACCTGCAACGTTGTGAGTCGTTGCTGGCCGTCGACAACATCGACAGTCTCGAGTCGAGAGTGCTGCTGCCCTGAGTCCTTCACCAAGACCGTTCCGAAGTAGTGCTCCTTGCCACGGCTCAGATTTCGGATGTCCTCGAGTAAATCGCGAACCTGTTGGTCACCCCAAGCGTAGGGCCTCTGATAGATTGGAATCTCGAAGACTCGATCGCCGCTGAACAGGTCAGAAATGGTCTTCAGACCGTTGTCGATGGGCATGCCTTCCTCTCTTCTAGAACTTGTTCTTGTTCCTGGCGCAGTATTCCCAAGCCCCTTTCATATCCTCTAGTAGCGTTTGCTCCCTAGTCATGTTCGCTGGACTACCCCCTCCCCTGTCGTGCCCAGAGACATAACCCCGACCAGGGAACCCATGCGGGTAATGCGTTGTCCTACTCTTCTTGGTCACGAGAACCACAGACAGGTCCGCGCCCCCGAGGTTGACCCTGCAGTAGTGGCTCACAAGCGCTGCCCACCAGTTTATGCCCTGGGGAGCCCCCCCGCGGTGTCCTAATCCGAATCGTTCCGCAAGAACTCCATAAGTTATTGAGCGAAGCGCCCCGTCAGGTCCGCGGCCAGCGGCGACTTCCCAGAGTTCGTGTCCGAGCTTTCTGAGAGAGTCATGACCTGAGTAGCGGGGCAATCTACCTACTACACTGATCCGGGTTGCCCGGTTCGTCGTTTTCCTATCGGCAGTGGGCAAGCGCTTATCGAACGATAGTACTATATCCGTCATAGGTATGCCTATGAC
>JBOGRS010000037.1:0-18600 GCA_050749685.1 Thermoplasmata archaeon
GCTCGCCGTGGCAACCCGTTGTTTGAAGCTATAGTTTCGGGGCGTGCGCCCTCCCATACATATTAAGTCCCCGGGAGGCGCTAGTGCGTTGCCCCTTCGATGAGCGAGCCTGCCGAGGAGGCGGCCGAGTCGGCTCGGACGGCCCGGGAGACGGCCGCCGAGATGATCGGACGTCGCTTCGGGCTCGAGCCCGGTCCGGCGCTCCGTCTGGCGGACTCCGGCCACGTGACGATCGAGGAGGTCCGCGACCTCACCGACACGACGCTCCAGGAGATCGGCCTCTCGTCCGAGGACATCCGGCGGATCCGCACCACGACCGAGGCCGGCTCCGCCCACCCTCCGCCCGCGGACCGAGCGGTGGAGGATCGCGCGGGGCCGACCCCGCGTCCTCCGGCCGACGGGGAGAAGATCGTCGAGCGGTGGATGGATTCGGTGCGTCGCACCGAGCGACCGAAGCGCCGGCACGTCCCCGTCGCCGCCAAGGATGCCGCCGACGTGCTCCGCAAGTGGGTCCAGGGCGACGATCGCGCGATGGAGGCCTGGATCCAGTCTTCCGACGCGCTTCGACCCCCGTCGGCGCCGGCGCCCCCGCACGCGCCCGCCCCGGCCCCCCCGGTCGTTCCGGCGCCCGCCACGACGTCCCCCGTCCCCGCATCCACCGCCGAAGCCGCGCCCGCGACCGCCGAGGTGACGGCTCCGGCGGCGGGTCTCCTGCCCGCCCAGCTCCGGGAGCGGGAGGAGACCGTCGTGCGGTGGCTCACCGAGCTCCTCGACCGCGTCAAGAGCGACCAGTTCGAGCCGGCCTCGCTCCTCCAGGAGGTCCAGGAGCTCCACCGGCAGCTCTACGAGGAGCGGGAGAAGCGCAAGCAGCTCGACGACGAGCTCGAGCACGTCAAGCGCGGTTCGATCGCCGTCATCAAGTACGTTCGGAGCCGCGAGGCGAAGACCCGCGAGCAGGCGGTCCAGGCGAAGGACGCGGAGATCGCCGAGCTCCGCCTACGGCTCCTCACCGGGTCCCCCGACGGGGAGCCCCGTCCCGCGGCCGAGACGCTCGCCGACGGCGACGTCACCGTCGCCCCCGCGATCGCCGGGTCAAAGGTCGCGGATCCCGAGGCCCGCGAGATCGAACGTCGCCTCCGCGCCGACTTCGAGGAACGGGAGCGCTCCTATCTCGACCGCGAAGCGGAGCTGCGCCGCCGCATCGTCCAGGTCGAGAGCGAGCTGCGCCAGCTCCGCGGCGAGGCCGAGTCGGTCGAGGAGCGCGGCAAGATGCTGGAGCGCTCGGCGAGCGAGCTCCCGGCGACGATCACCGACCGCCTCAAGGAGATGGAGAGCCGCGAGCGCGACCTCGTGCGACGCGAGAGCGAGCTCAGGTCCAAGTTCGAGGAGATCCGCATCGAGGCCGATGAGGTCGACCGCAAGCGCGTACCGATCGCCTCCAAGGAGAGCGAGCTCGCGCAGTGGGAATCGCGCCTCGAGGCGATGAAGCAGTCCCTGGAGGTCGAGTCGCGGCGTCTCGAACGGGCGCGCGCCGAGGCCGAAGCGACGGGGGCGTCCCCGGCCGCGCAGGACGACGTCCGCAAGCTCGAGGCGCTGCGCAACGAGATGCTCCACCGCGCGGCCGACCTCAAGGCTCGCGAATCGTTCGTCGCCCAGCGGACGGAGGAGCTCGAGGCCCTCCAGCGGAAGCTCGCGTCGGGAGAGGCCGAGGGCGCTCCGCCGCCGCCCGAGGTCGTCGAGACGAAGGTCAAGAGCGGAGTCCGTCGCCTGGACGACCTCATGTTCGGAGGCTTCCCGCTCGCGAGCCAGCTCCTCGTCAACGGCCCGGCCCACACCGGCAAGGACGTCCTCGCGCGTCTGTTCGTCGCCGAGGGTTTGAAGGCCGGCATCCCGGCGATCTGGGTCGTGACCGACAAGACCTACGGACAGATCCGCGACGAGATGACGCTCCTCTACCCGACGTATGCCGAGGCCGAGGCGCGCGGTCTCGTGCGCTACGTCGACCTCTACGCGCGCAGTGTCGGCATCACCCAGGCGGAACCCGGGGTCCGCCTGCTCTCCTCGACGGACAAGGGGATCCTCGACCAGCTGACCCAGGCCGTCAACGCCTACTCCGCCGAGCTCAAGGAGAAGGCTCCGACCTACCGCCTCGTCTTCGAGACGGTCTCGACCGTGACCGCCTACCTCGACACGACCGCGACGTTCCGCTTCCTCCAGCCGTTCGCCGGCCGCCGCAAGATCGACGGCGCGGCGAGCTACTACCTCCTCGAGACCGGGATGCACACCGAGTCCGATCTGCAGACCCTCGAGCACATGATGGACGGGTCGATCAATCTCAAGGTCGACCAGTTGAAGACGTTCCTCTCCGTGCGCGGGATCTCCGAGGCGCAGTCGCGGGCGTGGGTCGGCTACACGTTCACGAAGAAGGCGTTCACGCTGGGCTCGTTCTCGCTCGACCACATCCGCTAGGGAACGGACGCATCGCGTCGCGGGTGGGGTCGCTAGGTCCCCTCGCGGCCCCGACGTAGATGGCGCTCGAGACCGTCGGCGGTGAGCGCGACGGCCGCGCCGAACACGACGATCACCGCCGCCGGGAAGGCGTACATCCACCAGAAGTCGGCGCCGGCGATCGGGCTCCACCCGTAGCACGCGCCGTTCGCGAGGAGCGCCCCCCATTCGGGGTAGGTCGTGCGCGGGAGCGGCGTGAGGGTGTCGAACGTACCCCCGCCGCCGCCCCCGAAGCAGCCCAGGAACGGGAAGACCGTGAGCACGAAGAAGATGTTGTAGACGTCGACCGGCAGCTGGGCGAGCGCCGGCGAGAGGCTGTTCGGCAGGACGTGGCGGACGAGCACGTGTCGCCCTCCCGCGCCGCTCGCGCGCGCCGCCTCCACGTAGGTCTCCGAGGCGACGGCGCGGGCCATCGCGCGGACCGGGCGCGCGTAGTACGGCCACAGGACGAACGCGAACAGGATCCCGAACGACGGGATCCCCCATTGCGGGGGGATCGCGCGCTGGATCCCGAGGAAGAGAACGAGGACGAGGAAGAACGGCGGGACGACCGCGATGAGGTCGGAGAAGAAAGTGACGGTCCCGTCGATCCTCCCTCCCCTCAGCCCCGCCCATCCTCCAAGGACGACCCCGACGAGGAGCGCGGCGAGGAGGATCCCGCCGACGAGCGCGAGGTCGATCGGGGTCGCCTGGACGATCGCGAGCAGGACGTCCGCCCCGCTCTCGTAGGCGATCCCGAAGGGATGGGCCCACGACGGCCCGGGGGGCGGGAGCTGCTGGGCGGTCGACGGGTCGACCTGGAGGATCTCGAGGGCCGCGCCGAAGCGCGCGAGCGCGTACGCCGCGACGCCGCCGAAGACCGCGAGGAGCGTGACGCCTGCGGTGAGCCCGGGGTTGGTCCGAAGGGCGAGAGCGAGGCGGTAGAGGGGGCGGTCCGCCCCCCTCCATCGGTCGGCCTCGAGGACGTCGTCCCCGTCGGGGAGGGGAGGGACCGGAGGGGCCGTCGACGCCGTCACGTCTCCCCGGGGGCGGACAACCTCGGGTCGAGCAGGCGCGCGAGCACATCGGCGCCGAGGTTGCCGACGAGCACGACGAGGACGAGGAGGAAGACGGTGACCTGGTAGAAGTTCCCGACGTGGAAGCCGGCGGACGCCGAGGCGAACCCGAACGCCGTCGACTGGACGTGCGTCATCTCCCCCAGAAGGAGCGTGCCGACGCCCTGGTCGCTGAACATCGCCTCGACGACCGCCTGGGTCCCGATGTAGACGGGGAGCGTGAGCCCGAAGATGAGGACGAAGACCGGCAGGGCGCGGCGGCTCGTGTGCCGCCAGAGCAGGTCGTGGTCGGGCACGCCGCGGGCCCGCGCCGCGGTGAGGTACGAAGCGCTCGCGGCGGCGGCGACCGCGTTGCGGGCGAACCGAAGGTAGATCGCCGCGTAGAGGATCGCGATCGCGAACGACTGCAGCGCGACCTTCCCGAGGACGATCGCCTCGAACGACCAGGCACCGTGCAGCGCCCCATCGACGAGCGGAAAGCCCGTCGGCGACGTATTGGATCCGATCCCGATCCACGCCGGCTCGCCCCCGTGCGTCGCGAACCAGGCCGTGGTCGGGAGGACCCCGTACGGGGCGTCCCCGAACGCCTGGGTGAACGGCGCGTAGATCGGCCCGAGGAGGAGGAGGACGACCAGGAAGGACGGGAGGAGGAGGCCGACGAGCGACCCCATCCGGACGCCCCAGTCGACGGCGGAATCCCTCCGCCACCCCGCGACGAGCCCGAGCGGGTAGGCGATGAGCGCCGAGAGCGGGAGCGCGACGACGGCGATCTGCAGCGAGTTCGGGAGCCACCAGGCAAGGTACTGGGTTGCGGGCAGGTCGAGGTGGTTGTAGCGCGCGTAGCCCCAGTTTCCCGTGAACAGGTTGGCGACGAACGTCCACCAGCCGTTCCCGAAGGCGGAGAGGTCGGCGAGCGGGCGCGCCCAGGGGAGGCGTTGGCACAGCGTGCCCAACGGCACGCAGAAGTCGACGCCGTGGATCGCCTCGGGGAGATACGTCCCGAACAGGTAGAGGACGGTGAGGATGAACAGCGCCTGCGGGACGATGAGGAGCGCGCGCATGGCGACGAACTGGGTCGTCGGCGCGACGAGCGTCGCGCGAACGCGCCGCGCCTCATCGCGCGATAGGGCGAGGAAGAGCCCGACGGCGAGCGCGGCGAGCGCGACCGCTACGAGGGGCAGGACGACGTCGAGGCGTCCCGGGTTGAGCGCCGTCACACTGGCGCCCGTCGGCGCGACGTGCACGACGACCGGACCCGGGACGCCGCCGTCGACCGTGACGCCGACCTCGAGCGGCGCGTAGCCCCGGAGCTCGGCGACCCGAAGGTCGATCGTCCCGTTCGGGAGCGCCACCTCGAAGCCGCCCGTGGGGCCGGTGACGCTGCGCTCGAGGAACCCGTACGGCCCGCGGAAGGTGAGGCTCGCGTTGGGCACTCCGTGGCCCGAGAAACCGTCCTCCACCACTCCGACGACCGGGAAGCGCGGCAGGGGCGTGAGGACGAAGACGAGCAACGGCGGCGGGCCCGCGATCGCGTAGGTCCGGGCGAGCGGAAAGTAGCCGGAGGCGTAGACCGTGAAGAGGAAGGTCCCGTTCGGGAGGTCGACCGTGAACGTCCCGTCCGATGCGCTCGACACGACGAGGGAGGCGACCAGCACCGTGGCCGGGATCGCCCGTCCGTGGGGGTCCTCGACGAGCCCGGTGACCGGCCAGAGGGTTGCGGACGCGGTGCTGCCGAAATCGTAGACGCACCCGATGTCGTTGGTCGCGTAGATCGTGTTCACATCCGCCGCGGGCGTCGCGTAGGCGACGGTCTCGCCGAGGGACGTGGCCCAGACGACGCGACCGTCCAGGGTGAGGTCCTCGAGCATCTCGCTCGCGTCCACGAGGTAGATGCCCGTCGAGGTCGCGACCGGGCTCGCGAGCACGCGGTAGCCGCTGTACACGACGACGTGGGACCACCGGACGCTCCCGTTCGTCCGGTCGAGGGCGAGGACGACACCGAGGTCGCTCGAGGCGTACACGCTCGTCGGGGTCACGGAGGGCGTGGATTCGAACCGGTCGCCCTCGACCCCGTCGCTCGTCCGCCACGTGAGCGCCCCGGAGGCGCTCGCGTAGGCGCTCACGTTCCCCGAAAGATCGGCGAGGACGACCTCGCCCGCCCCGACGGCCGCGGCCGATGCCACCGGTGCCGGGAGCGCGCGCGTCCAGTCGATCGTGCCGTCCTCCCCGATGGCCGAGAGCTCGCCCGCGCTCCCGTTCGAGGCGACGACGTAGATCGTCCCGTCGGCGATCGTCGGGGCGCCGGCGATCGGGAGGTCGAGGGCGACCGTCCAGCGGCGCGTGCCGTCGAACAGCCCGAGGGCGGTAAGGTTCCCCGCCGACGTGCCGACGAAGACGGTCCCGTTGTCGACCGCCGCCCCCTGGACGATCGGGGCGCCGAGGGCCGTCCGCCACAGGACCCCGCCGGTGCTCGCGAGCAGGCCCGTGACGTAGCCGTTGGACCCGCCCACGACGAGCGTCGCACCGGCGAGGTCCGCCGTCGTCGGCGTCCCTCCGATCGACTGCTTCCAGACGACGGAGCCGTTGTGGTCGCGGTTCAGCGCGTAGGCGGTCCCGAAGTCGTCGATCACGAAGAGGAGGGTCGCGTTGAGGACCGGACCGACGCGCAGCGGGAGCGTCGAGGGGCAGACGACCCACGTCGTCAGGCTCGAGGTCGGACCGGGGCCGGGAAAGTAACCGGTCCGGTTCTCCGACCCGTGGAACGTCGTCCAGGCTCCCGAGGCGTCGAGCAACGCACTGGCCCCCAACGGCCCGGCCGACCCGGGAGCGCCGACGTGCCCCCGGGGGAGCACGGGCGACGCGAGGGCGAGGGAGGGAAGGAGGAGGAGGAGAACGGTGAGGGCCGCGGCGGCGACGACGAGCGCGGCGCGGCGCCCTTCGCCCCCCGCGGAGGGCGCCGGGCCCGCGCTGCCCGCCGGGCACGAGCCCGATCCGTCGGACACAGTTCCCCACCGCTCTGGGCAGGTATAAATACGGACGAACGGTCCATCGTCCGCTAGGCTAGACCGGGGGGTTGGGCGTCCCCTTATACACCGAAACCGTCCTCAGCGGGGGTGACAGGCAGGAGCGACGTTCGGAGGAGGGAGCCGTCTTACGCGTCTTCGTCGACGCTCTGTTCCATCGGGCCGCGGGCATCGCGACGAGCGCTCGGAGGAGCGCCCTAGCGGTTATCCATCACGGGCACCGGGTTAGGTCCTGACGGGAGCAGCCTTACCGTGACCCGTCGACGCTGATGGGGTGACGGGGCTGAGAAGCGCGTAGGGTACACGGCTCCTTTCTCCGGGCGGCCATCTTGCCGGCCTAGCACCGCCGCCACCCCCACCCCATCGTTTCCACTGGAGATCGTCTCGAACCCTACGTGCTACCCCATCCTTCCGACGCCAGGGGGATCGCGTCGCGCTCGAGGACCGCTCGACGTTCGGGCGGGATCGGCTTCTTCGAGGACGTGGCGTAGTCGTAGCATACGATGACCGTGCGACCGCGAGCAACGATAGTCGACCCCCGGGCGTCCCCAAAGCGGTAGAGAAGGGAGAAGCTCGTGCGTCCGAGGGGGAGGGCCGGAGCTACCTCACCCACCAGCTCCTGCCCGTAGGCGACCGGCGCGAGGTAACGGCAGGCCGCCTCGACGACGATGATGTCGAGGACCTTCGGGTCGGTCGAGCCGAGGAGCGGGAGATAGTAGTCGCACCGCAAGGTCTCCATGAACGGAAAGTACGCGGCGTGGTTGAGGTGGTTGAGCACGTCGATGTCATGGTAGGTGATGGGGAAGGTGCGGCGCTTCGGCCACGGGCGGTCGATCGGATCGGGCGTACGCGGGGGCGGGGGAGCCAAGGTCGGCATCGGGCGCCCTCAGACGCGGGGGGATATATGGGGTCGAGCCGGTAGCGGGAGGGACATGGACGGCATCGAACCGGGGGTAGGGCCGTCGCGGAGGTCGGGGCCGGACGCTCCGGGCCCCGCGGGTTTCCAGTGGAAATGGGGGGGTGGGGGGGTATGACGGGCGAGCTTCCCTTTGCGCACGCGGAACCGGCGGAGATGGCGGGCGCGGTGCGGACCGTCCGCGACGCGGTCCGGCGCCACTCGACGCGCTTCGAGCACGCGATCCCGCTCATCGCGAGCGAGAACCTCCTCTCCCCGTACGCGAAGGAGCTCCTCGTGAGCGACTTCCACTCCCGCTACGCCGAGGGGCTTCCGGGGGAACGCTACTACGAGGGGAACGAGCAGGTGGACGAGGTCGAACGCCTCTGCCTCGACCTCGCCCGGCGCCTCTTCCGCTGCTCGTTCGCCGACGTCCGCCCGATCTCGGGCACCGTCGCGAACCTGGCGGTCCTCAAGGCGCTCGCCGAGCCCGGCGACCTGGTCGGGACGTCGCGCCTCGCCGACGGCGCCCATATCTCGAGCGCATCGTTCGGCGCGTTCGGGCTGCGCGCGGTCAAGCCGGTTTACTACGCGTGGGACCCCGAGCGCATGACGATCGACGTCGCGCGTACGCGCGAGATCCTTCGGAGCGTCCGCCCGAAGCTCTGCCTCTTCGGCCTTTCGCTCTTCCTTTTCCCGATGCCGATCGACGAGCTCCGCCCGACGCTCGAGGAGATCGGCGCGATCGGGTGGTACGACGCCGCCCACGTCCTCGGGCTCATCGCGGGAGGTGAGTTCCAGGACCCGCTGCACGAGGGCTGCGAGGCGCTCTCCGCGTCGACGCACAAGACCCTTCCCGGCCCGCAGCACGGCCTCCTCCTCGGCGAGCCGAAGGACCCCGCGACGGCGAAGCGGCTCGCGTCGGCGGCGTTCCCCGGCGTGACGAGCAACCACCACCTCCACACGATGGCCGCCCTCGCGGTCAGCTTCGCCGAGCACCTCGCCTTCGGGCGCGAGTACGCGCGTCAGACGGTCGCCAACGCCCGCGCCCTCGCCCAGGCGCTGCACGAGCGCGGGTTCGACGTCCTCGCTCCGAACCTCGGGTTCACGCGCTCCCACACGATCGCCGTGCGCGTGAGCGCCGAGGGCGGCGGGGAGGAGGTCGCCCGCCGCCTCGCGGCGTCGGGGATCATCACGAACAAGAACCTCCTGCCCGGCGACTCGAGCCCGAAGAAGCCCCAGGGGGTGCGATTGGGCACGCCCGAGGTGACCCGCGTCGGGATGAAGGAGCGCGAGATGGTGCGCATCGCCGACCTCTTCGACCGGCTGCTGCACCGTGGCGCCCTTCCCGACGAGGTCGCTCGCGAAGCGGCGGAGCTCAAGAGCGGCTTCACGGGCGTGCAGTACTGCTTCGGCGCCGGCGAGGCCGCCTACCGCTACTACGACCTCGTCGGCCGGGACCCCTAGCCCGCCCGCTCCTCGCCGGGGTCCGCCGGCGCGTCGTCCCCGTCGTCCGCGATCGGGCGGCGGCCGAGGTCCGCGTCGAGGAGGTCCGGGTCGACCTCGACGCGGGGCGGGACGGGGTCGTGACGCTCGACGGCGACGAACCTGGGCTCCCCGTCGGGCCCGCGCGCGGCGGCGAGCGCGCCCTCGGAGACGAGCCCACCCACCCATTCCGCGACCTCGGCGCGCGTCGGGGGAGGGCCCGGGAACCCGTCCCCGAGCTCGTCGAGGGTCATCCTTCGGTCGCCGCGGGCGCGGCCCAGGATGTGGGCCCGCCCTTCGGCGAGGCGGCGGAGTTCCTCCTCGCTCACGTCCGCGTTCGATGCTCCGCCGCCGGGGCGTAGCCGCCGGCGTCGGCGCACGGCGTACGCGACCCCGAGCGTCGCGGCCGTGACGCTCCCGGCCAGCGCGACGAGCAGGAGGGTCCACGAGGGCGCCGCCGCCTCCGACGGGACGGTGAGGACGGGAAGGAGCGTGACGTCCCACGCGGAGAGGACGTAGACGACCCCTCCCGTCCCCGACGGAGCCGTATAGTTCACCCACACGAACCCTCCGGAAGTGTTCCCGCGCACGGGCGAATCCCGGTCGCTCTGCACGCCGGCGAAGACGGTGCGGACGATGACGAACCCCGACCGGATCGGGTTGCCGTACGGGTCGGCGATCGCGTACTCGGTCGCGTTGTCGCGGGCCCCGCCCCGCGCGACGTGAGGGGAGCGGAGGACCGGATGCGCGAGGTCGGGACCGACCTCGACCCCCAGGCGGTCGCCGCCGCTCCCATGGAACGGCAGGTCGGCCACGACGGTGAAGGAAAGGTTGCCCGCGGCGAGGTCGGTCAGCGAGACGTTGAGCGCGCCGTTCCGCCACGCCGAGTACGGGAGGTCGATCGACCCGTTCGCGTCGGGGCGGATCGACGCGCCCGACACGTTCGCCCAGACCCCACCGCCGAGGAGCTCCCCCGGTCCCGGGACGAGGGTGACGTTCGTTCCGTAGGACGGAAGGCAGTTCCCGTTCGGGTCGACGGCGCAGAACCCGACCGTCCACGGTGCGCCGGCCGTCACTTCGGCCGACGGACCGGACCCCGCCGCGATGAGGGCGACCGCCGGGCCGGGGAGGACGACGATCCGCGTCAGGTTCGCGACGGTCGTCCCGAGGGCGTCCCGGACGCTCAGGGTGATCGTGTGGAGCCCGGGGGTCGCGAGCGAAAGGTCCACGTGGATCGGTCCGTCCTGGGCGATAAGACCGCTCGCGTCGGTCCCGGAGGGAAGGGAATCGTTCCACCAGTAGTCGGACGGGAGCGCCCCTCCCGAGAGCGTCGCGGTGAGGCCGACCGATCCGCCGACGTGGATCACGTTGGTCGACGTACCGAGGGCGGAGAGGCTCGGGCGCGCGAAGACGAGCGCGACGCCGCTCACCGTGCGGTTCGCGCCCGTCGCGTCCTCGACCGTACCCTTGAGGTCGTAGGTTCCCGGGGAAGGGAACGCGAGCGAGAACGTCCAGCGGGGGCCGAGCGCGCTCGAACACGTCGAGGACACGCCGCCCCACCAGACGCACGCCGGCCCGAGCGGGGCGGTCCCGCTCAGGGGGCTTGCCGAGAGCGTGAGCGCGACGGCGGCGCCGGCGTACGCGAGGGCCGGGTCGGGGCCGAGCGCGAGGACGAGCGCCGGCGCCACCTCGACCGTCGCGAGGGTCACCGTCGCCGTCGAAAAGCCGTTCGTGAGGTTGGCCGACGGCTGGGCGATGCCCGACACGGTGTAGGTCACGAGCGCCCGACACGAGAGGGTGGCGCTCCCGCCGAGCGCCGGGGTCGAGGTGCACGGCACCGCGACCGCCGCGAGGCCGAGGCCGGGGAACACGGTCGCCGCGTAGGGGTAGCCTCCGGCCCCCGTCCCGAGAACCTCGAACGTCGCCGGTCCGCCGGCGTCCAGCGAGGTCGGGGTCACCGCCCCGGAGGTGATCGAGGTCGCGAACGGATCGAGGAGGAGCGTCTGGGCCGTCAAGTTCGTCCTACCTCCGCCGAACGTCCCGTTCGTCCAGAGGACGAGCGTCCCCGTCACGCCGCCGGTGGTCCCCTCGACGCGGACCGTTGCGTTCCCCTCGCCGGCGACGACGGACCATCCCGTCCCGCTCACCCTCCACGCATACGAGACGATCGCCGGGCTGGGTCCGCCGTCCCCTGCCGTGGCGTTCGCGTGCACGGGCGTGGGCGCGAACGTGCTCACGGTGACGCGCCCCCACGGGGCGAGATCGACGCGGGAGAGCGCCGCGACAAAATCGAGCGTGACCGAGCTGCCGTGGCGGCTCGACGTGAGGAAGTAGGATGGCGGAGGGCCGGGCGGCGTCGAGAACGACGCCGGCCCGAACGGACCCGCGTAGTAGGTGCACGACACGCGGTCGCACGTGGACGCAGGGACCCCCGCCGTGAGCCGAACGCCGCCGCTCGAGTTGGTCGCGTTCGTCGCCGCGTCGGCGACGCAGGTCACCGTCGTCGAGCCGCCGTTGGGCACGTAGCTCATCTGGTAGGCGTAGGCCACGCGGACCGACACGTTGTCGATGCTCGGGGCGGTCGTCGGCGCCCCGACCACGAAGAGGCGACCGGTCAGATTGAGGGGGAGGGAACCACCGGTGCACGCGCCCGAACCGAACGCGGACGACGCGGGCGGGGAGGACGGCGACGAGAGGGCGCCCATGGGGAGCGCCGTCAGGAGGCCGCTCGCGATGAGGGCGATCGTGACGCCGAGGGCGGCCGATCCCGTCCCGATGCGCGACATCGACCTCCCTGCGGTCTCGCGCCGTCCGGGGCCGCGGCTCCGGTCGACCGAGCGCGCATGGACCACCCCGTTCGGGTTGATTAACCGTATCGTTCGCGGCGCATTCGACGCCGAATCGTGAACGATGGGGGGAGTGGGAGGGTTTGATATCGGGGCGCGGTAGGAGGCCGAAGATGTCCCGCGTATCCCCGCCGGGGACGGCGCGTCCGCGCCGCGCCGAGGTCACCTACCTCACGCCGCCCCGGTCGACCTCCTTCCCGGCCGTGCGCGCCCAGCTCGAGTTCTCGAGCCGGTCGCTCGTCTTTCCGGACGACGGGTCGAGGGTGCTGCGCGTCTGGGGACCCTCGGACGCGCCGTACGTCGTCGGCGTCCGCGAGTCCGGCGCGCGCTGGGAGGTGACCGGTTACGGCGTCGATCCCCCGACGGCGCGCGACGCCGTCCGCGCCCTCTTCTCGCTCGACCACGACGTCGAGGCGTTCTACCGCCTCGCCCGGCGGGAACGCGTCCTCGCGGGGGCCGCGCGCCGCTTCCGCGGATTGCGCCTGCCGAGGGACGCCCACCTCTACGAGGCGCTGGTGCACGCGATCATCGGTCAGCAGCTGAGCGTGCGCGCGGCGCACGCGATCAAGGCCCGCCTCTTCGCGTCGGTCGGCTCCTTCGAGGAGGCCGACGGGGTCGCGGTCCCCCGGGTCCCCTCTCCCCGGGAGGTCGCGGCGCTCGGCGTCGACGGACTTCGGAAGGTGGGGTTGAGCGGGGTCAAGAGCCGGTCGATCCTCGCGCTCGCGGGGCGGGAGCGGGAGGGGGCGCTCGACGGCGACGCCTTTCGAAGCGCGCCGGTCGAGACGGCCGTCGAGCGCCTCGACGCGGAGCCGGGCGTCGGGCGCTGGACCGCGGAGAACGCCCTCCTGCGGGGCGTCGGAAGGACCGACCTGTTCATCGCCGGGGATCTCGGGGTGCGCGCCGCCCTCGCGGCGTACGGCGTGCTCCCCCGAACGGCCCCGGAGCGCGACGCGCGCAGGTGGGCCGATCGGTGGTACCCCGGCTGGGGAAGTTACGCAACCCTCTACCTGTGGCGGCGTTGGACCACCGAAGGTTCGCCGCCCGACGCGCCGCGCGGCGTTCCGAGCGGGAAGCGCGCGATGACGTGATGGACCGCTCCCGAGGGGTCGAGACGGCTCGCCTTGAGCAGGACCTCGGTCACCCGCCCCACGGCGGGGGGGACGTCGGGCGGATGCGTCAGGAGGGTGAGGGCGCGCCGGAGGTGGGACGGCGAGCGGACGCGCAGCAACGTCACGTGGGGGACGAACGGTCGCAACTCGGGCGCGAACCCGAGCGGACGTAGCGCCTCGCCGACGGCGCGGGCGAGGGCGACGAGCGATGCGCCCCCGACCGACACCCCGACGTAGACCACCCTCGGGTGGACCGTCGACGGGAACGCGCCGACCCCCGACACGGCGACGTCGAACGGCGGGACGTCGGCGGCGGCGTCGGCGAGCGCCGCCGCGATCTCGCCCGCGCGGGCCTCGGGCACATCGCCCAGGAACTCGAGGGTGACGTGCGACGGCTGGGCGTCGGAGCCGCTCGGGATCCCGTCGACGACGATTGTCGGGAGGTCGACCGCCACGAACGCGCGCATCGGTCCCCCCGGCATCCCCCACGGGGGCAAAGCGGTCACGGGGCCGGTCCGTCGCGCCGCGCGGCGGGGAGCGTCCAGACCTGAGCGTCCTCGCGGCGGACCCGAAGGCGGTCGAGCATCGCACGCACCTTGCGGGCGCGCTCCGGGCGGCTCACGACCACCACCAGGAAGGCCGAGCGGCTCCGGGCCTTCTCGACGTCCCGCCGGATGCGGTCCGGTCGGTCCGCCCCCGAGACCTCGGCCTCGATGTGGGCGTCCCGCCCCCCGAAGGTCCTCCACCCCCACGTCCCCTTGAGGCGGTCGATCCTCTCGCTCAGCTCCTTTGGGGTGCCGGAGGTGGGGGCCGGACCCATCAGCTCGACCCGACCGTCGGGCACGCGGGCATCGAAGCGGCCCTGCCGGACGATCGTGAGGCGCACGCCCCGTCGCGCGAGCACGAGGAAGGCGTGAAGGAGGAGGGCGCGGTGCTCGTCCGTCTCCCGGGCCGCGCCGGTCTGGGTCGTGAGCCCGATCCCCAGGAGCCCGGCCGTCGTGACCGACCAGCGTCCCGATCGCGCCTCGATCCACCCGCGGCGCACGAGCGTGTCGAGGGACGCGACGCGGACGGCGGCGTCGCTCGTCGCGCAGGGGTCGGCCGCGCTCGCGGATCGGAGGTCGTCCGGCACCCCTCCGTGACGTTCGGCCGCGAGGAGCTCGAGCACGAGGTCCTCCTCCCGCGCGCGTTGCCCGAGGCCCTCCGGTACGGGTTCGGTCCGGGGGGGCGAGCTCGCGTCGACCCGGGTCGACCACGAGAGATCGTCGAGCCCCGGCGGAGCGGCGAGCCGAACGAGCCGCCGCAGGGGCGTCGTGCCGGCGGACGCCACGACGGCGACCCCCGGAGGCAGCGACGGGAGGACGCGCACGGAGTCGTCCCGACCGAGGCCCACCCACGCCCCCGCGGCGGCGGCGGCCGGGGGAGGGACGCGGAAGACCATATGGGTCCCCACCGCCCCGGCGGCGGCGCTGCGGGCCACGAGCGCGAGGCGCTCGGGATACTGCGTCGCAAGGATCGCGCGCACCCCGAACTTGCGGCCCTCGGCGAGGATCTCGGTGACCAGCGGTGCGGCGAAGAGATGGGCCTCGTCGAGGACGACGAGGACCGGTCGTTGCGTCGCCCGGGTCGGGTCCACCGACGTGCGCCTCAGGTAGACGTGAGCGAGCAGGAGGTTCGCGGCCAATTGGGCGCCCTCCGGGCCGAGCTCGCCGAGCGGGAGGCGCCACACGATCGACCGGCTCGCGTCGAGAAGCGCCGCGACGTCGCACGCGTCACGGGTCGACGGCGCGAGGAGGCGGGCGAGGCGCGGGTCGAGCGCGGCCTTGCTGGTCCGTGCCGCCGCCGACCACAGGAACTCCGGGTTGCGCCGCACGAGCGACGGGAGCTCGTCGAGGAAGCGGGCGACCTCGGCGGAGCGCGTGACGGCCCGGCACGCCTCGCGACGTCGCACGTCGGTGAGCAGGGCGTGCACGTCCAGGAGGCCTCCCCCCTCCTCCTGCGCCGCGCGCACGAACGTGTCGAAGATCCTCTCGAGGCGCGGCCCCCAGAACGTCTCGCCCCCGTCGCTCGCGACGCGACGCAGCGCCGCGACCACGAGAGCGACCTCGCGGTCCCGCTCGCGCCCCGTGGAGCCGCTCAAGAGCGCGACGCCGGGGATCCTCTCGGGGGGCCCGGCCGCGTCCACGGCGAAGACCCGCGGACGATCGTCGGGGGTGAGGCGCGCCAGGATCGACGGCGCGAGGTCGCCGTGCAGGTCGAGGACGATCGCCGACCGTCCTGAGGCGATCCATCGGGCGGCCTGCTCGGCGAGCAGACCCGATTTCCCCGACCCCGACGCGCCGATGACGATCGCATGCAGGTCGGTCACGACCTGGGGGGTGTCCGGGGTCCCGGGGCGGAACGACCCGGCGACGGCCGCCTGGGGCGGATCGAGGATCAGGGGAGGTCCGACTCGTACCCTCCGAAGGGCCCCGACGCTCCACTCGCGAAGGTCACGGCGGGACGGAGGTCGCACGACGACGCGCGTCGAGGGCGCGCCGGTCGCCTCGAGCCCGCGCGCGAGCTCGACGCCGAGGCTCCACGCCGCGGCGTCCACGACGGGCTCGTCCGATGCCACGAGGAAGCGCACGCGCACCCCGAGGCCCTCCGGCCCCCCGGCGAACCAGTGAACCTGGGTCGCGACCCACCGGGCCGGGTCCCACGGCGTCGCGATCCCCATTCCGTCCGGGAGGTCGGTCTCCGTCCGATCGGCCAACGTGGAACGGTCGGGACCGACGTGCGCGCTCCCCTCCCCCCAACGTCGCCTCCACCGTGGGGAGGGGGGCGGGGTGGCGGAGGGAGCGAGAAATCCGAGGCGGGTCGCCCGCCCGTCCGGAGGGTCGGCGGAGGGTGGAGGGGAGCGGGCGGCGAGACGGACCGGAACCCGCTCGGCCGACCGGCGGACGACCGAATCCACCCACCCGTCCGACGGGACGAGCAGGGTCTCCCGACCGTCCCCCACGCGTTCCAGGGCGAGCGCGGCCCCGGGCGGCCCTCGGAGGAGGATCGCACCGACCTCGCGCAGGAAGGGGACCGTCCACGCGTCCGATCCGCCGACGATCGCGTACGCCCGACGGGGTTCATTCGGGCGCATCGTCGCTCGGGGTCCGCGCGCGCTCCACGAGATCGTCGATCGCGCGGGTGACCTCGACGAGGCCGCTGCATCGAGCGAAGACGAGCAGTTGGGTGGTCGTCAGGACCCGGGGGACCGGTCGGTCGACCTCCCAGAGGCGGACGATCCACCAGCGTCGGCCGTCGGGCAGAGCGTAGAGTGTCGCCCACGGTCGGACCGTGAGGGCGATCGGGATGCGGACTCGGCCGATGCGGCGGACGCGGCCGGCCGGGCGCGTCGTCGTGTCGATGTCGAGCGAGGCGGTGGAAAGGGTTCCCTTCGTCGTTGAGGTTTCGAGCGCTTGCGCTACCATTCGGACCACTCCGGGCCCCGACCGTCGGACCGTCGGTCGGAAGCCCCTTCGGGCGACCGTCGTCGAGCGCTCCCGCACGATCGCGAGGCGCCTTCGGCGGCATTCCACGGTCCGCGGCGGTGGGTTCCAAACGGCCGGGGGACCCCGACCGGCGATTCCGCCTGCGGAGGCCTCGTCGGGTACGACGAGGAAGCGATCGATCTAGCGCGACGTCCGCCCGACGAAGCCCTCCTGGTCCTCCTCGGTCCCGGGAGCGCGTCCGCTCACGGCTCGTCGAGCGTCCGGGAACCCCCTCAAGCTCCCGCGCAACGCCACGCTAGTCGATGGTTGAGCCTCGGAGTTCACGGTCGGGCAGCGCGTCACGTGGGGACGCGGGGCCGTTCCGGGAGCGGACCGGGCTCGGGGTCAACGGTCGAACGAGGACGTGTGCCGGGGAACCATGGGACGCGCGAAGGCGTCGGACGGTCGGTCGGCAAGGGGTCCGGGTCGAGCCGTTCATCTGTTCGACGCACCCACGGCCGCCAAGGGGTCAGGGTCTGCGGCGTCGATGAAATGTGGACTCCCGGGTGGGAGGGCGTCGAATCGATTGGGGGCTGCGGCCCGTAGAACCCTTCGGCCCGGTGAAGATGCATCCCAAGAAGGAAGCCGGGTGTGGAAGGTCCCCCCGCACGCCGGGGACCCGGTGCCGTCCCTTGGTGGCGATCTGAGGGGGACCTTCCGGGTGGTTGCACGTCCACCACCCCGGCGACGGTATTTCAACGACCCCAGGGAGGGCGTGAAACGGACTCCCGGGAACCGTTTCGCTAGTGGTTGGCGCGCTCGTCCATCGTCCCGACCACGATTCGGGGGAGCTCGCCCTGGATCGCGGGGGTGCGCGTCGACGCCGACCTCGGGGTGGAGGGCCGAAGCTTCGGGAGGAGCCACCGCTCCCCCCACGCACGGAGCTCACGCGCCGCCGGCTCGAGCCCGAGGCCCATCTCCGTGAGCGAGTAGACGACGGAGAATGGGCGCGTGCTCACGACGGTGCGTTGCACGACGCCGTGGCTCTCGAGGAACTTCAGCGTGGCCGAGAGGGTCTTCGCGTTGAGGCGGGGATTCGACTTCAGGAGCTCGCTGAACCGCTGCGGGCCCTCGAGCAGGCGGTGGACGATCGCGAGGCGCCACTCCGTGCCGATGACGCCGACCGCGGCGATCACCGGACAGAGGTGGCGGCCGGATTCGGCGCACGGCTCTTCCTTCGCATGGAGGATTGTCGGCGCGGGTGCGAGGCGCGAGGCGCGAGGGGCGGTCGGCATGTGAGGTAGCTCCCGCGGGAGCAACGCACGCTCGGGCATATATAGTTACTCAAGGATAGCTGCTGGACTATCCGTACTTGATGGCGGAGGGCTATCGCATCTCCTTACCGGCGTTCGCGTCCCGCGCGTACGTTTTCTCTACGTGGACCCGTGCGATGGAGATGTCATTGAGGCGCGTCGCGCTCGAGCTCGCCATCGAGCGGGAGGTCGGCGGGGCGGATGGGCAGACGCCGATGCGGGTCCGTCTCACGTCGCGCTTCGAGGTCGACGCCGTGGACGGAGCGGTGCGCCCCGACGAGATCGCCGAGGCGCTCCGCCAGCTCCTCGAGGAGGCCGATCGGTCGATCGGGACCCCCGACGCGGCGAAGGTCGCCCCGTCGCGGCCCGACCGTCCGATCGCCGAACTGGTCGAAACGTACCGTCCTCGACAGGTCGAACTCATCGACCTCCTCGCCGAGGAGGGCGAAGTGACCCCGGGAGAAGCGAGCGCGTTGCGCGCTCACCTCGTCCTCTCCCGATCCGCCACCGGGGTCCAACCGCCACCGCATCGCGAGGCCGAGCCCGCGCCCCTCCCCGCGGAAGTGGAACCGCCCGTCCAGGATCGCCCCCTCGCGGCCCTCCCCCTCGTCAATGACCGGACCCCGACGGAGCCGCGGCCGATCGACCGGCTCATCCGCGAGTACCGGATCGAGTCGCTCAAGCAGGCCGGAGCGGTGCGCGCCCGTCGCGAGATCTCGTACGAGGAGTACATGGCCCTGAAGCGGCACTTCGTCGAGCGCGAGGTGGCGGCCACCTCCTCCCCCGGCGGCGCGACCTAGTACTACTCTGGGACTTCAAGGGGGTCCCTCCCCGTTCGCGAACTCGGCCAGGGATGGAAGGTAGGGACGGCCCTTCTTCACCCACACCGGGGAGCCGAAGAC
>JBOGRS010000038.1:0-17403 GCA_050749685.1 Thermoplasmata archaeon
GCCGTCAGCTCGTCGGTGAGGTAGCCGAGCTTCGTGAGGTTCTTCTCGAGGACCGGGTGGACGGTCTCGGACGCGACGACCTTCGCGTCCGTGGTGTTGACGATGCTGACGACCGTCTGGGTCGGCTGCGCGTAGAGGTACACATCGAAGAACTGGAGCGCCGACTGGTTCGCGGCACCCGGAAACGCGGTCGTCGTGTACGTCTGGTAGCCGCCCGACTTCTCCTCGAAGTCGTGGACCGCGAACGAGTACGCGTCGCCAGATGCGCCTGCGGTGGCCGTGAGCCAGAGGGCGTTCTGGGCAGCTCCCGCGCCGGCGTTGGTCACGTTGCCGCTGGTGGGCATCGCGGTCGTGACGTTCGACTCGGAGAGGATCAGGCTCCAGGAGCCGGTGGTCCCGTTCAGGGCGACGCGCTGGTCGACGAAGGCGTAGGAGACGTTGGCGCCGAGGTAGCTCCCGAGGTTCCAGTGGGAGACGGCATACTTGGAACTGGAGTCGTTGAACTGGAGGATCCCATAGCCGGACGAGTTCGACTCCCAGGAGCCATTCAGGGCGACGACGGTTGCCCCGACGAGGCCCGTGGTGTTGAACTCGGTCGGCTGGTCGATGTAGGCCACCCGGGCGAAGCTGACGACGAGGTTCTGCGAGACGGGGTCGGAGCCGAAGGAGAGGTTGATCGCCGACCACTCCTGCTCGACGATGCGGGGTTGGAGGAGACCGACCCCGGTCGCACCCAGTAGGACGGCAGTGGCCAGCAAGGCCACCGGCGCCGCCCACCATCGAGTGCGGCGCCGCTTCCGATCTGCCGCGTCGTTCGTTCGTCCGTGTCTCTGCGTTCCGTGGTCTTCCGTTCCCGCCATTCTCTTGTGGGGGGCGGATCGGAGCTCTGGCGGGGGCCTCCCGCAATTTCCGATCCGACCCCGAGAGAATCAGGAAGCGGAACTATTTCGGTCGAACGCAGACTATCGTTACAGTCGTCACACATTTCGCGGCGTCATGAGAAACGGTGGCTCCGATGAAGCTGTTTCACGCCCCTCCCCCCGAGTTTATAGGGGTCGGACCGGCTGGGTCCGGTCCGTTGAGGGGATTTCATGAATCGCTTCGAGCGCGAGTGGTGGGACGGTGCGGGAGAGATGGCCCTCGTCTTCTACGAAGCCGTTCGAAATCGAAAAGATGTCCCGGACGACGTCAAGGCGATGGCCGAAACGGCCCTCAGCGAAACGGGGGAGCGCAAGAATCGGGCCTTCCGCGAGGAGATCGGCATGTCGAAAACGTCCCTTCGGGTGCCGACGGCGAAGTAGCCGAGATCTCGGCCTGTGGAGGTGGACAGAGAGCGGGGGTGGCTCGAGTTCGAAGGGATTCCCCTGTCTGGGGCTGAGGACCAGGATCCGCGCGCGGACTGACGGGAAATCCCCCGGCCACTCTGCGATCGGAGCGCCTCAGTGGTGGCCCGTTTCGAGTCCCCTCGATCCGTGAAGCCTAGCCGGGGCTGTACGGGTGGTCCTTCTTCCACCGGTCGATCTTCTCGAGGACGGCCTCGCGAACGAAGTCCCCGATGCGATTGTAGTGGTCGTCCGAGTCGATGACGCGGACGAGATCCTCGTAGTAGCCGCGCTCGATGCGGCCGGCGACGGAGATCTTCGGGAAGACCTTCTTCTTGGGCTTCGGGAGGGGGGTGGGCGTCACGGCAGTAACGTAAGGATGCGAAACCGCTTATAGTCTGCGGTCGTTCGTAACGAACGCTACGAATGAGCGCGAGAAAGCCAACCAAGGCCGCCCCGAGGCCCGGGCGCTCGGCACCCGGGCCCGATCCCCCCGCCTGTCTTCGAGGGGTCCTCCGTGTCCGTCCCCAGACGTGGCGGGATGTCGCCGCGCTCCGACGGGCCATCCTGGACTCCGAAGGCAATCGGCTCGGCCTAGAGTCCTTCGATCGAGTCGTTCGCCGGCTCCTCGACGAGCGGCCCGCCGCGGTTTCTCCTGTTTCCAGACCGGGACGTGGGGAGGACCGGCGGGTGACGACCCGGTAGGAACCATGACGCGCGATCCGATCCCCCCCGGCTACATTCCCGGGTTCCAGACGGCCCGGGAACTGTATGAGGCCCAGCTGCGGGCGGCGGCGACTCCATCAACGACACCGGACGATGAGCGGGCCGCGACAGGGAGGCACCCTCTCTTGGTGGCGCCCGAGTGCGGGGTGACCGAAGCTCAGGCTCTTTGGAACCAATATCTCGCCCTTCGGGACCTGATCCTCTCGGACCCAGCTTGCTACGACGAGATCGCCGGCCACAAGGAGATGAATCGGACGGGGGCGACCCGGCTCGCCCTCTACTTCGGGCTCTCGATCGAAGCCCGAGACGTGGAGGAGGGTCGCGTCCAGATCCCGGACGAAGGTTCGTGGGACTATCGCTTCCGCGTCTGTGTCCGAGTCGCGAAGGGTGTACGGTTCGTCGATGGGATCGGACTCTGCCGCCTCTCGGAGATGCGGGAGAAATCCGAGGCGGGGGAGCTCCGCGCCGTCTCCCAGCGTGAGCATGGCGCATTGAGCCTGGCCTGGACTCGTGCGGTCAAGCGTGCCATCGAGGACTTCCTCGGTGGAAGGGGGACGAGACCGTGACCTCGGAATCGTCCCGAGACGCCGCCGTAGACTTGTTCCTCCGAAATCACACGCGACCGTCGTGCAGATGGGAGCGCATCTCCGAGTCCCCTCCATTCGACCTGTTCTTGCTTCGACCCACCCCTGGCGGGGCACGGGCCACGTTCGTGGCTGTCAAGTGCGTCGACGGCCAGAACGACGGCGCTCTCTCGGACGCAGAGACTGAGTTCGGCCTCACCGCAGAACGCCTCGGGGCGGCCTACGTAGTCGCCCGATACCGAGTGGTTGACGGACGAACGCTGTCGGAGCAACTCTTCCGGCCGTTCCTCGAACCGAAGCTGCCGGAGTGCGAGATCGTCTTCGAGGTGGCCGGGACATGAGCGATCCCCGGCAACCCGACGAGAGAGCACCGCAGGGGGCGCGGGATGTCCTGGTGGACCTGCGTGCGCGGCGTCGGCGCGACGCACGGCTGGATAGGCGCTCGCACCGGGTCGACGGTGGTGAGGTTGCCGCTCTCCGGGCGCGTGACGATTTCCGTGCAAGACTCGCCCCGTCACCCACCCGGAACCTCGGGAGGGGAGCCCGGTGGTTTGGGGCCGATCGGCGAACAGCGCAATGGCATGAAAGCCGGGCCGCGGACCGGGCATGACCGCCGAGACCATCCTCGAGGCCGATCCCGCGCCGCCCGGGTCGGATCCACCTCAAGCCGCCCGACACTGCCGGAGCTGTTTCTCGGAGGTCCACCGCAACACGCGGCTTCGGGTCTCGTTCTGCCCGGTCCACGGGCTGGGCTTTGTCCTCGTGCCAAGGCCCCCGACTCAGGTCCGGGCGCCTACCGGCAGCCGCGACGCGTCGGGCATCTACTGGGAGGGCTGAAGGTGTCCGTCCAAACCTTCCTGCCTCACCTTCCGGCCTTCCCTCAACCCGTCCCGTCCCGTCCCGGGTCCGAGCCGTTCGTACGACCGTCCGTCCCCTCCCGCCCGTCCGTCCAGTCTGCCTGGTCCGATGCTCCTCCCCGTCAGAAACGCGTGGTACGCCGTGTTCCAACCCGGGTCGAACCAGGGTCTCGCAACCCGGGTTGCAACCCGGGTTCGCCGCCGAGAGCGAGGCCCGGATGATCGGCTCGGAGGGCCTTCCAACCCGGGTTGGACCCGGGCTGAAGGGACTGGTCGCCCATGGTCCGCCGAAAGAGTGGGACAAGGTCGGCCTGAACGTCGTCGTCTCGGTCACCATCCCCGCCACCCAAGTCCGATGGGCTCGCGCGCACGGCTACGTTCTGAGCCGCGTCCTTCGCGAGAGCCTGGAAAGGCTGCAGGGGGGCTCGGACCTCGACAGGATCGAGCGAGAACTCGAGTCTGCCCACGAACAGCTTCGCATCCTCGAGGCCGCCCGGGACCGACTCCGGGAGAAGCGCCAAGCAGCCGACGGCGCAAAGAACTTGGAGAAGGCGCGGGAAGAGGCCATACGGCGACTCGCCGAGGAGTTTCGGGTCGCCCCGGTGCAGTTGGGCGGGGTGACGGGCCACCGCCCCGCGCTGGGCCGCGCAACGGCGAACGTCCGCTGGCTCGAGGAGCGGGTCTCGAAGAGCGACCTGCTCCGCGCGATGAAGCCCAGCGAGGTCCTCGACCTGATTCTCGCGCTCTGCGAGAAGGAGGGGGCGCCGTGACGCGCCGCCTCCACCCCACGCCGTCGATCCTTCGCGGTCATGTCCTCGACGTGCTCAGGACGCTGCCCGGGGAATCGTTCCACTGCGTGGTGACCTCTCCGCCATACTGGGGCCTCCGCGCCTACGGGACCCAACCCCAGGTGTGGGGTGGGGAGACGGCCCATACCCACTCCTGGACCTCAACCGCTCCTCGACGACCCAGGACGGCCGACGACTGCCCGAACAGCCCACTCCAGCGGGGAAACGAGGGCACCCTCTACGAGGCCCGGGGGGGAGAGCTCTGCTCTTGCGGCGCGTGGCGGGGCGAACTCGGGCTCGAGCCGACCCCGGAACTCTACGTAGCTCATGTCGCGGAAGTCTTCGACGGTGTCCGGCGCGTCCTGCGACCGGACGGGACCCTTTGGCTCAACCTCGGCGACACCTACCACACGGACAGTCCCGTCCGGCACTCCTCGGCCGAGGCATTCTCGCCCGTTTGGGACCCGGCCCAGACTCGAAGCAGGGGCGGAAACCGTCGAACGGCGGCCCGGTGCGGCCATCTCAAGCCGAAGGACCTGGCCGGCATCCCCTGGCGGGTCGCCTTCGAGCTCCAGCGTCGCGGGTGGTGGCTCCGTTCCGACTGCATCTGGGCGAAGCGCAACCCGATGCCGGAGCCGACCCGCGACCGGCCGACCCACGCCCACGAGTACGTCTTCCTCCTGACGAAGTCCCGGCGCTACTTCTACGACGCCGAGGCGGTCCGCGAGCCGCTCCAGGAGAGCTCGGTCCAGCGGCTGAAGCACCACCTTCCGAATCCCTCGGACAACCCGACGTACCGATCGAAGCACCGGGAGGGCGACTTCCGTCGATTCCCGATGCTCTCGAACACCGATCCCAGTCGGGGTCGGGGCCTCCGATCGGTCTGGTGGCTCGCCACTCAGCCGTATCGTGGGGCTCACTTCGCCACGTTCCCCGAGACGCTTCCGGAGATCTGCATCCGGGCCGGGACCTCGGAGCGGGGAGCCTGCGCGAACTGCGGAAAGCCCTGGATCCGCCACATCCGAGTCGAGGGGGGCGGCATCGGCCACGATTGGCACCCGGTCAAGTCGCTGGCGGTCGGACGAGCCCAGGGGATCGCGGCGCCGGGGATGAACGACGGGACCTACCGTCGGATCGACCTCGGATTCCTGAAGCACTGTGCGTGCCCCACACGGAAGGTAGTGCCCTGTCTGGTCCTCGACCCGTTCGTGGGGAGCGGCACCGTCCTGGCGGTGGCGCGACGGCTTGGTCGACGTTCGATGGGCATCGACCTCAACCCGTCCTACGTGGAGCTGGCCCGGTCACGGAGCTTCGCGGACCTCGTCAGTGTGACGGCCCTTGGGAAGGCCATGGCATGAGCGCCGGGGTCGCAATCTACGCGCGAGTCTCGACCGAAGATCAGGATCTCGCGGGTCAGGAGCGGGACCTCCACCGCGAAGCGGAGCGGCGCGGGTGGTCGTTGATCGAAACCTACCGCGAGAAGGTGTCGGGGACGGGGAAGGTTGAGCGGGCGGAGTACGACCGGCTTCTCCGGGAAGCCGCGGCTCCCGACCGACGGTGGGACCACCTCCTGGTCTGGGCCCTCGATCGCTTCTCGCGCGAGGCCACCTTCACGAGAGCGACTCAGGCGGTCCTCGATCTGGAGAGGCTGAACGTGGCCTTCCATTCGCTGAAGGAGCCAACGCTCGATACCCCCGAGGACGGAAAGCCCAACCTTGGACGGGATGTCCTCCTTGCACTGCTCCCGGTCATCGCCTCGTTCGAGTCAAAGCGCCGGTCGGAGCGGGTCCGGGTGGCCATGAGGGAGATCCGGGAGGGGCGCCGCCGGACCCGGTCGGGACGGCCGCCAGGTCGCCCGCGGAGGGTGACCCCCGAACTCCTGGAGAGAATCCGGGTGCTCCGGGAGGAACGGCACCTGCCATGGTCACAGATCGCCCAGAACCTCCACGTCCCGGCCGGGAGCTGCCGGAAGTGGTTCTCCGATGCCGTTCGCGCAAAGGCCGTCGCGGCAAGTGGTTCGCCGGACCCGGGAGGTCCGGCGACGGTGCGATGATGAACAAGACCGTTGAACTGGAAGCGAGACCATCCCGATCGCCACCCCTCCGCTCACGAGGCCGGTGGGAGGATTCCGTGTCCTCCCCTCCCGCCGAGGAGGCCGCTCGCAGAAGGGTCTTGATCCGCCCGATCAAGGAGTTCGTCCGGCGGCTCGAGGCGAACCATCCCCTCCGACTGGCACTGGCCGGCGAGCCTGACGAGATGGACAGCGCGGAGTATCTCGTGAAGCTGAGCGTCTGGCTCCGCCTGATGCCGGAAGACGGCCGGTAGTTGCCTTCCGATCGCGCGAGGCTCCCTGAGCGGGATCACGGTGGCTGCAGGATTATCTCGTCGGACCCGAAGTTGGCGACGAACGTCCAGCCCTGCGCCATGAGTTCCCTCGCCTCCGCGAGGGGTACTGGCTTCTGAATGCGCCGACCCTCTCCGTTCCCGTTCGGGGGCGGTGGCGCCGCGGCCCCCTTCGAGCGAAGTTTCTCTCGAACGAGGGTGAGCACTTCGTCGTTCGTGTCCTCCATGTGCTTCGCCATCTCCTCCTCGTTCAGGCCGGCGACCGCGAGCAGAGTCCGCCGGAACTCGTTCGCAACGCTCATCCTCGACTGCGCATTCGTCTCGAGGAACTCGGAGGCGTTCGCGTACTCCCTCCGGGCTTCAGCGAGGAGTTCTTCCCCCCACCGTTTACCCACGTGGTAGCGGCCCGCGACACCTGTGTCGTGCCCCAAGATGGCCTCGCGGAGGTCGCGGCTGATCCGCCCGTTTCCCTCGGCCATGAGGAGGCGGGTACTGCAGTAGGCGCGAAGCACGTACGGCCTCCATGTGACTCCATCCGGGACCGAAGACGAGAGTGCCACGTGAATCTCACGCGTCAGGACCGCGGTCGTGAGAAATCCATTGGAGAAGGTCCCGTTGGCCTGTCGAACTCGAGCAGCCCCTCGTGTCGGAAGTGCCGCAATGACTGGCGACCCGGGGCCAAGCGCTTCTCCTCCGTCCCGCCGTACGCCCAAGTAGGCGAGGAGGGCCGTGGCCAACTGGGACGTTCCGAAGGTCGTGTAGGAGGCCCGGGTCTTGCTCAGAGCTGCAGGGACGCGAACGAGGAAGGGGGTCTCTCTGAACTCGATCGTCTTGTCCTTGACGATGAGTTCCGGAATGTCCCGAAGGCACAAGCCGTTCTCTGCCTGATAGGAGCCGAGGACCTGAGGTCGAAGGCCGCCATGAGCCATGAACAGGGCAATGACCCTGCCCCGTAGGCTGAGCTTATCGAGGACGACCCCCAGTTCCTCCGGGGCCGGGGTACGTTCGTTCTGGAGGGTTTCTCCTGTCGCGGAGGAGAGCCGTGGGAACACGTCCGTGTTGACGTGACGGTACTTGAGGTACGCCTTGACCATCAAGAACCCCTTGGAGATCGATGTGTCGAGCCAACCGGCTCTCTTCAAGGCCACGGCGCACCGGGTGAAGCGAGCCCGAAGGGCATCGGGATCTTCCTTCGCCGTCGTGACGATCTCCTCCGGACGCATGTCGAGACGAGCGGAAATCAGGCAAAGCATCCGGGAATAGGTGTCGGCGCTCAACCGAGAACGAAGGGCCTTCTCGTGGTACCAGTCACGGACTTTCGGGTCCGCTGCGCGCAGTTGATGTACCTGCCCCCGCGGATTCGACAAGCGCGGCTGGCTTTGACCGGGTGTGGGAGGTCGTGCCATGGCGGCAGGAGGGGCACGGGACTATTTATGGTAAACGGACTCCCGGGGAGAGCGCTGAGGGGGAGATTTGAACTCCCGTGGCGTCACCGCCACCAGCTTTCAAGGCTGGCGCCTTGCCGGGCTAGGCTACCTCAGCATCCCGGCGGCGGGACGGGACGTACGGGGCTTAATCCTGCGCCCCCGCGCGACCGGACGGCCCGGCGACGAGATATGCAGGCGCCGGGACTTCCGCTCCACCGGCGACGCCGCGCCGGGGAGATTCGAACCCGGGTGATCAGCTTGGAAGGCTGATATCCTACCGCTAGATTACACCTGCACGCCGGTCGCCGGGCATCGGCGGCCACCGTCTTCCCCGTCTAATGCTTTGCCGTGGATTTCGCCGTGGCGTGGCCGCTCGAGAGCTCGAGCAGGGCGACGCGCTCGAGCACGAGCCCCTCCCACCCCGACACCGGGACGACCTGTCGGTCCGAAGGCCCGATCCCCAGGCGATCGAGCATCGCCGCGTCCACCGTACGCGGGTAGGCCGACGGGTCCTCGACCAGCCCGAACGAGGCCACGAGCGCCCCCACGTCGCGGGGCTTCTCGGCGACGACGACGAACTGCTCGGTGTCGTCCCGCACGCCCACCTTCGCGAGCGCGCGAGGGAGCTGGTCGTCCCCCGCGACGAAGAGCGCGAACTCGGCGTTACGATCCCGTAGCCGGGTCTCACCGCGGGAGCGCGCGCGCCCCAGATGGGCCCATGCCGAGAGGAGGTGGCGCTCGCCGGCCACCGCGCGCGCGTCGAAGAGGGCGATGAGCTCGGTGGACTCGGCGCCGGCCCGGCGAAGCGCGGCGATGAGGTCGGCCGTGGTCGGAGAGCCGGGATGGGCACGGCGCGCCCCCACGGCGGCGAGCGCGCGACGTTCGGTGGGGGGGATCGGCATCCGGGGCGTTCACTCCTTGAGGAAGCGCAGGAACTCATCGAGCGTTCGGGGTTGGAGGGTGTAGTTCTCCTGCTTCTCCCGCCCGATCGTCGACGTCGGCGTGATCCCGTAGTCGTGCCCCGGAAGGACGACGAGCGCATCCTCCAGGCGAACGACGCGACCGAGAAGGCTGTGGTACATCGCCGTCGGGTCGCCGCCGGGGAGATCGACGCGCCCGCACTCGCCGACGAAGAGAGTGTCGCCGGTCGCGACGTGACCCTCGAAGATGTAGAGAACGCTGTCCGGCGTGTGACCGGGGGTATGCACGACGTGGAACGTAAGGCGTCCCGCGTCCACGACGCTCCCCTCCTTCACGCTCGAGTCCTGGCCGATCCGTGCGTTCTCGTGCGCCACGACCCGTGCTCCCGTGCGCGATCGAACGTCCTCGTTGCCCGCGATATGATCCGGGTGGCTGTGCGTGTTGAGGATGAAACGGACCTTCACCCTGCGCGCGTCGATCGCCGCGAGGACGGGACCGATCCCGAACGACGGGTCGATGACCACCCCCTCGCCTCCTTCCCGGTCGGCGACGAGGTAGGTGAAATTCTGGTACGGACCGACGTTGTACTGCTCGAGGAGCACGTCGAAAGGAGCACGACGCGCTATTTGACCGTGCAGGGATCGACCGACGGTCGGCTCATCGCAGGGTGACCGGGTCGCGCTCGTCCACCACCGACCGGCTCCCCGTGACCGCGTCCAGCACGATTCGACCCTGGCGACTTTCAATGTACCAGAAGGGGACGTGGACCAGCGCGGAGGGGCCGATCTTGAGGTCCCCGGCTCCCGGAGGGACCTTGCGCCGCTCGATCACGAGGGCGCCGCCGTGCTGCTCGGTATGGTCGACGCTCACCGTGTGCCGCCGTACCAGCTCCTCTTCGGCGAGGGCGCGGCACTCGGCGGAGCTGCGCCGCGGCTCGAGCCGGCGGTGGGGCTCGTCGATCCCGTCGACGAGGTCGCGGTCGGCGGGTTCCCAGACTTCGACCCGTCCCGAGAGGGCGTTGACGGCCACGAGGTGGTCGGCGACCGGCCCGCGCGAGCCGTGCGGCGCCATCGCGCGAACTCGGTAGGGTGCGACGTAGAACGGGACCAGCCTTAGGGTGACCCGGGACCCGTCGACGCCCGCGAGGGCTTCGGCGTCCTCCCGTGTGATCCGCGGGTGGACCGCGGGGTCGCCGCCCGGAACGACGGTCGGAGGGGCACGGACTTCACCCGAGTCGAGGAGGGCATCCGAACCCGCGGTGCCGTCCGGCCCCGGAAGGAGGAGCTCGCCCAACGCCGGGCCGAGGGTCGAGGGGTCGATGACCTCGATGCCGCGCTCCGAGGCGAGTCCCCGGGCGACGTCGCCCGGGTTTTCGGGGAAGACGATCGTCCGGTGGACCGAATCGGAGGGGAACTCGGACTCGAGCTCGGCCGGCGAACGGGAGATCTCGACCAGGAGGACGGCGCGGTGGTCCTTCCCGCGAACGGCGCGAACCAGCCCGGGTCGACCTTCGACGCGGTAGCCGGCCGCCTCCAGGAGGCGGACCAGGATTGAGCCCGACGGCGAGGGGGTGTCCATCGCCGTATCCATGGACGCGTAGGATATCTTGGTTCCGGCGGGAGTGGAAGCGCGTCCCGCCGAAAACGAAACGCTCTTGGGACGCTCCGCCCGTCCGAGAATGTGCCTCGGATCCGCGTCGGGTGCACCGGGTGGGGGTACGACGACTGGCGCGGTCCGTTCTACCCTTCCGGCTGCCCTGCGGGGGAGTACCTCGAGCGATACGCCCGGGTCTTCGACCTGACGGAGGTCGACTCGAGCTTCTACCGGGCCCCCCCCGCGTCGATCACCCAACGGTGGGTCGACGTCACGCCACCGGCGTTCACCTTCGCGATGAAGCTGCCGCAGGAGCTCACCCATCGCGCGACCGGCGAGCGTGCCGGGTCGATCCTTCAACGCTTCCTCGCCGGAATCGCCCCCCTCGTGCGGTCGGGCCGCCTGGGGCCGTTGGTGGCGCAGTTCCCCCCCTCGTTCCACCGCGACCGCGGGCTCGACCGGCTCACGGCGATCCTCGACGCGGTGCCGCGCGAGCTCCGCCTGGCGGTCGAGTTCCGCCACGCCTCCTGGTTCGGGTCCGAGACGATCGGCGAGCTCGAAGCCCGCGGGGCCGCCCTCGTCTGGTCGGTGCTTCCCGGCGCCCGCGCACCGCCGGTCCTGACCTCGGATTTCGGCTACGTGCGGTTCGTCGGGGACCGTTCGCTCACGCGCTTCGACGCGATCCAACGTGACGGACGCGAGGAGATGCGACGGATGCGTCGGTTGCTCGAGGAGGCCGGGCGCACGCCGCGCGAGATCTTCGTCCTCCTCAACAACCACTACATGGGCTTTGGGCCGGGGACCGCCGTCGCCGCCCAGGAGGTCTTCGAACTGCCGACCGCCGACCTCCTCGCGGCGCGTCGGTCGGTAGGGCAGGCGTCGCTCCTCGGCTTCGGCGAGCCGTAGGGAAGTTCGATTCCCCGTCGCACGACCCCGCGGCTGCGACTCCCCCCGGTCCGACGGGCTCGGACGCTCGCGTTCGATCGGTCACGGAGGAACCCCAGGCCCTCCTCCAACGCCGGAGGACACGGGGTCGGACCTCCCGTCGGACCTCGGGGGCGGAGAGAACCTATTTATCGAGACTTCGGGTGGGCCCAACCCGCCGATGGCCGAGGCAATCACCCTTCGCGTGGCGGAGGCGTTCCAGCAGGACATCGGTCTCGGCACGGCCCGACTCGACGTCGGCACGCGCCAGCGGCTGAAGGTCGGCGTCGGCGACATCGTCGAGATCCGCGGTCGCAAGGCGACGGCGGCCGTCGTCAACCGCGCCCAGCAGGAGGACGAAGGAAAGAACCTCATCCGCGTCGAGGCGGTGGTACGACGGAACGCGGGGGTCAGCATCGGCGACCGCGTCCTCGTCCAGCGGATCGACTGCCCGATCGCCGAGGCGATCACGATCGCCCCGATCTATTCGGGATCGGCCAAGATGGACCTCGGTCCCGGCCTCGAGGCGTTCGTGTCGAAGGCGCTCTCCCGCCGTCCGTTCGTCCGTGGGGACGTGTTCGTCATTCCCGGAGTCTTCCTGATGGGCGGGAGCCTACCGTTCATGGTCGTCTCGACCCAGCCCAAAGGGACCGTCCAGGTCGGCCCGACGACGCTCATCACGATCAAGGACGAGACCGTCACCGAGACCGAGGTCGCCGCCCCGCGCGTCTCCTACGAGGATATCGGGGGGCTCAAGGAGAAGCTCGGCCGCGTCCGCGAGATGATCGAGCTCCCGCTGAAGCACCCGGAGCTGTTCGACCGACTTGCGATCTCGCCGCCCAAAGGCGTGCTCCTCTACGGTCCGCCGGGCACGGGGAAGACGCTCATCGCCAAGGCCGTGGCGAACGAGGCGGGCGCGCACTTCATCGGGATCCAGGGACCCGAGATCATCTCGAAGTACTACGGGGAAAGCGAGAAGGAGCTCCGCGAGAAGTTCGAGGAGGCCGAGAAGAACGCCCCCTCCGTGATCTTCATCGACGAGCTCGATTCGATCGCCCCCCGCCGCGACGAGGTGGTGGGGGAGGTCGAGCGCCGGGTCGTCGCCCAGCTCCTGACCCTCATGGACGGCCTCTCGGGCCGCGGCAACGTGATCGTCATCGCCGCGACGAACCGGGAGGAGGCGATCGACCCGGCGCTGCGCCGGCCCGGCCGCTTCGACCGCGAGATCGAGATCGGGGTCCCGACCCAGGCCGGCCGCCTTGAGATCCTGCAGATCCACACGCGCGGGATGCCGATCGAAGGGACCGACAAGGACCGCGACCGCATCCTGCGCGAGCTCTCCAACCTGAGCCACGGGTTCGTCGGCGCCGACCTGGCCGCGCTCGGGCGCGAGGCGGCGATGCGCGCGCTGCGCCGCTACCTCCCCGAGATCGACTTCGACAAGCCGATCCCGCTCACGCTCCTCGAGCGGATGAAGGTCACCGACAAGGACTTCCGCGAAGCGCTGAAGCAGATCGAACCCTCGAGCCTGCGCGACGTCGCGATCGACGTCCCGAGCGTGCGATGGGAGGAGGTGGGGGGCCTCGCGCGCGTGAAGCAGGCGCTCCAGGAGTCCGTCGAGCTGCCGTTCCGCAATCCTCAGGTCTACCATCACATGGGGATCGAGCCCCCGCGCGGGATCCTCCTCTACGGCCCTCCGGGCGTCGGCAAGACGCTGCTCGCGAAGGCGGCGGCGACGGAGAGCCAGGCGAATTTCATCTCGGTCAAGGGCCCCGAGATCATGAGCAAGTGGGTGGGTGAGAGCGAGAAGGCGGTGCGGGTGATCTTCAAGAAGGCCCGCCAAGCGTCCCCCGCGATCGTCTTCATCGACGAGATCGACGCGATCGCGCCGCGACGGGGCCTCCAGACGGCGAGCGGGGTCACGGAAAGGATCGTCAATCAGCTCCTCACGTCGATCGATGGCCTCGAGTCCCTCGAGCGGGTCCTCGTCCTCGCGGCGACGAACCGACCGGACATCATCGATGAGGCGCTCCTTCGGACGGGCCGCTTCGACCGCCTGATCTATGTCGAACCCCCCGACCTCGCCGGCCGCCTCGAGACGCTCAAGGTCCACACCCGGCACATGCCCCTCGAGGACGTCCGCTTGTCCGAGCTCGCCCAGCGGACCGAGGGTTACGTCGGAAGCGACCTCGCCGCGCTCTGCCGCGAGGCGGGCCTCGTCGCCATCCGGGAGAACGTGAAGGCGTCCAAGGTCACGATGGCCCACTTCGACGAGGCGCTCAAGCTGACCCACCCGTCCACGGATCCGGACAGCCTCAAGTTCTACGAGGAGTTCCAGCGCCACCTCGCGCGCGAGCGGGTCGGGCGGCGGCGCGAGGAGCCGGTCCAGGCGATCTACCGCTGAGGGAGGGTGCGGCCGGGCGGTCGCCGCCCGTGTCGAGCAAGCTATAAGTAGGGGGGCAAGGTTCGCGCGCCGAGTCCCCTCGATAGGGGACCATGAACTGGGAGACGTGAAACACGATGGGAATTGGGCTTCCGCGAGTCGCCCTGTGGGGCCTCGTCGTCCTGATGTTGGCGGGTTCGCTGGCATCGGTCGTCGGGGCGCAGGCCGCCTCTACGCCGACCTACACACTGCTCGGTTCCGCTGAGCAGCCGAACAGCACTCCGGTCCCCGCGGGAGTCACCGTCGACCTGATCTCGTCTGGAAGCCACTCGACCTACACCGCCCAGACCACGGGCAATTCGGGCACGTTCAGCTTCTCGAACTCCGCCGGTGGGAACACCGGAGGCAACCTCGCGCCGGGCTGGTGGGGGCTCTACGTCCCGCCGCAGGCCCACGTGAAGGCGAGCGGATGTAACCCGTGCGTCATCCTTCCCGCCCAGCAGAACCCCCAGTTCTCGTACCTGAGCGCGTCCAACCTGACGAGCATCTCCTACCGCGCGAGCATCACGGGCGTCACCGCCCTACCGTACACCCAGATGATCCACGGGAACGTGACCCTCGCGTCGTCGGGAAAGCGCGTCGCCGGCGCCGCGGTCCAGCTCATCGACCCGTCCTTCGAGAACTTCGTCATTGCGAACAACACCACGAGCTCGACGGGCTACTACACCCTCTCCATCCCGAGCGGGAACTTCGTCCTCCAGACGATCGCCCCCGGAGCGCCGAACGTGGGGACGGGGCAGGGCCTCTACAACTACACCCCGGTCACGCCCACGACGACCACCGTCGATCCGGTGCTGGGCAGCTACATCACCTACGGGTGGGTCAACCTGCCCGGCTCCGGCATCCCCGGCGTCCACGTGCCCAACGGCGGGAACGTCACCCTGTTCGACCCGACCACCGGCGGGATCCTTAGCCAGCCGACGAGCGGTCCGTTCTTCAGCATCGGGACCTACCCGGCGGGGTACGTGACCGGCGGCTCGCAGACGTTCGACGTCGTCGTGAGCACGGTGGGGTACCAGACCGTCTGGTACCCGCTCACCGTCAGCGGCGCCAATCCGACCGGCGGGACGAACCCCCACTACGTCTACGCCGCCGCGGAGGCCCCCCCGGCCCAGTACCTCACCTCGCTCGACTTCTCGCGCGGATTCGGGCTCGTCCAGGTCACGACGAACGTGAGCCTGCAGAACGACTCGACCTTCCCGGTGCTGCCCAACGCCTCCGTGGGACAGCTTTGGGCGCAGCTCGCACTGGACTGGCAGGGCAACACCACGTTCAACGCCGCGAACCTCCCCGCCGTCCTGAGCTGGCTCGGCGCCCAGGGGCCGTTCTTCCCCGCCGGACAGGACCACCTCACCGTCGACTCGATCGGGTTCAACCAGACGACGAACTATACGTCGACGAACTCGACGACCTGCACGACGTACTGCGGCCTGTCGAGCTCCGCGTCGATGGCGATCGGCTACGGCCAGACCTACAGTGCGAACGGAACGATCTCGACGAGCGCGAAGACCCACACCTTCTCGTTCACGTTCCGCCACCCCACCAACTACCAGTCGATCAACTACACGATCGATCTGCCCGCGGGCTACGTTCTCCAGGCGGGAACGCCGGCACCGGCGCAGACGCGCCTCGTCGCGGCCGGGCCGGGCAACACGTGGACGAGCTTCACCCTCGTCTCGATGCCCTCCGCGAGCGCGTCGGGGACGGCCTCGTTCACCGCGGTCAAGTACGCCGGCGTGAGCCCCGCGGTCAACGTCTCGGTCGCGAACTTCGCGTTCTCGAGCCACAACGTCCTCAACGACACCGCGAACAACTACACGGTGATCGTCGGGGCGGGCGAGAACGCGACGTTCTCCGCGATCAACTCGACGTTCCCCGCCGGGACGAACGGCACGTCGTACGCCTGGACCTTCGGGGACAGCTCCCCGGTGGTGACGAGGTCGACGCCCACCACCTGGCACACCTACGCCGCCGCCGGGGTCGAGCACGGCCTCCTGCAGGTGACCAGCTCGGGCGGGACGGCGAACACGACGAACTTCACCGTCTACGTCGCGTCGACGCCCCCGACCGCTTCGATCTCGGTGAACGCGACGGCGAGCGAGACGAACCACACCGGCAGCGGGGTGAAGTACCTCGTCGTCCCGCAGGGGACGGCGCTCCACTTCAACGCGACGAACAGCTCCGCGACCCTCCCATCCCCCCCGACGGTCGTGGGGATCATCTCGGTCGCGTCGTGGAACATCACCGCGGGCAAGAACACGTGGCTCGCGAACTACTCGCTCGGATCGAACGGCCAACCGAACACCAACTTCTCCTACCTCCTCCTCGGCGCGGGCGCGTACCTCACGAGCGGGGACATCAACGGGACGTCGGTGAGCTTCCTGGGCTGGCAGTTCAACGTCACGCTGACGGTATGGGACGCCGCGGGCCACACGGCGCAGACGTACCTCGACATCCTCGTGAAGGACACGGAGAAGCCCGTCGCGGTCCCGAACGTGCTCGCTCCGAACGGCCACACCGTGTCGAGCGCGGGCGTCACCGAGGCCGCGAACGGGACCGCCCAGGTCTACCTGTGGGCCAACGGGTCGAACGACCCCCACAACGGGTCCGTCGTGAGCTATCGGTGGGTCGTCGGGAACCCCGGCAACTACTCCGTCAACCGCACGATCAATCAGAGCGCTGTGATGCCCGGTTACAAGGTCCCGGCGAAGTTCCCGCTCTGGCTGACCCCGCAGTCCAAGCCCTACGCGGTCAACCTGACGGTCACCGACCGGGCGGGCAACACGGCCTACTCGGTCGTGTCGCTCACCGTCGCGCCCAACACGACGCTGCGCCCCGTGCTGAGCTTGACCAACCTCACCACCCCGACGTCCATGACGCAGGGTTCGACCTATACGGTCTGGGTGAACGTCACGAACACGGTGGGCCGGAACTCGACGGCGGAGAACGTGACCGTCCAGTTCTACCTGCTCCCGCCCTCCGGCTCGGGCTCGAGGATCCTGATCGGCGGCTCGCCCAACTCGGTGCAGTTCTTCAACTACACCAACGGGACGGGCCAGGTCGAGTCCTCCCCGATCGCGACGGGCGAGGTCAGCGTGAAGTGGAACCAGACGGTGCGCGCCCAGATCTCGTTCACGCCCGGTCGCACCGGGACGTTCGACCTCTGGGCGAACGCGACCGCCACCAACGAGTTCGCGAGCGACTACGCGGCCGCCGGCAACCAGGCCCACGTCCAGGTGACGCTCAACGCGAACCCGACGACGACCTACGAGATCTACGCGGCCATCATCGTCGCGGCGGTCGTCGTGATCGGCCTCGCGATCTTCCTCTGGCGGAGCGGCGGCATCCGGCCCGCGCGGTCCAGCTCGAAGAGCTCAACGTCCGGTCGCTCGGGTCTCGAACGCTCGTCCAAGAAGGACGAGGACGACGACGAGTGAGCCGGACGGGTCTCGGACGCAACTCCTTCCCCCCCGGC
>JBOGRS010000039.1:0-16936 GCA_050749685.1 Thermoplasmata archaeon
GCCCGACGTGGCCCCGGTCTCGGCGGGACCGGGGCCGACCCCGGACGCCGACCTCCCATCCGGGATCCCCGAAGACGTAGGGGCCGGCGGGACGCCCGAGGTTCCCGCACCCGTACCGGAGACTCCTCCGGCGGGCGACCCCGACGCGGAGACGCCTCCACCCGAGCCCGGCCGTTCCTTCGAATCCTCGACCGGCGAAGGACCTCCGATCGAACCGACCCCACCCAGCATCCCCCCCGTGCCGTCGCCCGTGGGGGAGGTACCGCCCCGGTTCCCATCCGTCGAACCGACGGCCGAATTGACGGAGGAGGCCTCCGCCGCACCCGCGACATCGATGCCCCCGACCGACGCCTCGCACGCACCTCCCCTTCCTCGTGCGCCGCCGGAGCCGACGGTGCCCGCGCCCTTGCCGGTCCCGTCCACGCCGCCGCCATCGGGCGTGGAGCTGTGGGAGGAGGGGGCCGGTCCCGACCCGTGGGACAAGTTCCTCGACTCGACCGGGGCGGGGCTCCACGGCCTATGTCTCACCCGGGAGTTCCCGGACCGCCTTAGGGCCTACCTCGGGGCGCGCAACGTCGACATCCTCTGGCTGTCCACCTCCGGCCGAGACCGCTCCGTCCGTCCTTCGGACCTGGACGCGGTCGAACGGGCGATCCGACGGGGGCTCTCCGACGGGACGGTGTCGATCGTCTATCTGAGCGGGGTCGAGTATCTGCTCTCGATCCACCCGACGGACTCCGTCCTCGGTCTCCTCGAGCGCGTCGACAAGGTCGCTCGGGAGCGCCTCGTTCGAGTCGTGATCCCCCTCAACCCCTCGCTCCTCCCCTCCGAACGCCTCGTCGCCTTGCGTGCCGCGCTGCAGCGACCCGCGCCCGCGTCGTGATCCCGTCGAACCTCGGGATGGCCCCGGGGGGGTCGGGGAAACGACTATTCGGCACGTCACGATACGTCGCCCTCGCCATGCCGCTCATCGAACTGGGCTCCCGCGTTGCCCCCACGGAACTTCGCCGAATCTACGCCGAGCACCGCGCCGAGCTCGCGTCGCTCGGAGCTCTACTGCGTGCTCCCCCGGGGCCGGTCGCCGACGCCGGCCGAAGGATGAACGGTCAGGGGCTCGCGGAGGCGATGCTGCGTCTCCTTCCCGAACGCGACGCGAACCTTCCGGACGATCGTCTCGTCGATTACGTGAACGCGTCCTACGAGGTGATGGTCGGGCTCATCTACCTCATGAAGACGGCCTTCGGGCTCCCCATGGTCCCCGCCCCTCGAATTTAGGTCCGTCGCCGAACCGCAGGAGGACCGTCACGGTCTACCGGGCGAACTTAAAGTCGCTTCGGCACGAACAATCCCGGCAACGAGCGCGCCCGCAATGCGGGCCGGGAATCCTTCGAAAGGCGGGTAGGCGGGAGAGCTCTCGCGCTTTCCCGCATCCCGACTGACTCTCCGGTGGCCCGCGCGGAGGTAGGGGTGCGCGCAGGGTCGCCTCCTTCGCGCGGTCCGGGTCGTTACGGGCGACCGGCAGTGCGTAGAACGCGCCGAAGCGCCTTCTCCGATCCGATGGTGATTCGACTCCGCCGGGCGACCCCCTCGGCGGACGATGTCGAGGATCGTTCGACCGGATCGAGGCGGAGCGGGTCTACCCAAACGGAAGATCCGCACCGGGGGGCGGGGCGTCGGATGGTTCACGCCGGTACGTACGTGGCCTCGAGGGTGAGGTGATACCCGGACGGTCCGCTGGACGGAATCGACGGCGCGACGAAGACGGCCTCGAACCCGAGGGTCATCCCAGCCGTAAGGAACGCGAGGTCGGTATCCTCGTCGTACAGCGGATCGCAGCACAACACACCGTGCAGCGCGAACGGTTGGGCCCCGACGCTCCCCGATGCGTTGAGGGCGAATGGGCCGACGTTGTAGGGTACGGATCCCGAGTTCGTGAGGTTGAAGAAGACGATCAACCGCACGCCCGCGGGATTGAGCGAGTAGTCGGTTACGGGTACGAGCGGGCACGTCGGACAAAGGTTCGACCCCCCGACGAACGTGACGTTGGGCGACGCTCCGGGGCCGGCGACGAGGCTTCCGGTCACCCCGGTGACCGGGATGTTGCCGGGATCGAGGCTGGGTCCGGGCGAGGCGGGCGGAGAGCCTCCCGTCCCACTTACGCGGCCTCCGGGGGAATAGACGGCGAAGAGCACGGCCCACACGATCGCGATCGCCACCGCCGGAAGAGCGACCTTGAGGAGGCGGCGATGCCGTCGCCATCCCCGCGGCAGGGGTCGAGCGGCCGAAGAGTAGCGAGACGGGACCCCCGTGCCCTCGGACATCGTGGATAGCAGGCGTTGCCCGGGGTATCAAGGTGCGTACGCGGGCCGATCGGAAGAACGTCGGCTCACGAAGGACAGGGGCCGGGACGCGTGGGTCGGAGGCAACGAGGGGCGACTTTTATCTTCCGGGAGTGTGCATCTACACGTACCGTGATGTACCACCGCTGGCGCCGTCGACGGTCCCGCCGAGGGATCTCGGATATCATCGCTTCGGTGATGCTGGTCGCGATCACGATCACGGCGGGCGCCCTGCTGTGGATGCTGCGCTTCCCGACCACCCAACCGCCCCCGACGGTCTGGTACGTCGCGCAGGCCGGCAAGACCGTCCCCGTGTGGGGCGACCCCACCGATTGCAGCCCGCGACTTCCCCACCCCTCGTCGTATTATCTCGGGAATGGCAGCCGCGACGCGCGGTACTCCACCTACATGAACGCTTGGTGGAACGAATGCGAATTCGGCCAGACGGGCGTCTACCAACAGATGAACGTCAGCGAGATCCTGTTCACCCAGGTCTCGCAGACGATCCAGCTCGCCGACGTCCAGTTCTCGTTCGTCTGCCACAATTCGACTCCGAGGCCGCTCACGACGTACCTCGTGCGCGGTTCACTCCAGGCGATGTCGTGGTTCCCGGGTTCGTCCCAGGTGCTCCCGTCGACCGCGCCCAAGCTCTGGTCGTGCGGCTCGTTCAATGCGAGCGGGTACGGCGGCGGGGCGTTCAGCACGTACTACAACCGTCTCGGCTACTTCCAACCCCTGCAGTCGGGCGTGACGGTCCTGGTCCCCGGCGACGCGTTCATCCTGTACGTCCATTCGTTCAACTCGGTCCTCGAGGCCCCGAGCCCGATCGAGTCGACGTCGACGTGGAACCACAACGACTTCGACGATTACCACGGCGCGCCCGCGTGGTGCTTCAACAACCCCGGGGCGTGCGACATTCAGCTCACCGATACCGCGACCCAGCCCAACGTCCTTCTCGCGGACATCCAGATGAGCCTCCTCGCTCAGTGAACGAGGGTCGCGTCCCATCCGCCCCCTCCCTTCGTCGGATCCCTGTCGGCCGGCGACGGGAAGGGACGGCACCTTCGACGTTTTTGTACCCCGAGTCGATGACCATCGCATGGCCACCGTGTTCTGCCCGTCCTGCGGCACGCCGGCACCGAGGGGAGTCCCATTCTGTGGGAAGTGCGGTGCCTCCATCCCCGCGATCGCGTTGGGGACGACGGCCCCCTCGCTCGGATGGCCTCCGTACGCGCCGGCCCCCTCGTTCCCGATGCCCGCTCTCTCCGACACTCGGGCGGTCGAGCGGGCGGCGACCCACGGGCTCCGGATCGCCGTCATCCTCAATCTCCTCGGAGTGCTGCTCTCCCTCGTCGTGCCCCAGGTCGTGGGGGCGTTCCTCGGTGGGGCCAACCCCTTCTCGGCGGCGGTTCCGTTCGGGCCGGCCGCATTGGTGACCCACTGGATCTATCTGACCGGCGCGCTCGTAGCGACCGGGTTCTTCGTTGGGGCCGTCTCGTGGTGGTGGGTCCGACGCGGCTTTCGGAGCATGGACGGCGTCGATCGCGCCTTCGGAACGCCCGCGACGCTCGTCACGCTCGGGCTCGTCGGACTGGTCCTCCTCGGACTGGCCTTCTTCGCCTTCCTGGGCGAGGTCGGCAGCCTCGTCCAATGCACCCCTCCCATCAGCTCGAACTCGACGGTGCCCCCCGGTTGCCTCGGCCCCGCCGTGGGTGCGATCCTCCTCACCGCCGGGCTCCTCTTCGTCGGCGCGATCATCGCGCTCGTCGGGCTCATCGGCTACATCCTCGGGATGTGGCGGTTCGGGGAGCGATACCACGAGACGCTGATCCAGGCGGGGGCGATCATGACCATCTTCCCGTTCCTCAACGTCATCGGCTACATTCTTCTCCTGGTCGGGCTGTCGAACGTCGACGGCAAGATCGCATCCCGACCGTCCTAGCCCCATCGATCGACGACCGGGACCACCGGAACCCCCGGGACGGGGTCGACCGCGGTAGTCGAACGATCCGCTCGATGCGACCGAGCGCGTATCCCCGGGTCCGTCCTCTCCCGATGGGAACGGGTCCCGGGCGCCCGTGAGTCCGCCCGGGACCGCGGGGGGGGTCGACCTAACTGGGGCCGACGGCGCCCGGTGGCGGCGCCTGGCCGGGAGGTGGGGGTGACGCCGGGGAGGGCGGTGGGGGGGGCGGAGGCGGCGGAGGTGCGCCGCTCGGGGTCCATGCCTGGGGCGGGGGGGCGGCGGGCGGGGCCGGCGGCCTACGGGATCGCCCGCGCATAACCAGCACGAGCGCGAGGAGGACGACCGCCACGACGATCACGAGGAGGATAATGTCGAGGGCGCTGCCGCTGAGCCCGCCGAATCCCGAAGCGGCGGGGGACTTCGTCGCGGCCGCGACAGCCGTCCCGGGCGAGCCCGATCCGACTCCGTTGACGGCGACGACCCGGAAGTAGTACGTCGTGCCGGACGCGAGGCCGGTCACCGTGGCGTTGAGGGCGGAGCCGGCACTGAGGTTGGTCCACGTACCCGTCGACGTCGTGGCGTACTGGACGGTGTAGCTGGTGATCGTGAGTCCGCCGGTGTTGACGGGCGGCGCCCACGCCACCGCAACACGGTCGGTCGCGATCGCGAGCGCGACGGTCGCCGTCGGGGGGTACGGGACGGATGCGGGCGTCGCCGCGACGGCGCTCGAGTCGAGCGAGACGCCGGCGGCGCTCAGCGCGCGCACCTCGAAATAGACCGTCACCCCGTTCGTAAGCCCACTCACCGAGGTCGTGGTGGCGTTGAGGGTGGCCACCGCGGACCACGGGCCGGTCGCCGTCGACGACTGGCTCACCGTATAGTTCGTCACGGGGAAGCCGGGCGTTCCCACGACCGCGTTCCAGCTCAGCGTCGCGCTCCCGTTCCCGCGGACCGCCGACAGTCCGCCGGGGGTCAACGGGAAGGGGACCTGGTGGACGAGGGTGAGCCCCCCCCCCAGTTCGGGGACGGCGAGGACGTTCATCTCGGGGGCCCAGCCGATGCCGGGGGCCCAGGTGTTCCAGATCCAGGTCTGGCTCAGCCGGATCGTTCCCGCGAGCGCCCCGGTGGCGAGGGTGTAGGCCGCGACCTCGGTCTGGTGCGACGCGATCCATAGGAGACCGTCGGACACGTCGGCGCTGTACCCGCCCGCCCCGACGAGGCCGGTGATGTTGGCCCCCCAGGAATCGGTGAGCTCGTTGTACACGCCGATCGTGTTGTCCGAGGCGTTGTTGGTATTCTCGAAGTAGACGCGGCCGGCACCGTCCGACGCGACGTTGTACATGTTCGCGCTGGTCGTCGTGACGTTGCGGATCCACGCGAACGTGGTCTCGTTGTAGACCTCCGCGATGCCGTTCGTCGCGCAGCTCGCGATCCAGACATGCTGGGCGGCGGCGTCCGGGGCGATGCCGCAGAAGGAGAACGGTCCCGAGGGGGGGACGATCTGACCGAGGAACGAACCCACCGTCCCGTTGAGCTTAAAGACGCTCACGTTGCGCGAGGTCGCTCCCGCGGCGAACAGGAGGTAGTGCACCGCGTCGATGTACAGGTTACCCGCACCGATCCCGCTGACCACGTTGAGAACGCCGAGGTAGGCGCCGTCGACCGTCGAATAGACCTCGATCGACTTCGCGCCCGTACCGTGGGAGACATACGCCCGTCCGAGCGCGCTATCGACGGCCACGGAGTTCGAGCTGGTCACGAGCGATTGATAATGAACCCACGCGAGAGTTCCGTTCGATAGGAAGTAGCCGCGGACCGCCGCCGGGGAGAACGTCCCCAGGACGGCGATCCCGTGGACACCATCGACGCCCACACCGAACATACCGGACGCAAGGTCCGAATAGATCACGGCCAGGCCAAGGTAGGGGGAAACCGAGGAGAGGGCGTAGCGTGCCGTGTGGTTGGCGGTCGACGAGGCGACGATCAGCGACGCCGACCCTCCGGACGCATCGAGAATCATCAATCGGGGTGCGCCGGCTCCGGACGAGAGGGGCACCGCGTACGACCCGGCGGGCGTGCCACTGCTCCCCACGTAGGCCGCGTACTCCTCCTGACCGGTGGTCAGGTTCTCGCCTCCGACAATCGCCATGGAATCGACGGTATCGTAGATCATCGAGCGGGCCGAGAAGTTCGTGACCCATCCGGTGACCAACGTCCCGGACAAGGGATAGAAGCTGCTGAGGGCTGCCACGAGGACCGCGGTCAGGGCACCGCTCTGGTTGGTGAGATACCACGCGCCGCTCACGGGGTCGTAACACGTGGGGCCGGTGACGTACGAGGGGGCGACATAGATCGTCTGGACCGTGTAATTGAGCGGGTTGATCAGCAGGACATACGCCGTTCCGGTACCGGCCACGATCAGGTTCTGGGTCGGGATGTCGTTGAGCAGTCCGGGGGCGACGGAGCATGCCACGGGGCACGCCATGGATATGGTATGGACGATGTTGAGCGTCGCGAGATTCACGACCGCCGCGACGTACGTCAGGGTCGAATAGGTGTCGGAGGTGTTCTGCACGAGAAGTCGGCTCGAGTTCGCTTCGACGTAGAGCGTGGCGGGAACGAACCCAGGGCTCCCGAAGGCGGTCAAGTTCCGAGCGAGCGCGAAGTCCGTCGTGCTGAGGACCCAAACGTAGCCGGTCGGAATGGAGTAGTTCTCCACCGCAACGAAGAGGTGCGAACGGGCGGGGTCCACCGCGAAACCGGTCGCGATCAGGCGGCTGCCGGCGGGAAAGAGGCTCTGCGTCGCGATCAACGCGCCGGTCGTGGAGTTGAAGGAGGTGAGGATTCCGGGGGCCGAGACCGAGTAGGCGACCCCGGCCCCGGGGTCCACCCCGAGGAGGGAACCGGTGACTTGCGCCCCGGAGAGCACCGGATCCGTCACGGTGTACACGTGGCTGCCGATCGGGTAGGACGCGAGCTGCGGCGCTACCGAGAGCGAGCCACTGAGACGGGTTACCGACGACGGCGTAGGGGCGAGATGGAGGGACGGAACCCCGGCCGTGGACGCGGAGTGCGTACCCAGGGACGTGAAGCCACTCAGGACGAACAAACCGACCAGCCCCACGACGAACAGCCACGACGAACGCATCCTCGACCCGCGCTTCTCTTCGACGAACATCGGCCACCCCCACGGTGGTGCGAAAGGCGGAGCAGAGAATCGAGTATTTGAACCCCCCCTCGACCCGGAACATCCCGGCGCTCCCCAGATCCCACCCCGACCCGCGAGGTCCGGGAAGTCTCCGAGGATCGGGCGAGGCACCCGCGGGCCGACCCCTGGGTCCGGCCCGGCGGCCGGCCCGAACGAGGCGAGCGGAACGGACCGAAGGCGAACGAGCGGGAAGCGCAAGTCCCATTACCTCGGTCCCTCCCATAGGACGCTGTGATCGGCAGCGTCTGCTCGCATTGCGGCCGGCCCAATGCGGTGGGAAGCCGATTCTGCAGCGCGTGCGGGCGCTCGATGGTGGCCCCGAAATCGATTCCGGTCCTCGGCCCTCGGTACACCCCCCTGCGGTTCCAGGTCGACCCGATGATGCCGCCACCCCGCCGTGATCTGCGCTGGGTGATGATCGTGCTGGGGATCGCCTTCGTGATCGTGGGCCTCTTGCTCCTCGTCGTGGGCGCGATCGTGACGAGCGCCGTTTCGCTGGGCTCGAGCGGTTGCTCCCCGTCGCCCTGCCCCCTCGCCGACCCCGGGACGTGGCTCGAGTGGATCGGCCTGCCGTTCCTCGCGCTCGGGATTCTGCTCGCGGGCACCGGATTCTGGTGGGCACTTCGCTGACGCTCCGTGCGGGGTCGATCGGCTATCGACGCCCGTCCACGGACGGTCGAGCCCCGGCTCGGGCCGTACGCTCCGCCCGCCGAGCCACGTCGTGGGCCCTCTTCGGCCCAAGGATATCGATGGGTTCGACGCGCCGGGGCAGGGCGTCCCCGATCCCTTCGGGGTCCGGGGCATATGTAGCTCCGTGCATTCTGCGCGCCATGCCCGACACCCCGACGTCTCCAGCCACCATGTCGAACCTCGCGCGATCCATCCTCCGAAAGAACCTCCGAGTCCGTCCGGGGGAGAACGTCACCATCGAGGCGTGGACCCACACGCTGCCCTACGCCGTCGCGTTGGCCCGCGAGGCCCGACGACTGAAGGCCCACCCGGTCATCCTCTACGAGGACGAGCGCTCCTTCTGGGATTCGGTGGCCGCGGGAGAATCGGAGTTGCTCGGGGCGAACCCGGACCACGAGTGGGCGTGCCTCGCCAAGACGGACGTCTTCATTCACATGTGGGGTCCGGGCGATCGGGTCCGGTTGAACGCGCTTCCGGCCAAGCACGATGTCGCGTTCGCGTGGTTCACCAAGTGGTACGCCACCGCCCGCAGGACCGGGCTGCGCGGTGCGCGGCTGGGCGTGGGGCGCCCGTTCCCGTCCTTCGCGACGGCCTATGCCGTGGATCAACAACACTGGACCGATCGGATGGTCGCCGCGACGATGGTCGACCCCGCGAAGATGGCCCGGAGGGCGATGCCCCTTGCCCGGATGCTCGAGCGGGGCCGACGCCTGCGCATCACGCACGAGAATGGAACGGATCTCACGCTGGGCCTGGCCAAGCGGCGCGCGTACACGTACGTGGGTCGGCCCGTGGTCGGTGACCCCAAGCAGCCCTTCGAGATGCTGTGCAACCTGCCGGCGGGATCCGTCCGGGTCGCGCTCGATGAACGGGTCGCGGAGGGCACCCTCGTCGGCAACCGCACCTCGTTCTATGATGACGGGATCACCGGGATGACCACCCAGCCGACGTTCGAATTTGCCGGCGGCCGTCTCACCTCGGCCCGGTTCGCCACCGGTCAAGAAGCATTCGACCACCGGTACGCCGAGGGCGGCATCGCGCGCGACCGGCCCGGATTCTTCTCGGTCGGCCTCAATCCCGAAGTCCACAACACGCCGAAGGCCGAGGACGTCGAGGCGGGGGCGGTCCTACTTGGACTCGGAGGGAATCGCCAACTGGGGGGAAGGAACCCCGGCCCGTACTTCCGGCTCGCGAACTGGGCCGTCCTCGCGGACGCCCGGGTCGAGGTGGACGGGAAACCGCTGCCACCGGTGACGTGAGCCTCCGAGATTCGCGATTCGAAGCTCGAATCCCTTCGACGGTGAACGCTCCGCCCGCGCGCCGGGGGGGTTCGCTCGTGGGGACCCTCCACAGAATCACGGCGTGACGTCCGGGTCACGTCGCGACGTCTTCGATTCGGGCCTCCGAAGCGCTCGCGCGGTCGGGCCGAATGCGCCGGTCGAACCGTATCTCACGGTGCCATCGATGGTCATCGGAAATGACAAGATGTACCGGTCGCTTCGGCGAACCGATGCATCGTCGCCGTTTGCCGCCCCGGATCTTTCGCGTCCTCGTCCCAGCTCGGGACCTCGAAGCGTCCCAGCGATTCTACGAGACGCTTCTCGGAGTGACGGGCCGTGCCGTCGCGGGAGGGCGAGTGTACCTCGACTGCGGTCCGGTGATCCTCGGCCTGCTCGACTACTCGGGACGGTCCGCCATCGACGTGCCTACGGCGGAGGAAGCGATCTACCTCGCCACCGCCGAGCTCGAGGAGATTCACCGCAGGGCGAGCGCCCTCGGTTGCCTTACCAAGGGTCTTCTCCATGATGATCCCGAAAGCCCGCTCGGGAGGATCGTCGTCCGACCGTGGGGTGAGCGCTCGTTCTACGTCGAGGACCCCTCCGGAAATTCGTTATGCTTCGTCGATGATCGAACCCTGTTCACCGGTACCCCCGAACCGGCAGAGGCCCTTCGGCGAACCGCGACCGATCCACCGTCCGCGAGGTGATCGGGGGAGCGGACGGAGTCGCTCAAGGGTCGATGCCCCGAGATGGCATGACGAAAACGTGGGGTCGGCACCGCTCCGAATCGATGCTTCGTCCCGAACCCGATGGAGCCGGGGAGGGTTCGGAACGGCCCGGCGGCCGCTTGTTTTACAATCCTCACAAGGTCATAAATAGTAGTTAATTCTGTGTAAAACGTGTGCGGACTGCGGACACGGCGGCCCGAGCCGACCACTTCCTCGGCGTGCGACTGACCGCCGAGGAGATGGAACGGCTCGACCGGTTCGGTCGGTCCCGCGATCTTTCCCACCGTTCGGATGCGGTGCGCGCGCTCGTGCGCGCGGCGGATGGACTGGTCGCGGGCCGGCCCGAGCTACCGGTCGGGCTCCAGACCCGTCTCGAGGAGATCGTCGAGGACGGCTGGGCCCGCGACCTGGACGGGGCGCTCACCCTCGTCCTGACGATGGGACTCGCCGAGTTGAGCCGCGTGCACACCGAACGAGCCCCCGCGTTGCGGAACGCCGCACGCGACGGCGCGAACCGGCGGGCGCAGCGGCACCGCGCAGACCGACGGGGCGCGGGCCTCCTGGAGCGGTAGGCCCGAACGTGGGATGGGTTGCAGAATGGAGACCATAGGGATCGCCTGGAGCGAACGGAGCGGGTTCATCTGCCGATTGTGCCGTCAGGACGCCAAGCATAATGAGGTGCTGCACATCTCGTTCTGTCCCGTCCACGGACTGAGCTCGCCGCTCGATGAGTTGCCGTGGCGCCCGGAGGCTCGAATCCCACGCGGCTCTACACTCGCACCGGCGATCGCGGCGCGACCGGTCTCGTTGGTGGCGCGCGGATAGGAAAGGACTCTCCGAGGATCCGCGCGTTCGGCTCGCTCGACGAGCTGGGCGCGCAGATCGGGGTCGCCGCCGCGAACCTCCCGCCCGACCTACCGGAGATCTCCACCCTGTTGCTGCGCGTGCAGCACGAGCTCGGCATCGCCCAGGCGGAGCTCGCGACGCCTCCGGGGGCGGCCGCTCCGACGCATCGAATCGAGGCGCGGCATGTCGAACGCGTCGAGGCGGAGATCGACCGCTACTCGGCGACGATCGAGCCCGTGCACTCCTTCGTCCTGCCCCGGGGGAACCGGGCCGGGGCCCACCTCCACGTCGCGCGCACCGTTGCCCGCCGTGCCGAGCGCGAGGTCTGGGCGCTTAACGCCGTAGAACCGGTGCGTCCGGAGCTTACGTCGTGGCTGAATCGCGTGAGCGATCTCTTCTTCGCATTGGCGCTATCGGCGAACCGGCACGAGGGCTTCCGTGATGTACCGCCGGACTACACGACCTGACGGCGGCGGCGGGTTTCGTTCGAGGGGTCATGGAGATCGGGGTCGTCGGAAAACCGAACGTCGGAAAGTCGACGTTCTTCAACGCGCTCACCTTGATGGACGCCCCGATGGCCCCCTACCCCTTCACGACGGTGAAGCCGAACCGCGGCGTGGGAGCGGTGCGGGCTCCGTGCCCGCACGTCGCCAAAGGGGTTGCTTGCACGCCGGGGAACGCTCGATGTCAGGATGGGACCCGGTGGGTGCCGGTCCAATTGGTCGACGTCCCGGGGCTCGTCCCCGGCGCCCACGAGGGGAAGGGGCTGGGCTACCAGTTCCTCGACGACCTCAGGACGTCGGACGGGTTCATCCAGGTCATCGATGCCGCCGGAGCGTCGACCCCCGACGGGACGATTGCTCCTCCCGGGACCTCGGACCCCGTCGAGGAGGTCGAGTGGCTCGAGGAGGAGCTCGTGCGTTGGATCGCCGGCATCCTCTCCCGCGACTACCACCGCCACGCCAAGTCCGTCGAGGTCGAGGGCACGAAGGCGGAGGACTTCCTCTACGAGCGCCTGACGGGCCTCTCGATCTCCCTCCCCGCGATCAGCGACGCGCTCCGACATTCGTCGGTCGACCGCGCCCGCCCGAGCACGTGGACCGAGGGGGACCGGTTCGAGCTCGCCCGCCACCTGATGAACGCCGCCAAGCCGAGGGTCGTCGCGGCCAACAAGGCGGACCGCATCCCCGTGGACGCCGCGGCGGACCTCGGGGGTCGCCTCCTTCCCCTCCGGTCTGTCCCGACCTGCGCCGAAGCCGAGCTCACCCTGCGCCGGGCGGCGCGGGGCGGCCTCGTACGCTACGTCCCGGGGGAGGAGGGGTTTGCGCGGACCGACCCCGGCAAACTCTCCGCGGCGCAGGCGGAGGCACTCGACGAGATCGCATCGATCCTCGCTCGCTACCACGGCACCGGGGTCCAGCGCGCCCTCGAAACGATGGTCTTCGAGATGCTCCACATGATCGTGGTCTACCCCGTCGAGGACGAAGTCCACTGGACCGACTCGAAGGGACGGGTCCTCCCGGACGCCTTCCTGGTCCCGGCGGCGACGCCGGCGCGCGCGATGGCCTACCGGGTCCACTCGGAGCTCGGCGAGAACTTCATTCGTGCGATCGACGGGCGGACCCATCGCGCCTTGGCCGCGGACCACCCGCTCGAGAACGGCGCCGTCGTCCGCATCGTGGCGCGCCGCTAGGTCGAGCCTCGGCGGGCGAGGCGCCGTCGCGTCTCGGGGGTGCCGCTCGATACGTTCGGTCGTTCCACCGGTGGCGCGGGCCCGTCGTCGGAACGGTCACGGGTCGAGGGATGCGCCGGACGGGGAAGCCCGGACCACGAAGGGGACCCCACCGGCCCGCGTCACGGCCCGGGCGGCCTTCATCTCCTCCCCGGGACGGGGGAGCGCGACGACCGAGCCGCCCGCACCGGCCCCGGTGATCTTCGCCCCGTGGGAGAACGGCGCTACGGCCGTCAGGAGCGCCTCGAGGCGAGGATGGGAGACTCCCACCTCGACGAGGAGCTCCTGGTTCGCGATCATGCACCGTCCCACCTCGGTGCGGTCCTCGCGTTCGACCGCGCGGATCCCCTCGGTCGCCACCTGCGTGAACCGGTCGAGGAGTATCGCGCCGTCCGGGCGGCGGAGCCGTTCGCCCACCGCGCGCACGGCGTCGCCCGTCGATCGCGGAACGCCCGAGAACGCGACGAGCCAGACCCACGATGGGTCGCGAACGCGTCGCACCTCCCAGACGTGCTCGCCGTCGGTGAGCGACCAGAGGGGATCGTCCGCCCCGACGTTGACGGAGAGCAATCCCCCACCGACCGACGCCGACGTGTCGCCCGGGCTCCCCACCCCCTGCGCCGCCCGCTCGATCGCGAACGCGACCTCGGCGAGGTGAGCGCGCGAGGCCCCGCCGGTCGCGCTCAGGAGGGCGGCGGCGAGCGCCGCGCAGAAGGCGGCGCTCGACCCCAGGCCGGCGGCGCGCGGAACCCGCGAGACCGTGCGGACGTCGAGGGGGGGCATCCCGGACCCGAGACGTTCGAGCGCCGCCGCGAAGTACGGATGGTCGCGGGACGCGCGGGGGTCCCCGTTGAGCACCGAGGCCGCCGCGCTCTGGACGACGACCTGGGTGTAGAGGTCGACGGCGAGGAGCAGCTCGGGACGACCGTGGACCACCGCGTGTTCCCCGAACACGATGCACTTCCCGGGGGCGTGGGTCGAGATCGGGAGCGTGCCGGGAGCGATCGGCCCATCGTCGGTCACGACCGGGCCCTCCCTCGGTGGGTCACGCCGACGACCTGCTTGCCCCGTCGCATCGGCACGATCCGCTGCTCTGCCCCGGGAAGGGCCACGGGGCCCGGGAGTCCGAGCACGCGGTCGAGGGCGAGCGCGAGCGCCGCGACCTCGCTGTGCGGCTGGTGGCCCACGGCCACGTTGTAGGTCGCGAGCCGATAGAGCGCGCTCGGCACCTTCGCGCCGCCGACGACGAGGAGGATCGCGGGTTCTCGGCGGAGCTTCGGCGCGACGCGGTCGAGGGGCTCGCCGTACATCGTCAGGTGGACGACCGCCCCGGGAAAGGCTCGGACCACCGGGCGCCACTCCTCGACGCCGGTGACCGTGAACGCGCCGCCCCACGGATGGCGCAGCGCCTCGACGCGCTGGGCGAGCGCGGGGTCGGGAGGGTGAAGGTACATCCGGCGGGCGCCGAGGGCGCGGGCCGCGAGGGCAAGATGGGTCGTGAGCCGAGGGTCGCGGCCGGGTCGATGGCCGATGCGCAGGACATCGACGGTCGGGGCGGGACTACGCTTCCGGATGCGCCTGGAACCGCTCGATCCGGTGACCACGGTACTCCAGCTTGTCGGAACGCTTTACGAGGCCCTTGAGGCGGGTCGGGGACATCCCGAGCTCCTCCGCGACGTCGGAGAAGAAACGACCGGTCTCGCCGACGGCCTCGAAGATCTTCGCCTCGAGCTTCGCGTACGCCTTCTCCTCCATGCTCGCGATCGCGAGGATCTCGGAGACCTCCGACAGCGGGGCGGTGGTGTTGATGTTGATCGTCGAATAGTAGAAGTGGTAGGACTTGTCGGGCTGCCGGCGGCCCTCGCGCGCCACCCAGCGCGTGTCGATCAGCTTGAGCTTCTCGAAGAAGGCGAGCGCGCGCACGCCCTCCTTGCCGAACTCGCGCAGGACGTCCTCCTCCGTGAGCCAGCTCTCGGCCAGGCGCTGCACGAGCTTCAGCTTCACCGGGGAATCGACGGCCCGCAGCACGGGGACGAGCTCGCTGATGTCGTTGACGACCTTGATGCGGTGCATGGATGCGGACATCGATTTCGTTCCTCCTTCTAGGGCGGGCTCCGACCGGTGGCGACCGTTTCCATCAGGGCGCGCCGGTACTTCGCCCAACGGTCCTGGGGTGAGAACCGCGCGGGATGGGGGGTGTGCGTCGGGCCGTGCCCGTGGGGGCACTCCGTGCGGAGCGTATAGGTCGAACAGGCGCGGCAGATGTGCAACAGCGACTCCGTCATGCCCTCGCGAACGACCCCTCGCCACCCTGGCTCTTGATCTTCGCGATCGCCGCCTCGGTGGCGTGCTTCAGAAGCTCCTCCGCCTGCTTGTACTGCGTCCCTTCGACCTGGACGCGGTAGCGCGGCGCGCCGACGTACTGGACCGTGATGGATTGCGGGTCGACCTTCTCCGCCTCCAGGAGCGCCGCGCGGACGTGCTCGACCCCATCGGGGCACGGGTCGCTCACCTCGAGCGTGCCGCGGACGGTCACGTGGGGCGGGACGAGATTCTCGTGGGCGATCTTGAGGAACGCGGCGACCCATGCGCCCTTCCCTCCCTCCTTCTGGAACTTCTTCGGGTCGGCGCTGGCGACCTCGAACGCCTGGAAGAGGGAGCCGTAGCGCTCGACCAGGTCCTCGGCGAACAGCGCGTGGGTCGCCTCGGGCTCGATCGATAGCCCCTGGGCGACCAGTCCGAGGAGCTTGACGGCGCGCTGCTCGTTCTTCCACGTCTGGATCTTCTCGCGTCGCTGGTGGTCGTTGATCCGCTTCAGCGAGAGATCGACCTGGCTCTTCGACGTGTCCACCCGGAGGACGCGCGCGACGATCTTCTGGCCCTCGCGGATGTGGTCGCGGATGTACTTGACCCAGCCCGTCGCGACTTCGGAGAGATGGATGAACGCCTCGCGGTTGTTGTACTCGTCGAGCGTGACGAACGCGCCGAAGTTGCGGATGGACGTGACGGTCCCGACGACGAGGTCCCCCTCGTCCGGGTATTCGGCCCGGAGCGCCATCGACGAAGAACCCCTACGCGCTACCCGCGGGCCGCAGGAGTTCGCCGCGCAGCGCGGCCTTCCCGCCGGTCGGGGTCGCGAGCGTCGCGCCGCAGACCGAGCAGTTGACCGTGGTCGAGGGTCGGCTGAAGATCGTCTGTTCGCCGGAGCAGTCCGGGCACTTCACCACCCAGAACGGTGCAGGTTCGCGCATGGATCCTTCGTTACGAGGAGTGCTCCACGAGCTCGAGCTGGCTCGCCCGCCAGCTCGCGGGCTGGACGGTGTACTTGCACTTCTTGCACGTGTAGCGGAGGTTGACGCGCCGCACGGCCTTCGCGCGGCCCTCCGGCTTCGGGCGGGGGAAGCCGCCGTAGCCGCTCGTGGCGCGCCGGAAACGTCGCTGCCCCCACTTGAGTTCGGAGGCGGGCCGCTTCTTGCTCTTCTGGACCTCGTGCTCCGTGTGCACCTTGCACTTCGGGCAGTAGGTCGAGACGGACTTAGGATAATGCATGGTTGGGCGGCGAACCGTGCCTCCTATATAGGTTTAAGGGCGCCTCCGGCGAGGAACCCGGGGTTCCGGCGCGCCCGCGGGTCCCGGGGGGACGTTCGGACGTTGTGCGCGGTCGGGGTCGGGCGTCCACGCGATCGGGGTGTCGCTGAGGTCCCGCAAGGGCCGGACGAGCGCCGCCACGAATCCGACGGACATGAACCCCACCCCGGCAAGAAGGTAGGTGAGCGAGATCCCAAGCCGTTCGATCGCAACGGCTCCGAGGATCTGGGCGGCCGGGACCGCGGCGAGGCTGCCCACCTCATCGAGGCTCAGGTAGCGACCCAGGACCGCGTTCGGAACCATCCGTTGAACGGCCGTGAAGAACGCGGTGTTGAGTGCGCCCACCCCGAAGCCCACCCCGATCAGGACGAGCGCGACGGCGACGGGGGGAGGAAGGAGCGCGAGGGTCGCGATCCCGAGCCCGGCGAGGACCGAGACCGCCACCACCACGCGGCCCAGGCGGGGCGCGAGGTGGAGCGAAGAGGCGGTCAATGCCCCCACCATGATCCCGAGGGTGAACGCCGCCATCAGGGCGCCGAACTCGAGTCCTCCCCCGCCGAGA